>NZ_CP101459.1:0-300000 GCF_024362525.1 Natrononativus amylolyticus
AGAGCCGTCCAGTTGTGTGGTATTCTGAGACGACTGGTATACGCTGTCGATCACGGATTGGACTGACAATCCCTCGAAGACCGTGTTTCGCTTCGGGTCGACGCCGTTTTCGACTGCGTTCAAGAACGAACGCGCCTGTCGCTCGTACGGGTCGATCCGATCGACCTCGAGGGTCGTTCGTCGATCCCCATTGAAGAGTTCGATCCGATTCCCGCCGAGGGCCAACTCCGCCCCGCCTTCAGTGCCGTTGATCACGAACGTCTTATTTTCGGGACCATTGGTTTGCCATACGACCTCGAGAGAGATCGTATTCCCATTGGCACAGCGAATGAACGCGCTTGCGGCGTCTTCGACGTCGATTAGAAGGCGTACTCCTCGACTTCATTCGACAGTGTAAGCACGTGGCCACACAAGCGTGAGGGAAGTACGGGTGAATTGTGAGCTTTCGGGCCGTTCTCTGTCACCGTTTCAGTTCTCAGTGCTCTCCGTATTTCGCCGCTCCATTAGGACGTAGAGACCGGATAATCCGACGAGGTAGATCGTGATACCACCGAGTACGATCCAGAGGACTGGGTTCGTCGGGTCGACATCGGTCCACGACCGGCCGAACCCGAGGAGTAGCAACGCAAACCAGATTACGAGACTCTGTATCGGGATCTTGGCGGCGCTCCATCGAGTTTCGAACGCAAAATACACGTTGACCACGCTGAACACCGCTGCCCAGCCCAGAAGCACCCGCGAAGTGAGTGGGCTCACTGCCCACGGCCATGAATTGATCATCAGGTCTGGAACGACGAACAAGACCAGAATCGCCAGGGTCAGCACGATCCCGACGGCGCCACTCGTCCAGCGAATGATCGACGGTATCATCGCTTCATCAGACGCTGGTGTTCGGGGATCAGTCCGACCGTTATAGAGCCAGAGACCCGGAATGAGTATGGGCGTCGCTATGTACAGGAACACCCAGAGCCAGGTGGAGAAGTGCCCGTGGTTGAACGCTTCCCAGTGAAGGTACGTCGCGATAGCCATCGCCAACGTAAAGACGGCGATCCCCGGAAAGAGGACGTGGACCCGATGCCATTCATCTGCCGTGACAACCCGATAAAAGAAGTATACACCGGCGCCGTACCCGGCACCCATCAAAAGGGGAGTGAGCGCCGGGTTGATCTCCCAGGCGAAATAGACTCCCGTCTGATTCGGAGCGAAATAGAGGGTGACGAACGCCAGAAACAGCACCGGCGCGATAATATACCCGCTCCACCGCGTCACTCGAAACACGCGATCGTCCCTGATAGTCTCAGTCGCCGGCGCCGCTGAGGAATGCTCGGTTGAACCCATTGAGACTATAATGATTTACTATTATATAGTCTTAGGCTGGCTCCATCCGGTAGGCCGTGTCAGTGTCGACGTCGTCGTACATCCGACCGAGCATGTCGAGTGCCGACTCGAAGGTCGCGTAGTACTCGGTTGCGAACGCCACGGTCTCCTGGAGCGGGATGACGGGCCGTCCGTCGACCATCTCGGCATCGACCTGTGACCGGGGTTCGAAAACGACCTGTATGGCGCCGTCGAAGTCTTCGGTGGGCCGCCGTTCTTGTGCAGTCGAGATTCCGAACCGATCGAAGAACTCCGCCCAGGCGTCGAGGTTGGACTCGTAGACGGCGATAAACAGTGGATAGTCCTCTGGGTCGCGAGCGACCTGGTAACCACCGCGGGTCCAGACGTAGACCGCATCGATGGCAGTGTATGCATACTCCATACCTGCAAACTGCGGGAGGACATATGCTTCTGAGATCGACGGTGGCGAGGTGTCTGCTGACGCCGTCAGGAACTCGAGACCAGCGTTTCGGACTGTCTGATCGACGAGATGGAGGCCATCATCGTATGCGACGTATCCTGCCTCCTCGAGACGGTTCACGACTCGACGGACGGTCTCTCGATTCTCGTCGATCTTCCGTGCGACGCCGGAGATGGAATCACCCGACTTGAGCGCGAGGATGACCTTGAGCTCCTTCTCGCCACATACTTCGTACATCCTATGGTTACACAATTCTGTGCAATAGACAAAAGGATTATTGGAAGACAAGGAGAAGGTCTCCCCCTTCCAATATAATTCTATAAATTTATTGCGTGTTTTCCAGGACGGCGGTCTACTGTCCTCGCCGCCACCTATTTATATGTCGTTGCACAAAATCAGATAGTGTCTGAAATGGCGAAACAGGGTATAACAGTCTGTATCGATGCCTATCCAAACGCGGAGACCGATGTCTTTCGTATCGGAGCCGCAGATGACATCCTTCGATTGTTGGCCGACGCCCACGACACGGAGTTTACGATCCCAGAGCTCGTCGACGCTACGGGTGTGACCCGCTCAACGGTTTGGCGGGCTGTCGACCTCCTCGAGAGTATCGGTGCCGTACAGATTCGGGAGACACCGCAACGAAACTACGTCGCTATCAACCCGGACCGACTCCGAAAAGACGACCCGATCCTCGCCGTTGCACAGTCGGAGTTCCATCCGCCGATCCGAGCGTTCGTAAGCCGCGTTCGAGAGACGATTACCGACGCCGACGACATCGATGAGCTGCTCGGGGTCGTCGTGTTTGGGAGCGTCGCCCGCGGCGACGCTGACCGCCGGAGCGACATCGATTGCTTCGTCGTCGTCGACGGTGACCGGACGGCTGCCCGCCGTCGCATCACGGATATCGTTGCCGAGCTCCAGACCGAACGCTTCGACGGTGACCGCTTCGTATTCGAGCCGTACGTCGAATCCGCGGAGAGTGCACGTAGAGCCGGATCAAAACTCCGTGAGATTTTCGACGAAGGGATTACGGTGGACGGGAGCGACCGACTCGACTCGCTCCGAAAGGAGGTGCTTGCCGATGAGTAGTACGCGAATCGAGCAACTCATCGACAGCGCCCAGGCCGCGTTCGACCGCCGTCCGACGGCGATCGAAGCCGGGCTCGACGTCGATGACGCCGCACTCCTCCAGTTGCGGAAGGCCTGTCGCTTGCTCGCCGGCGCCGAGGCACTACGAGATGCCAACTACTACACACTCGTAATCGAAGCCTCGTTCGTCGCCATCGAACGAACCGTGGAATTCCGGCTCCTTGAACGCGGAACGATGCAGCCGACCGATCTCCCCGGTACGCATCCCGGAGTCTACCGGGAGGCGGCAACCGCCGGTGTCTTCGGGGAGTCGATGGCAGCAGATCTCGCGGATCTCTGGCGCGACCACCGGGCAAAAACGTACTATCAGGACGGACTCGCCTCAGCTGCTCGTGCCGACGCGATGTACGAACTCGCCGTCGAAGTGCATGCATACGTTACTGGCCGGTCTCGCCGGGGTCACGAGTGTCTCTGCGGCGACGAGACGTAGGTGCCGCTTCGTCGCCCAATCGACGGTCTCCCGACCGACATGCGGAGGGAGTGTTACTGTCGTGAGCGGTATCGTCGATACAGGTGAACCCGATGTGAATAGGAGGCGAGAGCGCGTGTTCTGCCCCGTTCGCTGCTGACAGGTCGGACAGCGATTCGGGGGACGATCAGTCACGACTGTCTCGAGTCAGGCCCGAAAACAGATCGATCGACGGAGAGACCGACAGGTAGTCGATCCGGATGGACACCTACGCTGGCTTTGTGTGGTGGGGGTAGTTTGGAGCGTGGCTGCTCTCTCGAGGGTGTTTCGGGTCCGTGGTCAGCGGTCGCCGTGGCCGCCAGCTGTCGCCAGTGGATCGTTTCGCCCGGAACTTTGGCGTCCGCGGGCAGGCACAGCCGTCGTTCGGTGTACGAGAGGCCGTTCTTGCGTTCGGTGCGTTTGCGGATCGAGGCGGTGGTTGGTGAGGCCCTGGAGGGCGTCGATCGTTCGCGGGACCAATTGCTTGGCGAGTGGCTTCACCGTTCCGCTCAGGTTGAGCCGAGACACCAGTTGATCGGCGTACTGATCGGTCACACCCGTTGTGAGCGCGAGTAGGACCACAACCCTGGATTCTGCGTTATCTTCACTCCCACCACTACTAATCAGGAAGGCGTTCCTCGTCGTTGTGACTAGCGAGAGCGGCGACGTCGACCGATGAGTCGACGTCCATGATCGTGCGAGTGGTGATCCCTATCCTGTGGGTGGCTATCTCTGTGTTCTCACGGCGGGTCGGCGTCGGGCTGGGTCACAACGGGTGTGACGCCGCATTCGGTCACGGTACTTTCCTCGAGTAAATCGAGGTGACAGTACCGGTTCTCTGTGAGTCCGACAGCCGTCTCGCGATCCATCGTCAGAATCTGCGTGGCAGGTTGGGTTGGACTCACCTGGCGAGTCGACGCCTCAAGGTCACTCCCACCAAGCCGGTCCATCGCTTCCCAGACGCGCGTGATGGTCGTCCCGTGGGGCTTTTCGCCCATGATCGCAGTCAGCGCCTGGCGGACGTCCTCACGAGTGTAAAAGACGCCACTACCATCCGTGCGTTTGGTTGCGAACTCCTCCCAGCGTTGGGTGACTAACAGTGCCCGATAGGTGTTGTGCTCGCTGCGTTCGTCGACAAAGCGTTTCTTGACCTTGTACTGGCGACAGTTCGCGAAGAAATCTAGCGGGCTCGTCGATGGCTCGACGTCGTCGGGGAATTGTCTCGTGGGCTCTTCAGATGGATCGGTGGTGGCCTCGAGGCTCGCTTCGACCTGGCAGGCTTTCGCGCTTGCAGCGCGAGCGATCTCCGTCGCATGTTCGGCCGCACTCGCTGCCTGGGTGGCCTTCTGTGCGAGGTCTGTCCGTGTCTGGTCGCTTTTGTCGATTCGCTTCTCGAGGTCGGTGATGCGCTCGTGCTGGGCCTCAAGCTGGCCGCGAAGCGATCGGTTGTCGGCTGCAAGTGATTCGACGTTCGAGTGGAGCTGTTGGGCTACTTCAGCAAGTCGTTGGAATTCTCGAGAGAGTTGATTGACGTTATTTGGGGTTTCCTCAGGCGATCGCGCTGTGCTCCCTCCGAGGTCCTGATTTTCGGTCGACATTCGATTAGGGAGCGTGTGTTCTCGTAGAGTGAGCAGTCGACAGCCAGTGGTGTATCGCGGGTGGGCTGAGGAGGGTTCCGTTGAACGTCATTTACATATCGTCCCCCTGGATTCGAGTAAGAAGCTTGAGGCGACCACGTGGGACGGGACCGACGATGAGCTCTTCGAGGCGAGTCGCGGCTGCTCGAGGATAGGCGACTTTGACGATCTCGTCGGTTGGGTCGTATTCGGGGTGGACGTCGGCGACGGTCGTGGTGGTGCCGCCGATGCAGTACTCGTTCGCTGGGGTATCTGTGAGGCCGGCAACGAGCAGATGTTGGGTGGGGTCTTCGCGGTCGCGGACGTGGTCGCCGACGTGGAGGGCAAGGGTGTCATCGGTGGGTTCGTCCTCGAGGGCGGTTCCACCGTCGGTCTCGAGGGTGTGAGCCTGTGTGGCGGTCTGTGTTTCTCGGTGGTCGCTTCGGTCGAAGCGTTTCCAGATACTCTGAGCGAGGTGCTGGAATTCGGTCGACGGGGTAGCGAGCTGTACGTCGTTAATGCGAGCCGTGTGGTGATGGGTGAACATGCTGGATCGTCTACTCGAGAAACGACGATATGTGAGCGATACACGGAGAGCACCGTGTAGTGTAACCAGAACACAGCGGCTACTCGTTTCGTCCCCCAACAAGCAGGCTACTTGTCGTCACCAAGTACAGTCTCGCCGCTGACTGCTGAGCACGTACGTGTTGCCCTAGGGAAGACTTACAAGTCAAGGTTCCGTACCGTTCAGTACTCTGGTGTCCGGTTGCGTACATATCTTGGTGCCAGAGTATTGCTCGGTGAGCGCGCGAACGAGTGCCTTGGAACTCACTTTCCGTTCGTTCGCTCACCGGAGCCACGTGACCTCGAGCGGTGAGTGATTCTCACGAGGCTCACCTCTGGCATAAGCGATGTATTGCCACCGCTGGTAATAAATGTGTGCATCACGATGAAGAAAATAGTTCATGGTGATGTATCTAACCGGCAAATCCACTGTGGTTAAGCCGCTAGATTGATGTATTGTAAGTCAATGCCACCTCCGATGGTGCCGTGGATGACCAAAACTGACCAATATATTCTCACCCTGCTTGATCGAGTAGGGTTTGCACTTCCCCCGAAGGCGATCGGACTGGGGCTCCGTGAGGAGTATGGTGAGGAGGCTCCTTCGTGGCGACACGTCTCTCGCCGATTGAGCGGTGATCTGACTGACCACGGCCTCGTCAATCAGCCGTATGCCGGGGAAGTTCGTGGCTACTATGCGATCACTGAACTTGGAGAACGGTATCTCCATGATCCCGATGCTAAACCGGAGGAGTTCGTCAACGATAATACGACTACCGAAGAAGGATGAAATCCCTCGGGTAGTGGGATTCTGATTTCCCTTAGCTCTCCAGTTTACCACCGTTTTTCACTGGCAGTTTCTTCTCACGAGAAGACTATATCGTCACTGGCGTTTACACTGTATATATGTGTGAGAGTTGCTATTTGCTTTCCACTGCAGATGGTGGCCGAGCCAGAACGCGATAAGAATTATACAAGTCAATTCCCCAATCGACCATCTGTCTATTCGAACTTACAATCATGGCAATGTGTTTTCCGCTTCCATACTCATTGTAAGCCGCAACCGCAACCTTGCGTGTATCGTAGATACCGATACCGAGGGTATGTGCTTGGTCGAGCACCAACGGTTGATGACTTCTATACGCCGTTTCACTAACCACAAACTGTGTCTGCCGATTTTCTCTTGCCTCGAGATAGCTTGGCAAATCAAAAATGACCTCCGTATCGATGCCTAGCTCGAGAAGACCTCGATATGCGTGGTACAAAATTGGGTTATAGATCGAGCAAAGCGCTCGGAACTTGCTTGTTTTGTGGTCATACAATTTGAGGGCTGTCCACAGTGCCAACGAAGGACGAGTTGGATCGGAGATTATCAACTCCGTGTCAGCCAATTCAGGTAGCGGAACGGTCGCATGTTTTGGTGGGAGGCGTTGTAACCAGGCTGCCTTTTCTATAAGCTGCTCAACCGCGATCCCCAATTCTGTATAGGCAGATAACGCACGTGTGCCTGTCGCTGTGAGTTGTCGTTGACCACTGAGATCCTCCGTCCAGCCAAACTCGTCGAACTCTCCAAGAATCCGTCTAACTGTCGGCCGAGAAGGCGAGCCTTCTATCTTCGTCTGTAGCTCTGTTAGACGAAATTTGCTTTCTTCTAACTCTCGCAATAGGGTAGCAGGGTGATCAGAACGAGTCATATACGACAATCTCTCTGCCGAAATCGTACCGAGAGAGGTTTCGATACTGTCCAGAAGCATTTTTCCGCCGGCGGTAAGCTCGATGCCCCTCTCGTGGCTGTTTACGAATCCACGATCGCGCAGTACAGCCAAATGGTTAGAGGCCGTTTGCCGAGAGACGTCTGCCTGCTTGATGAGGTCTGTTTGTGTGACTGGGTTCGAGAACTCATTGAGTCCACGGAGAACTTCGAGACGTGCTGTATCGACCGTCTCGTTGATTACATCGCGTACAACGAGTTCCTCCCTTGTGAGGGGATTTTTTGCCCGTCTTGTATTCGAGGACACTGTCTCTCTTACTCCTCTCTTCCGCTCTACTCTAATCACGGTTTTTATTCCAACAGTGGAAATGGAAAAATCACTATTTCATTTGATTTTCCAAATTGGTTAATTCGTCCTCATATTTGTGGATTTAATTCGGCAGTGGATTTATTTGTGGGCTAGTAAGTATTGGACTATGGACTCACAAATCCGACATCCACCTATTCCTTCTGGACATCCACTCATAGGACACGCTCTTGATTTTGCTCGTAGCCCATTTGACTTTATAGACCGTGCAACAAGTGAATGCGGCGATCTTTATCTTATGGAACTTCCGGGTACAGATGTTTATGTATTGGCTCATCCGGAATACTTCAAACAAGTCCTCGTAACTGAGGTCGATTCGTTCGGGAAAACTGCAGATTTTCAGCGAGTCTTCGGTAACGGATTGCTCTCTACGGAAGGTAGACAGTGGAGTTACCAACGAAAGATTCTCCAGCCGTTGTTCCATCGGCAACGGATCGGAGGGTATGGTAATCAGATGGTCGCCGCTACACAGCGACGACTCGACACATGGACTCCAGGCAAAATCCATGATATCGAGTCAGAGATGCACCACCTCACCTTGGAGATTCTCTTTTCGACACTTCTTGGACGTGAGCTGCCACCTGAAGAAGGCGACGACCTTCGTGCTGCATCAGATGGGCTCAATAAGTGGTTCGTTCCAACATCATGGCTATTGCCAAGTTGGGTGCCAACACCGTCACGCCGAGAATTCACTAATTCACAGGGGGTCCTGCGAAAGGAAATTCGCCGGCTACTAGCAGATCATAGCGGAAGTTTAGAAGATCAGCAGAGTCCATTCTCAAGTGAACCTCAACAAGATACTCTCTTATCGAAACTCCATCAGGCAAGTGAGGAAAGTGATCAGGGTACCCTCAGCAAAACAGAGATTGAAGATCAGCTGCTGACGATGATTTTTGCTGGGTATGAGACGACTGCATCAGCGCTCGGATTTGCCTGGTACTCGCTGGCAACGAATCCCGAAATCAAACACGCATTTCATGAAGAACTCGACACGGTGCTGGATGGTGACCTCCCTACTCAAGAAGATATTCCTGACTTAGAAATCACAAACCAAATCGTCACTGAGACGATTCGGATGTATCCGCCAATTCACACCATACCCCGCGAAACGACGCGAGACGTCGAAATTGGTGAATATCGGATTCCAGCTGGCGAGGAGGTTCACTTATCGGTTATGGCAGTTCATCGTGATGAGCGGTATTATGATGATCCGCTATCGTTCCGACCCAGTCGATGGACAGCAGAATTTGAGGACGATCTACCTAATCATGCGTTCATCCCGTTTGGTGGCGGTCGTCGAACATGTATTGGCCGAGAGTTTGCCCGTCTGGAAGCGGCACTAGTATTAGCGACGATCGGGCAGCAATGGACTCTCGAGTGGGCAGGTGAAGAGACGACGCTTACAGTTGAACCAGAAATCACGACACGGCCGAAAAACGGCTTACCGATGCAGATTACACGTCGAGAGACGTCATAGTTGAGCACTGTAGTGGCTTATCTCGTACGGAAGATCGCGTATCGGGCTTGATGACGGCCTCAATCATCACTATCCCGCAGATCACACAACGACCGTAATGCGACCTACGATAAACGCTATTGCAGTAAGATATGTTCCCTTCTTGAGTAGCGATTGCCCGGCCGTCGGGTCGGTAAAACTCCGATACCCTGCGTAAAACATCATCGAAACTGCGGGTGCCGCGAGAAGAAGATATGATTTTCCGAGTGCTCCAATAACGTACGGAAGAGGGCTAGTCAGTACTACAGCCGTGAGTAGCACCATTGCGATACTGAGCGCTCGTTGTTCTCCAATGGCGATCGGCAAGGTGTTCAATCCCTCTTCGCGATCGCCTGCGATGTCTTCGACGTCTTTGATGATCTCGCGGGCGAGCGTCGATAATGCTGCGATCAAGAAGAGGACTGTTACAGGGACCGTCAACTGATCAACTGCAACCGCCCCAAAAAGGAACGTACTACCACCAAGAAATGCAACCACAGCGTTTCCCACTCCTGGTAGTCCTTTGAAGAACTCCGTATATACTGCCAGTAGAAAGAGATTCACCAAAGCGATGGTCGTAGCCACTACTGGTAGTGTAAAGGCGAGACCGCCAGCCACAATGAACAACACGATGCTAAATATGAGTGCTATCCGTGGTGACACAGTTCCTCGAGGGATTGGCCGCTCGGGATCGTTGATTCGGTCGAGATCCCTATCGAAGTAGTCATTTAGGACCATGCCAGCGGCCGTTGCCAGGATTGTTATCGCGACTGCCAGCGTAACTGATTCTGAATAAGCAACGACCTCTGTTCCCTGAGCGACAAACGCACCTGTGAACGTCAGCACTCCGGCTACAATGGCGTTTCCTGGTCGTGTTAATTCCAGTAGTCCACTGATGCGCTCGGCGTTCGACACGGGGCGTGCTTTTGCTGACGACGCGAAAAAGCCCCCGAAACGCTTTCTATGATGTATCGGAGTTGAGGTATAGGATTAGTATTCTGAGCACTGACTTACCCTCGATCTTTGAGTCCTGGATATACGGATATCGCTCGAGTGATACTGGCACCTCAGGTTAGCATACGGAATTGTACATAAAATTCGATTTCTCACAAGTGCTGAAAGAGGGCTGATCTACAAATAATCTGAAAAGAACGAGATTAGTGGACGGTAAGGTCGCTCTCGTCTGGGTGGGAGGTACTCACCCAATAGTGTTTTCGCAGGAGTAAATCTCCGTCTTCAATCTGATATGCTCGAGGTGATTGCGCTTTTTGTTCTTCCCACTCAATGGCCCACTGCTCAGAAGCCAGTGGGAAGTTCGATAGCTCATACCACATGGTTTTGGTACTCTCGTCCCATCCAAGAACCTCCCATTCTACAGGGTACACGGGAAGGTCTGGATCTCGAATCAGTGATGGAAATGCCGCCGGATCATCGCTGACTGAGTCTGATTCGCTAACTCGCCCAAGGTGCGTTAGCTGATCACGCAGTTCACTAGCAAGTTCCGCAGGAAGTGGGACCGAATTTCGCTTTTCATCGCCAATTATTACGTACTCGTCGCCGAGCCGTCCGAAAACGAGCTGTGGATCAGCTACCTCGAGTGTAATGTATGGCTCTAACGGTGGATGTGATGCGGTATCTGGAATTTTGAGTTGGGCCCATTTCCCAGCAGATTCGCCACCATCAATTCGCCAGCAAATTTGTGGATCACAAATGGAGTTTTGATAATGAATACCGAACTCAACTGAGTGCCCATTGATCTCAATTTCGTATTCGTATGATAGATGATCGTCGATGTTGGTCCTCCTGTTCATGATGTTCTCTTCAGCTTCTATGGTAGCCGCCCGCATAGTGATTTACTTCGGTTCACGACGCCCCACATTATCTGGAACGAGCCAGTGAGGAGTGATTACGGTGTTGTAATCACCGCCGACGCTGTGGCGTAATCACGCGAGACACCTCGTTTCGACGCGTCTAGACGAGTAGAAAACGAGTATCGGAGACACCTCACAGTAGCCGACCGTTCATTCCACCGCAGACCAGCGACAATGTATCACTGGTCCCCCTTTGGAGGGATCGTGTGGAGTCGCGCTGATTACGCGGTCTCTCGAGTCGTGGTTACGACACTGTAATCACCTGCTGGATTCGTCGTCAGGTGTTCCGTCAAACCTGACCTCCGAGTCGCCTCGCAGAGACGGTGCAGTAGGTTCCGTCTCGAGGTCAGTCGGTTCAGCTGTCTCCTCAGGTACCATGAGTGCGTTCGCAGTCACTCGCCTGGTGTATGCGAGCCAGTCGTCACGGTCGGCGACGATCCGGTTCTGTTTTGGTTCGTCGTTGAACTCGAGGAGGTCAGCACCGAATGTCCCAATCCACTTCATCGACTCGCGAATCGTGTTGTTGTTCGGGCTATCAACGTCGAGGTGCTTCGCGAGTTCAGGCGAGTAGATCTCGCGATCGATGATCTTGCGGACGTCGTTCGACGTCAGTACCATCCGTCCCTCGTTCGTGTGGGCATACTGCTCGAAATGTGGAAAGAGTCGTGCGGCGAGTTCCTGACGTGCGTACAACCGGTGTTGCTCGCGAGGGACGTGTTGTACCGTCAGGTATTTCTGGTGGATCGGGAGCAACTCCTCGAGATCTGTCCCGCCGGATTCGGCGATCAGTTCGCCCGGATCGATCTCGCCAACCTCGATATCGTGAACCCGATCCTCGATCGCCAGCAGATCGGCCTCGAGGGCCTCGATCTCCTGTGCCCGCATTTGCACGCCGTTTCCGATCGGAAGGCCATCGATCCAGATGTTCTCGATGAAGTGCTTCCCGCGGATTTCGACGGTGGGCTGCGATTGGACGTCGCGATCGAGTGCAGCGAGTCGGCGTTCGAGTTGGCGGCGTCTGCGCTGTTCGGCTGTGAGTGTTGCCTCGAGGCGTTCGATGGTGGCTTCCTGGTGGTCAACTCGTTTCTGGAGTTGTTCGACGTGCGCTGTGCGGTCGGGTCCGTCGGACTGGTCAGCGTGGGAGTTCGAAAACATGGCTCTGGGGTAGGGAGTGGGCAATCGGCGACACTGGCACCGGTGTAACTACGACCTGTGGGTGTGTTCGAGAGGGTACCATGGGGGTTACCGCTTAGTCGTGTCCTCTCGAGTCTCGGTATCGGAGCTCGCCGTCTCGAGGCGCCGACAGGCAGTGGCGGTGGTGAGGAGCTCCCGGCGAGCGGTCGCCAGCGTGAGTGGCTCCGGCAGAGAGTCCTCGAGGCCCTCGAGGTCGGCGGCAATTTGCTCGAGGCGTTGAGCCACCTCTCGCGGTGGGCGGTCCGCTGGATTATCGGCCATTGGCCACCTCTCTTGTTACTGAATCGGCAGTTTCACTCGCGATGGTGGTGTCTCGAGTCCTGTCGAGTGTGGCCACTGGACGGCACTCTGTGGGAGGACTCGAGGCGAGTATCTCTGGGTCGCTAATGGCGAAATCAGTGTCCGTTCGGAGCCGACAACGCACCAGGAGTTCCGTACAGCCAAGGGTGGGGTGGCGGATCGCTGTGGGGCTGCAGGCCGTACAATAGGTACGGTGGATCGTCCACTCCTCGCCGGCCGGCCGAGAGGCGAAGACGGTCGCGGTGTCGCCTGCGGTGAACTGGTGAGTGCAATGCAGGCAACGAGTCCCGACAGGGTGGCCACACAGTGTTGTGAGGCTCATTGTGGTCCTCCCTGGAAGCGGGTCACGAGTTCGAGTCGCCCGCGTGGGATCGGCCCCATAGTGAGGTCGGCGAGATCGGCGGCACCCGAGTGGGGGTAAGCGACGAGCAGTACCTCGTCGGTCGGGTCGTACGCCGGATTGACGTCGGCGACGGTCGTCGTGGTCTCGCCGAGGCAGTACTCGGCTGCTGGGGTGGCGGTGTGTTGGGCGACCAGCAGTAGTTGGCTGGGCTCCTCACGATCGCGGACGTGATCACCGACGTTGAGGGAGGGTGGCTGGTAGTCGAGTTTGTCCGCGAGGGACTCGAAGTCGGGGTTACTCATCGGTGGGCCCTCCGTTGGTGCAGTCGGTGAGGGTCGCGTCTTCTACGTGTTCGAAGCCGACCTCTCGCCATTGGTCGGTGGTGGGGTTGTACTCGAGTTCGGTTCGGATCCACGCCTCGGTGCCCGCTTCGAAGACAAGTTTTCTAGGGTTGCCGTGGGTAGGGGTCCACTCGATCTCGAAGCCGTCGGTCAGCGTTCCGATCGTGTGGAACTCACAGTCCGTCGACTCGAGGTCGGTGGGAGCGAGCGGGGCGGTAAGATCGAATGAGGTGGTCATTAGACGCCACCTCGGATCACGTCGGCGACGATTTCTCCGATGGCTGGTGGGCGCTCCTCCCAGCCTCGTTTTGCGTCGACGTACGCGATCCACTCCTCGAGGTCGCGATCGTCGTACTGGGAGAGGTCTTCGACGTGGTGGGCTTCGCCGGTGACGCGAAACCAGTACAGTCCTGCGTTGTCGGGGAGAAATCGCTCTGCGCGGTCGTCGGTTACGTAAATCGTGTTGGTCTGTTCGTCGACGTGATGGTGGTGTCCTTTGCTGTCTTCGCCGAGGTAGCTGTAGTAGCTGCCCGAGCGCTCGAGGAGGACGTCGTTTGCTGGCGGTGCATCCGCAACTGTTTCGTGCGTGGTTGATGTAGGAGTCATTGCTTCTGGACCACAGAAGCACGGAGGTCGGTGCCTGAAACACCGGCCTCAGGTTCTCTGAGACATCCCCGTGCCTAGTAGAGGGTTATAGGCCCACCACTATAAAACTATTCAACCACTCATGCATAATCTTATAACCTCAGAGATAGCATAGCGTTATATGGGGAACGGTACCCAAGCAGTTGACATGGCCGATCGAACCAGTATTAGTGTCTCCGAGGAGCTTGCTGACGAACTGTATAGTCGGAAGCGTCGGGGTGAAACCTACGAAGACGTGATCTGGCGCTTGATCGAGGAAGAAGGGAATGAGTAGTGAACACTACCGCGAGAAGTGCCTCAACGCGAAAGGTGAGGAATGTATTGAGTGTGACGCGACGAGCAAGATCGTTGTTCACCACATCAACGGAGACCGAACGAACGACAGCCTCGACAACTTGGTTCCGATGTGCCGGAGTTGTCACACAAGCGTCCACGCAGCCGGCGACGGGTTCGAACGCTGGACCAAGGAACTGCCAGAGCTCGCTATTCGGAGAGAAGACATTGTGGATGTTACAGAGCACGGATACGAAATACTTCGCGTGTGCCAACGTGAGGATGACCGAGTCAATCCCCTGCTCGTACGGCAGTTGACGGAACTACCAGCCACGACGGTTCAGTCGTCTATCGATCGACTCTGTCGGTGGGGCTACGTTCAACAGGTGACTCGGGGACTCTACGAGATCACCGAGAAAGGCAGAGAGACTGTGAGTGATACGGATGGACGCGAGTGAATTCGACGATGCTTCCTCTCGTGGATACGGCTGGAGAAAACGGGCGAATCAGATAAACGAGCGAGATGATGATGTCTGTCAACGTTGCGGTGACTGTAACGAGAACTACGATCACTTCCCGCTCGCGATGTCGACCCATCATATCGTACCCGGAAAGTATCTCCCGAAGTCGGACGCGCGGGTTGATCTGAATCTCGTCACGCTCTGTAGAACATGTCATGGCTCACTCGAGGGTGTTCACGTTGAACGACAACTGGCAGCGATCGGCCGAGATGATACGCTTCAGGTTTTGGAATTCCTGAAAGGCCGTCGCAGAAATATTCGACGTGTTTCGAAGGAACTCGATATACCGAAAGAGCGCGTGGAATCATTGATTCACCAACTCGAGTGCATGAATCTCGTATACAGTCCTGGCGGACAAACGTATCGAGCGTACTGTCCGGCGGTGTCGGCCTCGCTAGTACAGCAGTACGAGGCGAAGTGGCAGCGTGAGCACCAAACGAGGCAGCAACTCGAGCAAACTCGAGACACTCTTCGATACGAGTTTTCGAGAATTCTCGACGATCTCGAGTATGGCCTCGAAACTGGCCACTGGACTCGAGTTACATCGGCACTGCAACGAGGACGGGATGTGCTCGAAGAAGTGGAGTAACCTCCCGCCAGACACACGGACTGGCTTTATTTGGCGTCGTTGGGCATGTCCTCGAGAGATCACTCTTTGGTCAGGCGGTTATCTCGATGCTCTCGAGGCCGCTCTTCAAGCGAGAGCAACAATCCAATCGTGATCCCCAACATCACAGAGGAGACGCTGAGCCCACCGAGAAAGTGCGACTCAAAGGCCATGTACAGCAAAATCCCAATCCCGGTCGCGAAGACGAACCCACTCCAGGGCGTCCACCGGGCGCGGATCCCTCGAGCCAGGGCATACGCAATCGCACCGAGGTAGAGCCCCCCGGCGATGAGACCTGTGTTCAACAGGACGTGCAGGTACGAGTTGTGCGGTCCGTTACTCTCGCCGATTTCGGGGCCGGGGTCGACGAAGCCAATGCCGAACAGTGGGCTCTGCGCGAGGCGCTCGAGGGAGGCCACCCACCGGTCGACGCGGCTCATCAGCGTGGTCTCCATCACCTCCCCGACGTGGCCGAGGCTGATCGCGACGTAGACCCCAAGGAGAACGAACACGAACCCGGCGAGGGCCAACCGACGGTCGAATCCCGCAAGCAACACCACGACGGCGACGGTAAAGCCGACGAAGGCGGCATCACCCTCCGCGAGGAGCAGGCCGAGTAGACAGACCGCGAGGGCGACGAGCCAGATCACGCCGCGACGAGTGAGGTAGGTGTAGAGCGCCGCCAGTGTCCCGACCATCATGAAAAAGCCGTACGTGTTCGGGTTGTGGAAGATCGACACCGTCCGAACGTTCCCAACGCCCATCACCGGCTCGCCCACCCAGCGGTAGAGGTTCTCGTCGGTCGTCTGTTCGTGGAGTAGCATGACCAGTCCGATGGCGACGATCACGACGGCGACCGCCGTGAGCCCCATCGCGAACGCCTCTCGGTTGTCGTCGATCAGCTGCGGAAAGACGATGACGGTCGTGCCGACGACCAGCGGCGTGACCAGGATGTAGTAGAGGAGTTCGGTGTGTGGGTGGTAATAGTAGTGTGCCAGCAGTCCGATCCAGTAGCCTCCGAAGAGAAAGACAAAGACCGGGTCCGTTCGAATCCGAATCCTCGGGGAAACGATAGCGTAGACTGCGGTCGCGGAAATCGCAACGAGCGCAATCGCGTAGCCCCTTTCGCGCGGGAACGCCCACGTGGTGACGGTGAGGCTGGCGACGATGACAGCCACCGCGAGAATCGTCTGCAATTGTGGTACTGTTGAGCGGTCGTTCCCCCTTTCTTGAGCCTTTTGCAGACTAATTATTGACATTAGCGACCGTACGTCCCCCCGGTTCTCGGTCGGTATCACACCGCCCTGTATACCTATCCGGCTCTTAATCGCTGTCTGTGCCGTTCTTCCTGACAGCTGGGTAATGAAACGGACGCGCTCGGTGGCTCGGTGGGGCTGGTTTCGGTGGGATCGACTGAAATGAGGGGGATGCTCAGTGTGACTTGTCACTTCGAGTCAGTTTCTCGAACTCTGCGCGTGCTGCGTCACTGGCCTCCGCGAGGTACGCGATGTCCATACCGACAATCACGAAATCGACACCGACGTCGATCCAGCGATGAATTCCATCCCGGTCGGTTGCGAGCATGCCGACCGGCGTATCCGCGTCGTGAGCTACGTCTATCACTGACTGCAGGGCCGTCTGGAATCGCTCGCTCTCCCATTCCCCGAAGACGCCGAGCGACGCCGAGAGATCGCCGTGGCCGACGATTACCGCGTCGACGCCGTCGACGGCGACGATCTCGGCGGCGTTCTCGACGCCGCGTTCGGTCTCGATCTGGACGATCGTCGTGAGTTGCTCGTTCGCGGTCTCGAAGTAGTCACTGAAGGTCCGTCCGTAGTCGGAGGCGCGTGCCGGGGCAGCGCCGCGAACGCCTTCCGGTGGGTATCGCATCGCTTCGACGGCCCGTTCGGCCCCCTCGGCCGTTTCGATCATTGGGATCATGAGCCCCGCGACGCCCAGGTCGAGTACACGTTTTATTCGGACCGGGTCGTTCCACGGGACGCGGACGAAAGGTGTGACATCCTCCTCAAGGGCCTCGACGGCGCGGAGGGAGTTTTCGAGCGACTCGAGACCGGTAGGGGTGTGTTCGGTGTCGATGATCACGAAGTCGAACCCGCGGGCGCAAACCTCCGCGACCGTCGGGTGGCCAATCGAAATCCAGTTCCCCACCGCGTGTTCGTCTGTGTTCAGCAGGGGTCGTGATGCGTCGTCCATACGCTACACTCCCGCCGTCGGCATTTGAACGCGGGGATGGCGGAAATTCGTCTCGAGGGGTCTCGGCTCGGCAATTTCGGAATTATAGGCACTATTCGGGAGGTGCAGACGAGTGGTTCGTATTAGCAGATCGGTACCGGTCGATACTCTCCGTAACGCTGTCCGACAGCTGGTGCCACTATTATGTGTTTTCGAGATATGTTTCTGGCAGCTTCAAAAGACAGGATCGCGAATCAGTATTGGTTATACAATTACCGATTATGGGATGTATTTCTGTAATATCGGACAGTGCGGCCGAAATTACTAAGTGTGGCATCTTGTTATCTATCTTATGGATCTGGTCGCGCTCTTCGGTATCGGGAGCACGAATTTTCACTATACTATCGGAACGCCGGCGGGAGACTTCGTGATGGACGTCTCGACGGAACCGACACAGCCGCATCGACTGGCGGAACAGGTATGCGAGACGCTCGAGGAACTGCAGCAAGAAATACCACTGGATGCGGTGGCAATCTCCGCGCCGGGATTGGTCGATCCTGAGGCAGGGTGTATTCGGAAGTTCGACACCGTCGACGGGGAGTTAATTGACAAAATCGATCTTCGGGAGCCGGTCGAACGTGCGTTTGCGCTACCAGTGTATCTCGAGAACGATTGCTCGGCCTCCGCGCTCGGCGAGTGGTATTTCGGCCGTCGCGGGGAACACGACTGCGTGATTCACGTAACCTTTGGCACCGGAATCGGCGGTGGTGTCGTGGAAAACGGACAGTTGCTACGGGGAGAGTCAGGACAGGCCGGCGAGTTCGGGTTGATTTCTATCGATCCAGGGAGTGAACTCGAGAGCTCAGGCGTGACGGGCGCTTGGGAGGCGTTCTGTTCGGGGCGGGGGATTCCACAATATGTCGAACAGCGGTTCAAGCGGGACACCTCCGCTGTAACCGCCAGCGAACTCGCTCGAATCGACGTGGCGGATCTCACCGCACCAGAGGTGTTTGCGGCTGCTGAGAATGGGGATCCGTTCGCTCGAGCATGTCTCGAGCAGATCAGTCGGTACAACGCTGCCGGGATCGGGACGCTCTGTAATATCCACAACCCAGGGATGGTCACGCTGGGTGGTGGTGTGGCGTTGAACAACGAGGAGTGGCTGCTCGAGGGAGTGAGGAAGCATCTCGAGGAATTCTGTTTCGTCGATCCGCCGACGCTCGAGATGACGCCACTAGGTGAAGAAATCGGATTATACGGTGCGCTGGGAACGTATATGGATCGAGCTGAGGAAATTTCTCGAGCTACCGTACCCGCATCGGATTGAAGCGACTACGGATACTCGGTACTCGCTTTACAGCGACGAAGATAGCGAACTCGTCTCTGCGTCGGTCGGTTGGCACTCAAAGGTGGTCTTGTCCTCGAGTTACCGGCAAAGCCGCTCTACCGGAATCTCAACCGCCACGGCCACGAGACCGGCTACTCGACGGTTCAACAGCGGCTCGGAGAGTTCAAGCAACACGGCCTGCCCGAGAGGGTTGAAGATGAGGGACTACTACCAGGGGAGTTCGAAAGAGAAGACATACCTCGAAGGGGAGGTATCGGTTGAGGAACTCGAGTGAGCCAGTCGCGTTTCGAGTGAACTAGCTGGATTTAGATGCCTGGATCGTTTTCTCGAGGCCCTCTTTCAGCGAGACGGTGGGCTCGTAGCCCAGGTCGGTTTGAATCTTCGAGATATCCGGTTCGCTGTGGCGGATGTCTCCCTCTCGTTCTTCGGTGTGGACGATGTCCGAATTCGAGTCCGTGACGTCTACGATCGTCTCCGCGAGTTCGTTGATCGTGACACTCTCGCCGGTGCCGACGTTGTACGCCTCTCCCGAGTGATCAGAGTCGGCTGCGAGGAGGTTCGCCTGGACGACATCGTCGACGTAGACGAAATCGCGCGTCTGTTCGCCGTCGCCATAGATCGTGATTGGATCGTCGTTCTGGGCTTGCTCGAGGAAAATACTAATGACCCCACTGTAGTCACCCGCTGATTGGCGTGGGCCGTAGACGTTAAAGTAGCGCAATGCGACCGTGTCAAGTCCATAGAGGTCGTGGTACTGTCTGGCGTAGTGGTCGATCGTGAGCTTCTCGAGCCCGTAGGGTGAGGACGGGGTTTTCGCGTCTGTTTCGCGGATCGGGATCTGTTCGGGATGGCCGTAAATCGCTGCACTTGAGGCGAGGACGACTCGTGCGTCAATTTTGCGAGCGCGCTCGAGCAGCGATAGCGTTGCCCGGACGTTGATCGCGTGGCTTTTCTCGGGGGCTTCGACCGATTGCTGGACACTCACGAGTGCGGCTTCGTGGAAGATCAGGTCTACGTCCGCGGTGGCTCGCTCGATGGTTTTCCTGTCGCAGATATCACCGTCGAGGCAGGTTGTCTCTTTGGGGACGTTCGCACGGCTGCCAGTCGTGAACGAATCGACGATGCGGACGTCATTGTTGGATACCAGATGATCTGCGAGGTGGCCTCCAATAAATCCCGCACCCCCTGTAATGAGGACTGTTTGATCCGTCAATCCGGAAATGTCCATAATATCATAATCGATGGAATCTGGTTTGATTCCTTCGACTCTTTGTGAGATAGCACTCCATCTGACCTAGTCAATAAAAACCATATTACTGATGTTAGGTCTACTTAAATCGAACTGGGAACGCTCGCTGGTACGCTGGGTAACGCAAGTAGCTGTGACGGGGCGGTTTGAGGCACTCTTACTTCCTACCCCACGAGCCATCAGCCATGTCTGATTATCGATTGAACCGGATATTCAAGGCACACTATCTGGAAACGGCTCGACCGACTCCAGGCGGCCGAACACATCGAGTAACTCTATGAACCAATTGCGCTCTGGTTGCTCGTCGATGACAACGCCGAACACTCGCGGGGTTTAGATGCAGCTACAACTCGACGGTTGACAAGACGAGTTCGCCAGACGGCTACTATCAGCGGTTGACACCATCTCGCACAGAGTACTTCTGCGACCTCGTCGAGACCGTGCTCCACGAGGTCGTTATTCCTGATGCTGTTGACACTGATATCAACCGGGCAGGGGACGTGATGATCGCTGATGGTACCGCCTTTCGGTTGCACGAACTTCTCTCGAGGATTACGGAACCCGGAAAAAGGAGCAGGCTAGAGGGCCGTGGTGAATCGCTATACGGCATTGAATTTGCTTAGTTCACAGTACGCTTGATGTTGTAGACGACACACATCAGGACGATTTCACGGAAATCTCGATACTGGCTTCGCGCACGCACGGCATCGCCGAGCGTGCGCTTGATCACTTAGAAGATGGTCTCAGATAACGCTCTCTGGCCGTAGAGTGTTCATCGATCCGCGCGTTATGCGCGTGATCGATGAGACGGAACTCACGATGCTTGATTAGCGGTCTCACGCCTTCTTCCCTCAACTTATCGCGTAATTGCTGCCAATCGTAGCCTTCGTCGGCGGCGAGGCTGGGTAACTCGCCCGCCGCAACGCGGGCGAGTTGCCAACCGAGCTGGGTGTCATGCCGTTTCTCGGTCGTGCAGTGAACGTCGAGAACAGCTTGTGGCTCAGTATCGACGAGAGCGGTTGTTTTGAGCGTCTGGACACGGTAATTCGTGCGGCGACAGTAGTGTTTGCTCGCGTTCTTGCGGTCGAAAAATGTCGCGTCCATCGCAGCATGACCAGATGGCTCGTGCAGTTGCGCCGACAGGCGCAGAAGCATTCGCCAGACCGCCATCTTGACCCTGTCAAACGCCTTCACGAGCGTCGAGTGATCAGGGAGATCGTCCTTCAGAAGGCCGATCTCCGCCAGTATTTGTGGCATCTCGCTCAGGAGATCGAGCGCCTCGCGGTAGGATTTCTCTAAATAAATCCGTAAACAATGTAGCGAAACAACGGCGTAATCGGCGAATCCGCCGCCCCGCAGGGTGGCGGATTCGCCTCGGCCACCAACAGCACTTTTAGCTAACGCCACGACCTTCCCAGTGAAGCGGGAAATTTTGGACATGAACCATCCGCCGTTTCCCGCTTCAACTCCCTAGGTCTGACGGGTCAAGTCAGCGCTTTCTTGCGATTCACCAGAGCCTCGGAAGTGATGGTCAAAGCAGTGTCATAGCCGAGAACTGCGTTGAAAGTTTCGAAGCAGCGAACATCCAAGAAGACGGAAGACACGGTTCTACGCTCAGAACAATGATACCTGACGAATCAGAAACATATATAGCATCTGGCCGAAGATTGCATAATAATGACTGCAACTTTCGTTGTCAGCATTGAGGTTGAACTTGGATGGGGCACCCATGATCTTAATGATTTCAGTCATTTGAGTGCTGATGGTAGTGTTGAAAGAGAGTTTCTAGACCTCTTCCTTCAGATTGCAGATCGGCATTCAGTTGCAGTTACATTCAACGTTGTTGGGAAATTGTTTGATAAGTGCGATACAAATAATGACAGACATTTGTATCCATCTGGTTGGTTTAGTTCGGAAACCGGTCAAAAGGGTTTGTTCTACGGCCCTGACCTTATCAATGCAATTGATAATACAGATGTCAATCACGAAGTCTGTACGCATACTTACAGCCATATTCTATTTGAAGATATGTCACGTAACGTTGCTCAAGCAGATTTGAGAGAGGCTCAAAGAACTCATTATGAGAGATACCGTTCTAAAACGAAATCATTGGTTCCACCCCGTCATCAAGAGCCTGAAATGGAAACTCTCAAAGAAAATAACATCGAAATTATTAGATTGGGTCGACCCCTACAATCCAGCACCCGACCGGGACTCTTCTGGGAGTTATTTGTTGGACTGCCATTCGCACACACCCCCCGGACTGTGGATGATGTTGTTGAGACGTACGTCTCACGCTTTCCTTCGCTCACTGTTCCATTGCTTCCCCGAGGCCGGTCAAGTCCACCATCAGTTTTCAAACTAATTCCAACAGAGTTTCGGGGGCGAACATACCGATATGGAATTAAACGAGCTCTTGATCAAGCTAGTAAGAACAATCAGGTTGTCCACCTTTGGTGCCACGTTTATAACTTCTCCTCAAAACAACAAATAAAACACATTGATAAGCTCTTTAGTATGGTTAGTTCCCGTGACGATGTTCAAACAAAGACAATGGCTCAGCTAAATGAAGCAGTTCGGGGTCAGTAGAACGGAGAAATCACGTAGTATCTAATTCAGTAAAGTTCACAGCCCAATTGTCAGGATTAGATAGATCAATAGGCAGATCTCCACTGAGACTCCTTGCCACCATGTTTTTTTGAGTGAGTTTAAAAGAAAGCGGTATAGACCCATCTGAAAGGAAGCCTAATCGACGGAGAACCTTCTCTGGAATGGCGTTTCCAGCAGCAATAAAGAAGTCTGTTTGAGAATGATCTACAATCGCCTCACGATAGAGGCACTCAGTTGCGGTAAATGGGGCGTTTTCTGCTTGGATCGGGAGACTCTCCACGATTCGAGTTTGGTTCAGCCCGTTCGATTTCGATGCAAAGATTGTTGCAGCTATGGATTCACCATTGTCTCGAGCAATATATGCACGATAGTCCCATTTTGGGTTTTGGAACTTCCAGTTATAGAAAGTCTCGTCTCGGATAGCATGGATTGCTATGGGCCGGTTTTGATTGTGAAGTTCGGAAAATTCGTTAGCTGGGACATGATCGTACCGCTCAATTGACAGTCCAGAAATTGATGAGGACCGGAGATTTTGAATTTGACAATATCCCTGAAACGCTGCTGAAGCAACTTTCCCAGTAAGGGTTGCAAATCTGCTGTCAAATTTCAACTGGGCAATCCTGTCGGGGTTCTGAATGCGGTAATGCCGCTCAAGTGGCTGTACAAATTCCCATCCCATCTTTAAATTCCCTGGAAGCGCCTTCTTGTTCGGGAAATTAAAAAAGAACCGAACATCACTGTTTTCGTATTTCTGGATTGCTTTCTGGTTCATTCGGGTGAAAATACCGTTTCTACGGTGCTCCGGGGAAATCATTGTGTCGCACGGTTGAAGGGCATGGTATTCCCGGTTGTTGCATGACATTCTAACCGAGAAAAAAGACCGCGCACCGATGATCCTACCTTCGTGCTCAGCAACAATTATCTCTGAATTTTCAGAGGAGGGAGGCTCCTCATATTTCCATCGGAACCACTTATCGTCTCTGACAGCCTCAAACACTGAGCGATAGAGTTCAAGATATTCATCCAAATCCTCAGGGCGATAATCACGAATATAATAGTCATCCAATGCCATATCTGTAAATCTATTTGGACGGGGGGACTAAATGGTATCTACTGAGCTATACCCTGTAGCTACTTCCTTTCTCGAGTGAAAGTAAGTATCTCGAAGTTCCGGAGTAATTGACTACAACAAGTGGATACGGTGGGGTGATCGCGACGATCTTGAGAAGTTACTCATGGACAACTGATGTCTTCAGTACTTGCTATTGATTGTCTTCGATTGATATCGGCAATAACCGATTGGCGAAGAAACCGATAGATAGTCGGCCCAATACTTACAACCCCCAGTTAAAGTGTGGTGAGGTTTTTGAGAGATTTCTCTCTCGAGTTCCGCTTATGCCTTTCTAACCGTGGACTCCAGCTGTCACCGGCTGACTGAGTCCGCTCTGTGTCTCGCCCGGGATCTTTGCGCCCGCTGGGGGAAGATTCTCCGATCTGTGTAGAGAAGGCTGTTCTTCCGTTCGGTCTGTTTGCGGATCGCGAATCGGTGGTCCGAGAGATCCATGAGCACGTCGATCGCCTGTGAGACCAATTTCTTGGCTATACGTATCACTCGTACCAATCACATCCGCGACTACATGAATTACGATTCTTTTGATCTCTTCTATCATCTGCTACGCGGGGAAAACAAACTAAAACGCATCATCTCGTTATTGTTGTGCCCCGTGATCAACGAATTACTCGAGGCAAATCTATACCTCGACAGCCGCGTTGAGAGTACCATGGACAACGAGGAGATGTTCTTACCACCCTATAATGCCGCGGAGTTCAAGGCGCCACTCGCCCTGGGAGCTGAGCAGGCGTTTCGAGAGGACGCAGCCCCGACAAGGTTTTCGACTACGGCTTCAATGAAGTGGCCAACCGGTGGGGCGACGCTCCAAGGTACTTACGCTGTTTCGCCACGCCAGCGAGACGAGCAACGAGGAAAGGCTTGAGGCGGTTAGCGAGGAGGGACACGCGGTGAATATAGGGCAGGTGAAGAAGCCACGGTTCTTGAGCGACTGTCGCGATTACCGCTCCAACATCTGCTTATGCTGACTACGATGACGTCGTGGACGCAGGGACCTGGCGAGATTGTCCCGCCGGTGACGACCGCACAGATACAAAAAAGCCTGGAAATACTGGCGGAGAGACCGTTTGTGCCAGCGTGAGTCACAGACGCCACGACGGAGTTTGCCGAGCGGGTGAAGTCTAATGACGAATAAATTCGTCTTGAACGGCGAGTCGTCTCCAGGTTGGTGGTGAGTTCAGAGGAGGGCGATCTGTGTGAATCATCAATGGCCAATGGGAAGCGGCGATGGCAATAGTTTATTCAGGCGTTTGGTGTGCTATTCGTGACCGCCAAGAGGGAGACACCAATACACGCGGGATATAGTTAATTTGGGCTATACGCCTAACGTTGTCGGCCACTCATGGGGGTGTGGCGTCAGTCAGTGGTTCCACGAAGGGTCGTATGAAACCGGATGTACGGGAACGGCGACAGGAACTGCGGCAGCGCACCGTCCTCAAGGACGAACTGACCGTGATCTCGGAGCTAGCAGCCAAGTAAGAGGTCTACGAAGAAATGATTAGGAAAGAGATAGGTACGCTGGTCCTAGGTCTCTCTATCGTTCCAGAGTCACAAGAGACGTCTCCGCGTTTGTCGAACTTCAGGTGAACCGCCATCGCATGCACCAGATGCTAGTGAAGACTTAGGAAAGCAGTGACCTATAACTTGAGTTGATGACCCGCAAGGGCCTGGCCAGATGATCAGCCAAGAGAACAATTCGGTAAAGAAATCAAACTAAAGATCGAAAAAACCGTCGGGTGAATGCGAAAACCGGACAGGGATCGGGAGTGAGTTGATCGATCAATTAGTGAGCCATCGCCCGCCTGCACTGGTTGGGCGAAAGCCGATTAGACACGAGCCCCCTGTAACAATGGATTTCAGCAGATTGAATCCTTCATCGCTTTATTTAAGTAATGGCAATCAAACAACTACCAAGATGCGTTTGCAGAGCATAAAGTTATTCGGAATTGTCTCTTCTATACTGGTATGTTTTTCTTCTATTAATTGGTATGATCAAAGAACATCTTCTGGATTCATATTCAGGAGGGTAGGAATATTATCATATCAGATGCCCGATGGAGATATAACCGATGGATTTGAAGGCATACCGTTTGAAGGGGTATTTCTCGGTGTGCTATCCGAAATACTAGGTTTGTATCCAGTTTATGTGATATATCTCCCGATAGTCACGATCTTAGCAATTCCATTTATCTATGCTGGTATGAAACTCTCAACAGAAAATGAAATACCAGTTCTCATAGGGGGCGCTCTAATTATTTTTCATTTTGCTGCTGAACCTCATTACAAAGAATATTATATAACAATACCACTATTTCTCATATTCTCACTTACTACATTTAACTTTATTTTTTATAGTGATGTTCGCGATGCCTTTTTAACTATTTTAATGTTTATTTCATTGCATTTATGGGGCCCTCCCATTTCTATGTGGTCTGTATCATTGTTTTGGTTTTTGACATTATGGTTTCTAATCTCTAAATATTTTCATCCATCAATCAAAATAAGAGGAATTGCTGGAATGGCGATTCTTTCAACAGTAATATATTTTTGGTTCAATGATAAAGTTTTTGAGCAATTTATTGGCAATAGACTGGTTGATTTTTTAATATCGGTTCAAACACTTTTTTCACCTGAAGAGGGTCCAGTTCGTCCATATGCTTACTCTGTTGAGCACCCTGATATTTATTTTATATCTGGTGCTCTCTGGTACATAATCATTTTTCTTCCAATCATTTTTGGATTCCTTTGGAATACATATCGCGGAGGTATTTCTCCATTCTCTCGATCCCCACGAGAGCTATTTTTGATTTCTTTATTACTATCGACAACAACTCAAATGGGACTATACTTTTTCCTTATCGGTGAATTGAGGTTACGCTCATTAAGACTCTTAGGACCAATAATAGCGGCCTATTATTTATACAAACACTGTTCGCGGAATCTGATAAAGCTATTTGGATTAATAATCATATGTATATCTCTTATAAATGCAGGTGCGATAATTGGATATGGTTTGAATGCTCCAGCCACGGACCGGGACGCCACATCTAACAAGTATAACTTTCATGACGAGTATGGACAGGGAACTTTCACATCTGACTTTCAGACTACAGAAGAAATTTTAGCTGTCGCTGGGGAATATGAAGAACATCCGGATGATGTGCCTCGCGAATTCTATAGTCAAGATGTTATGGCAATGATTATTGATGGAAAATCACCACCCGACAATATATCAGAATACATAATAATAAATAAAAATAGATTATCACATCCAACTGTTTCTGGAATTGACTGGGTAAGATACTACCCTCTTGGTTACTATTATGAAGACCTTAATAATAGAAATGATATTAGTAAAATATACTCGGATGGGTACTACGACACAATGTATATTAAGGGGGAATAACCGTTTATCGGCATGAAATGCAAAGTACTGTTAAGTTAGTTAGGTTCGCGAAGAAAGTAGATCTTGGAGTTGGCCTGGCAGGGAGCATTTACGCAAGAAATTGAGGAAAGAAGGCGTCGGACCACTTATTAAGCATCGTGAGTTCAGTCCTCATCGATTACGCGCACAATGCGCGGATCGAGCAGTTCTCTACAGCCAGAGAGCATTGTCTGAGAACGTCTTCTCGGTGATCAGCCACACGCACAACTGAATGGTGCGTGCGCGAAGCTGGTATCGAGAATTCCGTGAATTCGTCCGGATATGTATCGTCTACAACATCATGCGTGCCGTCAACTGGCGAAATCAACCGTCGTATGGTATCACTTGGTCAGTAAACACCTACGGCGATGCTCCACTATACAATGCTAATCGGATCCAATTACTTTTTCATATGATTTCCGTACGTTAAAAACCCCAAGTATATGTAATAAGGATAGCCAAATCACAACCCCTAATCCCACAATTGCAAATAGGGTTATAAAACCGGTAATGTATTCGATAAACTGTGAAACAATCAAATATATTATCACTGATATAGATATGGCTACCGCTATTCTCTGGAACAAGAATTTTACACTGATTTTGAGCTCTATCGTAATAAGGAAAACTGTGCCAACTGTATAGATCGAATAAGTGATCACAGTGGCAATTGCTGCTCCAATAACTCCAACAATTGGAATAAGTATTATGTTTAGAACCGCATTCAAGACCGATGTAATCACCATGAGGATTGCTCGTTCTTGAGCTCTTCCAAGAAAATCAAGTCCTTCACTTGTGATTTTAGTAATTGATTGTAAAATAGCATAGATAGATAGTATCTGTAATACAGGGACAGCACCAAGATAATCACTTCCAAAAATAATTCTAATCATCGGTTCAGATATCAAGATAAGTCCTGCCGCTCCAGGTACATATAATAATAATCCATATGAAAAAGCCCTCTCATATATTCTAGCTGCTGTTTCTGAGTTGCCACTTGTTTTTTGAGCAGCGTATGTTGGCGAAAGTGTGAAACCTAGTGCCGATATTGGGGTTTCTACAAATGTGATCACTTGTTTACTGATTGTGTAAAACGCTACTGCAGTCGGGTTGAGAAAAAACCCAACCAAAATAGTGTCGACTTGTTTTGCAAGAACATTTGCACTGTTTGTCGCAATCAAAGGGAACGAATAAGAGACAATTTGCCGTTGAAGATCGATCTCAGTATCTCTCTTCTCCCCACCACGATAGTATTGAATATATATGTAAGATAGGCCTAAAATACTGATAATAATAAAACCAAGAATGTATCCAACAAGTGCTCCAATAACCCCATATCCAAGGAGAACAAATCCAACAGCAAATAGAAGTTGGATAATACTAACTCCAGCGTTTAACAGTGCACTTATTTCTATTGCCTCAAACCCTTGCAGCACGTGGCGATTAAATACGACAAGAGTGGAGAATGCAATATATAGGACTCCAACTATAAGAAGGGGAACAAGATCCGGCTCTTCCAGCAAATACGCTATATGAGCGTGTGATAGTAAAAAAACCACAGAGACAATTATAATCATAACAATATTGTAGATGAATGAGAATTTTAAGATGTATGTAATTTGGGTGGGGTTCGAACCTCTGTGTTCAACTATAAATCGGGCAGCGGATTTTGCGATTCCAAATCTGCTTAGTATCTCGGCCATCCCAAAGATGGAAATCGCCAGAAATAATAATCCATATGCGTTTGGATCCAGTAGATGGGCTAAAGCGACGATTAGTATTCCTCCTGAAATAACATCAATAATCCGACCAACAAGTTCAGCTCGGAATCGTTTACTAAGATCAGAGATAAGACTCATTTAGAAAAACGTCGCCAAACAAGTTATTATATCTTGCGAAAATTCCGAATATGTGACGTTCAATATGACTGAGAATATCTATTGTTGTTTCAAGCGTTATTTGAGACGGGATAGACTGGTAGTAGTTTCGTTCAAGCGTCCGTCATCGAAAACAGCCAATCAATAGAGGAAGATGACTCGTTCTGATGGGGCACCCATGCAGCCACATCCGAACGAAGGAGCGCTGAGTCCGAATGCGCTGATCGAAACACTGAGATGAAAGTACGCTGAACTCGATTTCTACCATATTGAGCCACCTCTCGTGCCTGGGCGTGAAATAGAACTCCGGTCGTTCCAATAATTGACGAGCCTCGGCCGGCCGGAGATACTCGTAGAACGCCTGTTCAGTATGCGTATTGAAGTTGTCGAGTACTATCCGGATACGAGTAGTTGCATCCGGGTAATGCTGGTCAGCGAGTTGGCGCATCTGTTTCAGTAGTTCGGTCACGGCGCTATCGACGCCACCTAGTTCGACCGTCGACAGGCATCAAACCACTACCTCAACCGCTGTAACCGAGACGTGTGGGCGATACAAGCGACGTTTCTCATTGATACTGTGCAGGACGTGGTTATCGACGTTTAATACGATCTGTGAAACCGTGAACTGAGTGATCAAGCGCTCGTAAGACTCCTTCATCCGAACGTGTATATGGTAACCGCCAGTTCCGTGGAATCAATCTCGCAGTCACACTCTACAACGTCAAACAATGAAACTTGTTGCCCTCAGCGGATTCAATAGAGCCGTCCGCTCGTTCTCCCAAGCACCTTCTAAATCCGCGTCGCAGCTCTCACTGTGCGGGTCTGCGAGCATTTGTCCAAATCAACTTATGGGGGGGTAATAATCAACTTCGCTAAAATTATTAGCCAAGAAGATTAGTACCAATCTATGAGTCGTGGAAGAGTCTTGTTACGCGATAATATTACAACATATGATCCGGAAAAAAGAGGTGGATCAGGAACATATGTGCACAATCTATCTAAAGGTCTAGCCAGAAAGAATTGGGAGGTAGATGTTCTAACACCATATGCGAAGGATAATTCACCACCTGATTATGATAATATTGAGTATATCACGTTCAAATATCCCAATCCAAATAGTCCTTTTATAAGATTGATCCAAGCTTTTAAAGGAGGGAGAATGGTTAAGAATATTATAGAATCGAATGATTATGATTTGGTCATTGACAACATCTCCCATCTCCCGCATATTCCACTTCACTTCTTTGCAAGAAATACAAAGACGGCAGTTATTATCCATAATTTTAGATTGTCTTCTTCAAAAGATATTGATGGTCGAATCAAAGGAACTGTTGTTGAGTGGGTCGACCGGACCATTCCCTACTTAGGAAAGCCCCATATTATTTGCGCGGGCCCTAGTACTGAAATGAGGATTAGGGATTACCACAATTATTCCCGAACATCCATTTTAAGACCTTGTGTAAACACTACGCACCTCCAATATAATTTTAGTCCAGAATCAAAAACGCTGCTATTTCTAGGTAGGTTGGTTAATGTGAAAAACATACCAGTATTATTGAAGGCTTGGGAGATAATTAATAAGAGACATCCAGACTATCAGTTAGTTATTGCAGGCAAGGGAAGAGAGCGGAAGAAGTTAGAGAGTATAGTCCAAAGTGAGAATATAAACAACGTTGTTTTCCCAGGTTTTGTGAAAGGAAATGAAAAAAAGTCACTTCTTGAAAATTCTCTTGCGATGATTATCCCATCATATTTTGAGGGTTATGTGACAACTGGTATTGAGGCCCTAGCAGCGGGCACTATTGTCATCGGTTCAGATACTAGAGGAATTAATGATTATATCGATGATGGAGTAAATGGATTGCTTTTTCCCATTAATGATGTAAACTCACTAGTTGAACAACTCAACAAAGTAATCAATAACCCTGAGGAATTCCGAAATGTTTCGGAACGAGGATACGAAACAGCAAAAAACCATACATTTGAGGAATTTTCCAAAAATGCGGATGAATTGGTTGAAGAGATAATTAAGTGTGATTGAATAACACATTCTATGATCGCCCTATTTTAAATAAAACTGTTAATAAGAGAAGTGGCTTCCTCTTTTACATCTGATACATTTTTATCAGTAGTGTCGATCTGAGCAACGTTGAAGCCAGGAATCTCATTAGCTGTCTGATGAAACATTTCTTGGACAGACTCCATTAACAAACACGACTGCTTAACGGTTTCCTGGTCGAAAGAAAAGGTATTTGGTAAATAGTCATTTTTCTGTCTTTTACGGTTTCTAAGCCGGTCAATTATCGTCTCTTGGTTCGCCGTGAGAACTATAAACAGTTGAGGAGGAGATTGAATTATAGATTCACACTGAGAATATAAATCTTGCCCGTTAGATCTTCCGAGTGTATAACTAATTGACCAAATTGCTTGTAAAATGCCTTGGTCTAGGATTGTTATGCTGTTTGCTGACCGATGATACCCTACAACTAAATACCAGTTGAGTAATTGTTTGAACCACGTCATCGTTGGTTGTTGGAATAATGTTTTTAAAGATAGTCTGGTAAAAGTTGGGGATTGAGTAGTCGTTGATAATATCTTTATAATTTTTAAAACATTTCTTTTCAAAACACATGACTCATGGTCTAATGTGTAAGATGGGGACTTGACTAAAGTCGGTTGAGTATGAATCAATTCGGCAACAATTGTTGACTTTCCGACTCCAGGAACCCCCGCGAATTCAATTACTGGATATTGATTATAACTCATGTTAATCTAATTAATGCCCCCACTATATCATTTGCTGATAAACCCACTATCCTGCATTCGTTTAGCCCACTGTTTAAACACATAAACTGTCCAAAGGAACCTCCCATGGTCATACTGGCCAGACTTGTGTTCAGAATAAACATCTAATACCGCATCATTATCTAAAATTCCAAGGTCTACTGCTGTAACCGCTATCCGAAAGTCATTTGCAAGTTCATTTTTGAACCATTCCCCGATCGGCATATCAAATCCTTGTTTATCGCGTTCAAAGATAGAAGGAGGGAGTTCACTCGAGAACGCATTCTTGAGCACGCGTTTCCGGTCTGACCATGTTAATTTGTATTCCGATGGAAGGCTCATCGCGTATTCAACTACAGCAGTATCTAGGAACGGTACTCTGACTTCGAGCGAATTATACATACTCGCTAGATCCACTTTCTGCAACATCTGGTTGGGAAGTGAATATTGCGTATCAACCCCTTGAATTTTAGTTAGACTATCTCGATCTCGTAATTGTGGTTTTAGTTGACTGTATTCTATAGATAAGGCGTCCTGGCCGAATCTGACAGGGTTGACCTGTGTAAATACATTCACAGCGTTCCCGGTAGGGATTCGCATTAACTCAAAATGCCGTTCTGGCGTGCGCTCTGGGCCGCTACGATTCACAAACCATTGGGCTTGATATACTTTGGTACCTACACGACTACCTCGTGATGCAGGAAGCGCATTGACGGTAGGTTCTATAACCTCCTCTCGGACTAGTTCTGGAAGTGCACGATAGTATTTTGATAGTGACTCAACACGATACTTGTCATAACCTGCAAACAGTTCATCAGCGCCGTCACCAGATAGTGCCACTGTGACTTCTTGGCTTGTATCACGTGCAACGACATAACTCGGCATCAAAGATGGGTCAGCAAACGGTTCGCCTAGTTGATCAAGTACTGTTGGTATCAGATCACGCACATCGTCAGCCGACATCGTAAACTCATGATGATTTGTGCCATGATACTCAGCAACCTCACGGGCAGCCCACGATTCGTCGAACAAGTCCTGATCAAATCCTACTGTGAAGGTACGTACTGGTTCGTCCATTAACTCCGCCATTGTTCCAACAACGATACTTGAATCAATACCACCGCTAAGAAATGCACCTAATGGAACATCACTCATCAATCGTTTCTCAATGGAATTTATGACCCGTTTTCGAAGTTTTTGGGTGGCTGTGTCAAAGCAATCTGTCCGCTTGGGTACAGAAAGCGAGTAATACGAATCTCGAGAGATGCCTTGATCAGTAATAACTACGCGTTCCCCTGGTCTGACCTTTCGAATGTTCTGGAAGGCTGTCCGAGGAGCTGGAATATAGCCAAATGCAAAATACTGCGATAATGCCTTTTTATCTATCTCCCCATGATCTAGCTCCGAAGTAAGCAGTGCAGGTAATTCAGAGGCAAATCCGAATTTTGACCCATCCTGTAAGAGCAACAAGGGTTTAACTCCCATCTGGTCACGGGCTAGGACCAGCTGTTCCTTAGTGGAATCCCATAGGGCGAAGGCGAACATTCCCTCTAATTGTTGTACGAACGATGGACCATAATCCTCATACAGATGTACAAGTACCTCTGTATCTGTTTCAGTACTAAATTGGTGGCCTGCCGTTATCAGCGAATTGCGAAGGGACCTATAGTTGTAGATCTCTCCATTAAAAATCACAACGATAGATCCATCTTCATTGTATATCGGTTGATCTCCAGATTCATGAGGATCAATAATACTGAGTCGACGGTGAGCCAACCCAATCGGTCCATCTGTAAAGATTCCGTGGGCATCTGGGCCTCGATGCTCTTGACATTGATTCATTCGATGAAGCTTTTCGGGGTTAGGGGACGAATCGGGATCAAAAAGTCCAGTAATTCCACACATTGATTATCTATTGGCTAATATGACGTACTCTAGTACTAGTTCAGTAAGATGATCACGAATGAGTGCCGAATACATTTCAGCTGTTATAGACTCTGCAAGACTTATAAACAGTCTGTGAGTTACTTTTTCAGTCATATTAGCGATCTATATTTGCATGTGGTGAATCTCACAGTTTCATCCCATGAATATTCATCGAGAATGCACTCTCGCCCTACTCTGCCCATATGTGTCCGAAGTTCCTTATTCGCCAAAAGCCGTTTCATTTCCGAAGCTAATATATCTGGATTCTCACGTGGTACTGTTACTCCTGCCTCTTCAACCAAGGACTCTAACTGCTCGAGATCAGAAACAATGACTGGCACTTCACAGGCCATTGCCTCAAGTACTGTCCGAGGAAGTCCTTCGTTCAAACTCGGAAGGACAAATATCTCACTCTCTGCATAGACCTCTGCTACCTCACTGTTTTCGATCTGGCCTACAAATTCGACATTGGAGGAAATATCACGTTCCTCTGCTAGCGCGACTAATTCTTCTCTCAGTGGACCATCACCGACAATCTTCAGAGAGTACTCTGGAAATTCAGAAATAATGTTGCTAAAGGCTGCGAGTAAATGGCGGACACCCTTCCCAGGTTTGATCCGGCCGACGAACAGAATTTGATTTTTCGATTTGTCGCTCTGAATGGGCGAAAACTGCTCGCAATCAATCCCATTGTGGACAACTGATATTGAACTATCGATCCCACGTTCTCGCAACCGGCGTTTGTCGGTCTCCGTATAACACAGAATCTCATCAGCCGAATTCAACGTGAACTTCGCGACCGTTGGAATGAACGCCTTTTGGACCCATTTGGGAGCGGTCTGAGACATCAACCCGTGATTCGTCACCACCAACGGCGTCTCGAGAGTCCGGCCCACCGCAGCCGCAACATTCGTCGAGAAGAACAGGTGTGAGTGTGCGTGGATCACGTCGTAATCGTCCCCGATCCGCCGGAGCGTTCGCGCCAGCCCGGGGGTGATCGTATTGTCGAGCGGACTTGCCACTTCCCGATGGCGGATCAACTCGTAGCCATCCCGTTCCTCACGCGAGGGCTGATCCCGATCCCCGTGATCGGAGGTCAACACCGTTACGTCATGGCCCATCTCCGCCTGCACTCGAGACATCTCATGGACATGCAAACTGAGTCCACCCATAACCTCCGGGTAAACGTCGCTGGCGACCCTGAGGATCTTGAGTGCGTCCGCCTCTAGAACCTTCTCGGGTTCCTGTGTCGGAGCTTGCGTTTTGCTCTTTGGTTCCTCAACTTCCGGTGGTACTGTCTCTGGACTAGCCATTATTCACAAACAAGTCGAAAACTTCCGTCCGCAAATCGATCGCTGACGATGTGTCCTGAAGTATTCATGCCGCAGCCTCTTTGAGTTCGTCGATCATGTTCGAAATCCGGTTGAGGATGAGCCCACAGAACACGCCGAGAACACCCACCAGCGTGAAGAAGACGCTCACGAGGACCTGGCCGATCGCGAAGGCGCCCTGACTCGAGTACATCAGGAGGGCACTGACACCGAACGCTAACCCAACGATGGTGAACGCCAGTCCTGGCGCCCCGAAAAAGACCAGGGGGTGGCGATCCCGGATCAGCTGCAACACGAACGTCGCCACGCCGAACCCGTGTCGCAACGGATTGAACGTCTGGCCGTCGATGCCCTCATAGCGGACGTCGATAGGCACCTCTTCGATCGCCAACTCCTCTTCCATCGCACTGCCGATCATCTCGCTTTCGACGCCCATCCCGTCGGTCCGCAACGCCAGCCGATCGATCGCCCGCGCCGAAAACGCCCGGAATCCACTCTGAGTATCGGTGAGCTTCGCCCCACTCGAGCCCAGCGTCAGATAATCGAGCGTCTGCTGACCCACCCGCCGATACAACGGCGTCTCGTCCTCACCGCCCTCGAGATAGCGGCTGCCGACTACCATGTCGACCTCGCCTTCCTCGACGGGCGCCACAACCTCAGGAATATCTTCGGGCAGGTGCTGGCCGTCGCCATCGAGCACCACAAACGAGTCGTGATCGCTCTCCTGGGCGTACTCGAAAAACGTTCGCAACGCTGCCCCCTTGCCCTGGTTGACGCCGTGTTCGAGTACCGTCGCCGACGTCTCGCGTGCGATATCGACGGTGTCGTCACCACTGCCGTCGTCGATGACGACCACTTCGTCGGCGTACTGCTGGGCGGCGATCACCGTCGAGCCGATCCCGACGGACTCGTTGTACGCCGGAATGCCGACTAACCGACCGGTCTCTTGGGCGGTGTCGTAGGCCGCTGCTTCGAGTGTGAACGCCGACTCCCCGCTGAGATCTCTCCGAAGCGCCGCAAAGTCGAACTCGCCGCCGGGTTCGCCGACGGCAATCCCATCGAGGGAGTGCAGTTGGGCGGCCTTCTCGAGGCGATCGTACGCATCCGCACGCGTTGAACACTCCGGGTGGTCGACGAGCGATACCTCGAGGGTACCCAGCAGCTCTGTCGTCGTCGCATCACAGCCAAGCGGCACGACGTACACTTCGAAGGCTGCCCGTCTGGCCTCGAGGACCGTTCGGAAGACGGTGTCGTCATCCTGGTCGGTGACGACGAGACCCAGCGCGTAGGCGGCCTCGAGGTCGTGCTCTGACCGACCAATCGACGTGTGATTAATCGACTCTTGAGACATATGTCCCTCCAGACACGCTGGTCACTAATTGCATCTCAATACCCTCGTCCGTGTTCCGCTGACCGTCCCCCGTTTCGACAGGTGAAGCCATCTGTGCTGTGGTAGTGCAAGTTTCGTCCTACGTATGGTGTGTGATTTGCTGAATGTCCGGTGCCGGGGTCCACACAGCAGCAAGCGACTCAGTTCCATCACGCCGCTGCAGGTGCCGTCACACAGTAGGCAGTGCATACTGTGGAGACCATCCCGAGTTTACGTACAAACACATAACGTGTAACACGTAAATAGCTAACGGCTTATTGACACTGGTTGTCCCATCATGAAACGCTCGAGACCACTGGTAACAGCAAATAGGGATATCGTCAATAATAATCCGTAACATATTGTATTTTTCTATGGAGTGTTAATACTTGAGTGAGTGAGGCGTGGCACCAGCCCACAGATTGACGGAGACACTTGATTTCGTGAGCGTCGCTCCGAGTGATCGGTACTGTCGTTTCTCGATGCCGGAACCATCGCCCCCAACCGGAACGGTCTCGCGGTGACCGCCGCCTGGCACACGGCGTTTTTCGACTGGCGGCTCCTGGCGCGAGCGCGTGCCCGTGACGGGCTCTGTTACGTCGTGGCCGCGAATCACACCCGGCGACCAACGCGGCCGCCAGCACGCCGGCCACAGCCTCGTCGCCGGCCCCGACAGGCAGATCCGCGCCGAAACGGAACGGTCGACGGCAGTCGCAAGCGCCCGCGTCGCTGTGGACGGCCTCGAGCGCGAGTGCGAGCGAAATCCGGTTCGCCAGACGCGTCTCTCCCGTGGCGACTGGTGAGAATGCATACCCGTCCCTTCAGGTGTTGGAAGAGGTCAACCAACGGTTGCTTCGTTCGGAAGGCGCGGAACGCCATCTTCCCACGTGAGCGCGTTGAGAACCTCCACGAGGTCCTCGATTCGCTGATCAAACACGTTCAGCGGGTGGACATCGAGAAACGCAGCGTTCTCTCGCTGCACAGTCTCACCCTGGTAATCGATTTGAAAGTGACACTCGCCGAGATCCGCGTGCGTTTCGTCCTGGTGCCATCCGACCATGAGATTTCGGTCCGGCTCGACCCACTGAATCGCATAGAAGTCGTACGAGTACGTCTGTGGGAAGTCAAACGAGACCTGCACCTCTGCGTTCTCGACTGGGTACGACGTTCCGAGGAACTGGGCCGGGCAGACCGTCGCCCGGACGCCGGTTTTGTTTCTAGCAGACGTATGATACCACATCGGCTCGACCGGGGACTCCTCTTTCGGGACCTGTGTCAGGAGGCGAGTGTGGATCTTTGTGAAAAGCGTCCGTGTATCGAGATTCGCGCGGTTTGCGAGAAAGATCATCAGCGTAGCTTACTACGAGAGTGGGATCGAAGAGGGCGACTCGTCGGCCTCTCCGGGGTAGAGTTCGCGGACGTCGTCGTAGAGTTCGAGCGCGTGTTTGAGTAGTCGTTTGTTGTCCTCGGAGCCCTCCCAGTGGCGCAACACGCGGTTACGGCCCCGAATAGCCTCACTATCGAGGCCATCATCGGTGAGCGTCGATTCAAGCTCGTCTCGGGATTCGACGGCGAATTCGCGTTTCCACTCGTCGATTTCGGCCTGGATAGACGCAATTTCCTCCCGGAGTTCCTCCCGCGTATGGTTGTTGATCAACTCAGTTACTTCGTTGAAGTAGCGAAGCTGGTAGTTCGGTGCGTACTTCGTGTTCCCGTCATCGCCCTCGATCGCCTGTACTTGGCCGAACTCGACGAGCATCTCTAGCTCGTCTTTCGCGGTTTGCCAAGAGGATACCTGCGCTTGTTCGCGTACCCATTCGACGGATCGAGGCTCGGTGAGGGTCGTCGCGATTGCTCGCACGCGCTCTCGGGTCGAGAGGTCGTCGGTCCACGAGCCAAGCCCATGGTCGGTCATACCTGCAAATATGCGTTTTGCTCTATTATATCTTTGAACACTTCACGCATATACGAGATGGTCACGGTGGCTGTCACCGCGAAGTTCCATAATCCATCCCTCTCACGGCGGAAAGAGTGGCAACACGCTTCTCGACTCTACCGTGACACCAAGCAGTTCTGTATCGACGGATGGAGGAGGGAGACGACCGCATCCGGGCCACCGACGGCGACAACTACGAGCGCCTCCAGGCGGTCAAAAAGCGCTACGACCCCGATAACTTCTTCCGCGGCAACCAGAACATCACGCCGATGGCCTGAGATGCGGCGAGTGTCCCTGCGCACTCGAGACCACGCCCAGTCCCCCGTCACCAGCAGCGCAAAGACAAGCCAGGCGTTCGCCTCTCCCGGCAGGACCAACGCGCTCGTAAGAACGGGGTGTCTACGGCGAACACCCACCGCTGGCCGCAGGGATCACGCGGATCTGGGAGTCCTCTTCGACCGGTTCGTCGAGATCGGCCACCTCGGTGCCGTCGACGTAGACGTTGATGAACTCCTTGATTTCGCCGTCCTCGAGCACGCTGTTCTTGAGCGAGTCGCCGTGTTCGGCGGCGTGGTTGTCGAACGCCTCGGCCAGCGTCTCGCCGTCGACGTCGACGCTCGCGGACGAGCCGCCGCCGGTCAGCACGGCTGGCACTTTGATCTGGGGCATACGGTGGTGTTGGCGACACCGTCCTAAAAGGACCGTGCTATCGGCAACGATCCGTCTCGTCGTGGGTAGCGGCAGATTTGCTGGGTGGACCACGGTCTTATTCGCCGGCGGGACTAGATCGAGCCAATGAGCGACCTCGACCTCTCGCCGACGCAACTCGACCGCTACTCGAGACACATCATCATGGACACCGTCGGGCCCGGCGGCCAGCGCGACCTGCTGGACGCCCGCGTGCTCGTCCTGGGTGCGGGCGGGCTCGGTTCGCCGATCATCCAGTACCTCGCGGCGGCCGGCGTCGGGACGCTCGGGATCGCCGACGACGACGAAGTCGAGCTGTCGAACCTCCAGCGCCAGGTCATCCACGGCGACGACGACGTCGGCCGAAAGAAAGTCGACAGCGCCGCGGAGTACGTCGACCAGCTCAACCCCGACATCACCGTCGAGCGCCACGAACTCCGGGTCGGCCCGGACACCATCGAGGACCTGATCGACGACTACGACTTCGTGATCGACGGCACCGACAACTTCGAGACGCGCTATCTCGTCAACGACGCCTGCACCCTCGCCGGCGTGCCGTTCTCCCACGGCTCGATCTTCCGGTTCGAAGGCCAGATCACCACGTTCGCCGGCGGCGCGGACTCGCCGTGTTACCGGTGTATGTTCCCCGAAGCGCCGCCGGCCGGCATGGTGCCCAACTGTGCGACCGCGGGCGTCCTCGGCGTGCTCCCCGGGACCGTCGGCTGCATCCAGGCCACCGAGGCCGTGAAGTACCTGCTCGAGGCGGGCGACCTCCTCGACGGACGGATGGTGTTCTACGACGCCCTCGAGATGGAGTTCGACACCGTCGAGATCACCAAAAAGGACGACTGCCCCGTCTGCGGGGACGACCCCGCGATCGACTCGGTGCACGACGTCGAGTACACCGCCTCGTGTGCGATCGACGGGACGGCCGAGGAGCCCGAAATCGAAGCGAGCGACTGAACCGCCCCTTTCGGGTCAGCGCCCCTCTCGCGCCGGCGCCTCGAGGGCCGAATCGGCGGCGACCCGAACCAGTTCCTGCTCGAACGTCGCCTCGTCGGCCCGCCAGCGCCACGAGCCGACGTAGGGGTAGCCGTCGAGTGCAACGATGACGTAGGAGAGGTCCGGCCACGTGGCCCGCGCCGCGTCCGTCTCGCTCGGGTGGGTCGGGCCGGCGGGGTGGGAGTGATAGAAGCCGGCGACCTCGAGCCCCTCGTCCTCGATCGTTTCGGTGATATCGAACTGCTCCTCGGGATCGATCGAATACCGCACCGCCGGCGTGTCCGCGACGTTGTCGGCCGGGTAGACGTCCGTGACGACGGTGCGGTCGTCGGCGTATGCGCCCGCGAGAACGCCGCAGATTTCCCGGTCGGCGCCGCCGTAGCCTTCGTACACGACCTCGTCGTAGGCCGAACGCGAAAAGACGATCATGGCTCCTCGTGGGTCCCTCACGACCTTAAGTCCCGCAGCAGCGGCGCATTCGACCGGAAGCGGACGCCGCCCGCATCGTCCGCTACCCGGCGATTTAGAGGGTGATAACCTGATCCGGCGGGTTCGTCTCGAGTGCTGCATACAGGTCCGGGAAGCAGCCGACCCTCACGCCGTCGACGACGTTCCGGGGGGCGTAGCCGCCGTCGTCGGTTTCGACCGCGAGGCCGCGTTCGGTGGCGCACAGATCGCACAGCATGAGCAGGATGTTCTGTTCGGCGGCGAGCGCGGAAAGCCGTTCTCCGAGGTCGCTTCCCGCCTGCAGGGCGTAGGTGTTATCGTCGAAAAAGAACATCCCGGCCACGTCCGCCCCGTGGTCTCCCGCCTCGAGTTGGGGGAGGATCATCCGCTCGAGTTTGTGCGAGACCGTGTGCCCCGTCGTGCTGAACACGTATGCGACGCGCATGGGTGGGCTACCGGTCGCTCGGTGGTGATCGTTTCGACACTGGCGACATCCGACGCTATCTGTGACCGTGACCGTCCGACGACACGCCCGCCGATACCCGACTCGCGACCGCTCGCCGCACCGCTAGACGATCACGGCACCGAACGGGTTCGCCGGCGTGTCGCACGTCCAGACGACGCGACCCGCTGTCGCGTCGACGAGACTGACGGCAGCGTCGTCGTAGTGAGAGAGCACGTAGCGATCGTCGCCGGCCGGCGTGGCGACGATCGACGGGTGTGGCACGTCGATCCCGTCGCCCGCGAGCGAGCGAAACCGGGGGCGGGTCCGATCGACGACCCACCGGCGTCTGCCCACCACGTCGGTCGGGCGACCCCCGACGTCGTGGACGGCAGCGACCTCGAGGGCGGCCGTCAGCTCGTGTACCGTCCCGTCCCCTCGCCCGGGGACGCAGAGACGGCCGTCGAGAATCGACAGGTCGTACGGATCGGCGCCGACCGTCGCCGCCGCCGCCGGAGCCGCCGGAAGCGACTGGTCCGGCCCGCCGACGTCGAACCGGACGATCGACGCGTTTCGCTGGTCGACGGCGTAGACGAGCGTCCGCTCACCGTCTTCGACCGCGGCGACGCCCTGGACGCGTGCGTCCCCCGCGAGCGCGAGTCGTCCCCGGACCGACCCGGTTGCGGCGTCGAACACCGTCACGGAGCCGTCCCGGCGACTGCCGACGAAGCCGGTTCCCGCGCACACGTCGATCTCGTGTGGCTCGGCACCGACCGGGATGCGGCTCTCGAGCGCGGTGACGGCTCGATCGAACACCGCGACGACGTCGCCCGCGGTACACGGGACGAAGACGCGCTCGCCGCTGGCGGCGAAATGCGATGGCCCGAGGACGCCGGTCTCGACGGTCCGAACCGAGCCGTCGGTGTCGACGACGGTCACGGCGCGCTCGCCCATCGTCGCGACCAGCACCCGGCCGTCGACGACGTGGGCGTGGACGGGGTCGCGCCCGACGGGGATCGTGCCCCGGTCGGCGCCCGTCTCGACGTCGACCAGCGCGAGCGCGTCCGCCCCCTGACAGCAGATCGCGGCGAGCATCAGCCGGTACAGGAGAAGTCGCCGCCGTCCTCTCCGCCGAGGTCGCCGTCCGTCTCGATGACGACGTTCGTCTTCGTCTCGACGGGGTACCCGCCGCGGTCGTCCTCGGGCACGTTCGCCCACTCCGTAAAGCCGCCCTCGTAGAGGCGAACGTCCTCGAAGCCGAGCGCGCGGAGCACGGCCCAGGTCTGGGTCGGATCGACGTTGTCGTCGCCGTAGACGACGACGGTCTCCTCTTCCTCGAGGCCGGCTTCCGCGAAGAACAGGCGGGCGAGTCGCGTCGGCTCCTGCAGCCGGGTCCCGCTGACGTTGCCGAGCCAGTGAACGTTGATCGCCCCCGGCAGGTGGCCGTGGCGCTGGTGATCCGGATCGAGCGCGTCGGAGCCCGCTGCGCCGAGGTACGCCTCCGGGACGCGGACGTCGACGAGCGAGTCCGGCGCGTCCTCGCCGAACCGGTCGGCCTCGTCCGCCAGCCACCGCCGGGTCGCCACGAGGTCGTCCACCGGGTCGGCCTCGTACTCGGTCGCCTCGGGTTCGTCAGGGGTTCCCGTGCCGATTCGACCGGTCCAGGCGTCGACGCCGCCGTTCAGGATACGAACGTCACCGCGGTGACCGAGGTACGCCAGCGCGAACGCGACGCGGGTCACTCGCGAGCCGACGCTGTTGCCGTAGACAAGCACGTCGTCGTCGGGGGCGACTCCGATACCGGCAAACCCTGCGGCTATCTCGGACGGGTCCGGCTCGAGTCCACCGTCGCCGTCCCGTCGCGTGGTGAGCGCCTCGAGGGCGACGTGACGCGCCCCGTGGATCCGCTCGCGGCGGAAGGCGTCGCGCTCGCGGGCGTCGATGACGGCGATCTCGTCGCGGTCGCGGTCTGTGAGCCACGACGGGCCGACGAACGTCCGGACGTTGCCGCGAACCTCGCTGCGCACGCTCGTATCCGCCGGCGTCGTCACGGCGGTACAGCCGGCGGTGCCCGCGACGGCCGTGCCGGCGGCCGCCTGCAAGAGCGCCCGCCGGGTCGCGTTCGGTTCATCTGTCATCGCTTCTCACTCCTTCCTCGCTGTGATAGCCGCAGTAGCAGTACTGCTCGGGGCAGTACGCCAGTTCCTGGTCGCCGACCGAGACGCCGAGGGAGGCGATGGCCCCCTGGAGACGCTGGGTGGTACTGGTGTCCGGGCGGACCATTCCGCCGACGGCGCCGGTCGGCGACTCGCCCGCCTCGACGGTTGCGACCACCTCGCGCTGGGCGTGGTCGATGACGGCGACCTGGTTCGCGGTCTGGACGGGGACGTACAGCTTCTCGCGGTTCGGCCCCCACGCGCCGGCGATCGCGGTGCCGCCGATGTCGAGTTCCTGGTCGACCGCCTGGTCTGCGAGGTCGATCACCGTCACGCTCTCGCTTTCGGGCGTAAACAGATACGCCGCCTCGTTGTTCGGGTCGATCTCGCTGGTAATCGGCGGCGCCGGCAGCCCGTCATCGCGCGTGATGCGCTCGATCTCTTCGGGGTTCTCGGGATCGGAGATGTCCCAGATGCTCTCCGACCCTTCCCGCTCGATGTCCGGCTCGTGGCCGAGTCCTCCCTCGCCGTTTTCGACCAACAGGAGGTCGCCGTCGAACGTCGCGGTACACATGAACGGCAGGACGTCGCCGTCGCCCGCGGGGTCGCCGACGTCGATCTGGGCGGCGATCTCGAACGGATCGACGCGGATCACGGTCAGCGTCTCGTTGGCCACGTCCGAGACGAACGCGTACTCGCTGTCGGGGCCGAGCGTCATGTCGCACGGCCCGGTGTACCCCACCTCGAGTTCGCCCGTCACGTCCCCGAAGCCGTCGCTGTCGGGGTCGGCGTCGACCCGAAAGAGCATGTGGTCCTCGGGTTCGGGCGGGTCGGGCTCCATCGACGTCGTCCCGCCGGCGGCGACGATGAGGTGTTGCTCGTCGGGCGTCACGTTGGGATAGTTCGGGCCGAACCCGGTTTCGACGTGGGCGACCTCCTCGAGCGTCCGCTGGTCGAACCCCCTGACGCCGCCGCTGACGTTGAGCCAGAGCACGTCGTGTTCCGACTCCGCCCCGGTGCCGTACTGGTTGGCCGGAAACGACGCGGTCGTCCCCAGAAAGACGCTCTCGATGAGTTCGTCGGTTTCGGCGTCGATGACGCTCACCGTCCGGTCACCGTTGTTGAAGACGTACATCGTCGGGGCGCGTTCGTCGTCGTCGCTCAGACAGCCCGACAGCGTCGCGGTCGTGCCGACGACCGCCGACGACTGTAACACCCGTCGGCGGTCGATCCCCCGGCCGAACGGGTTCTTTCGATCCGGGTTCGCCTGGAGCCCATCGTCCGCCCCCGTCGCGTCCCGCCGCTGGTTCATGTTCCCCCCTCGGACGCGAGACCGTAAAGGACATTGGGAGCGCCCCTCCTTTGCCGTCGACCCACTTTCGAGGCAATACTTACAGCTACCGCGGGACCCTGGCGAGTCGTTCCGTCATCCGTGCGCTAAAGAACGCCGAGTGGAGAGTACTGGTCATGTCGCTCTCGCCCACAGCGTATCTCGCCGTCTCCCTCTTCGTCGGGCTGTCGTTCGGGGTGTTCCTCCAGAAGGCGCGCTTCTGTTTCGTCAGCGCCTTTCGCGACTTCGTCGCGTTCAAAGACACGCGCGTGCTCAAGGGCGTTCTCGCCGGCGTCTTCGTGATGACGCTGTTCTGGAGCGCACAGATGGCGACCGGCTACTTCCGCGGGTTCTGGACACCCGCGTGGGGGATCGGCTCGTTCATCGGCGGCTTCGTTTTCGGGCTCGGGATGACGATGGCCGGCGGCTGTGCCAGTGGCACGCTGTATCGCGCCGGGCAGGGCTACGTCCAGTTCTGGATCACGCTGCTGTTCATGGGCGTCGGCTACGTGATCTTCGCGCTGTTCTTTTCGACCTTCCGCGCGTATTACTTCGAACCGCTCAACCCCGCCCCGGGGACGTCGCTCTACCTCGCGTTCCCCTGGTCGCCGGCGATCACCGGCGCCGCGTTCGTCGCGGTCGGCGTGCTGGCGTACGCGTTCGTCGTGGGACGAACCCAGCTCCCGGACGAGCCGGCGGGACCCTCGTCCACCACGACCGGCGAGCGGGCCCAATTGACCGTCGCCGCCCGCCCCGTCCGGGCTGTGACGGCCGGCCTCGTCTCGCTCGTCGCCGGGATCCGGCAGTACCTCCGTAGTTTCGCGACCGACGACCGCCCGGTGGCGGCCCGCCTCAAGGGAACGTGGGACGCTCGCACCGCCGGCATCGGGATGGCCCTGGTCGCGAGCCTCTGGTTCTGGGTTCACGGCCACTGGGCGATCACCGGCAGCGAGGCCCGCTGGGCCGGCTACCTGCTCGGCGGTGCGGGCGTCGACGTACAGAGCATCGAGTACTGGGGCTCCGTGCTGTTTCACGAGGGCGACATCACGATCACCATCGATATGCTGATGATCGCCTCGCTGGTCGTCGGCTCGTTCCTCGCGGCGTGGTTCTCGGGTGACTTCCGCCTGCGGATGCCCAAGTTGAACCGGCTGCACAACCCGATCGTCGGGGGGCTGCTGATGGGGTTCGGCTCGAGGCTCGCCGCCGGCTGTAACATCGCGAACCTCTTTTCCGGGGTCGCGCTGCTCTCGGTGCACTCGTTTCTCGCCGGAGCCGGCATCATCGTCGGCGTGTACGTGATGACCCGCTGGCTGTACCGCGAAGTCGGCTGTGCGCTCTAGCACGCAGTCGAAAACGGAAGATCGCTACAGAGCGCTCGAGCGCCCGGCCATTGGGGCCGTCCGAAGCTTACAGCTCCGCCGCACCCTCGCCGTCGGCCGTCTCGAGGTCGTACTCCCACGCCTCGTAGCCGCCCTGCATGCTCGTCACGGCGTCTGCCTCGGCGCCCTCGAAGCTGCCGATGAGCCGCGCCGCCTGGATCGAACTCTGCCCGATCGGGCAGGCGACGACGACGTCGTCGCCCCAGTCGTACTCGTCGATTCTGGCGGGGAGTTCGGTCATCGGAATGTTGATCGCGCCGGGGATGTGACCCTGTGCGAACGCCTCCGGCTGGCGGATGTCGACGATCTGGACGTCGTCGTCGTCGAGCTTTCGGTTGACGTCTTCGGGGGTGACTTCGTCGACCATCGTTACTTGCGCGAGAGGAAGATGCGATACCGACCGTCCCCGCTCTTCCAGACCTTCGCATCCGCGAGCTCCGAGACCGCCTTCGGAACGTTCTCCGTACTCGGGACGTGGTCGGTCTCCTGGACGAGTACGTCGCCCGCCTCGAGGCCCTGCATGGCTTTCTTGGCCTCGACCTGCGGGTAGGGACAGACCTCGCCGGTCATGTCCTGTACCTCGTCTGCCCCCTCGTACAGCTGTTCGGCCGTGTCGTCGTCGAGTTCGTCGGGGAGGTCGACGACGTCGTCCCAGCTTGCGTTACTCATGTGGTAGTCGTATTGGACTCGGTCAGTTAACGGCTTTCGGTCGGGTCAGAAGCTTCCCGTATCTCGGACGGTCAGCGCCGCGTGCGACCGACGTGGTGGCCGTATCGGCCGTTTCCATCAGACCCATATTCGATCGGTGGCTACGGGTGGTATGACCGATGAGGCGTCGTCTCCCGTCTACGACGAGTCGACGATCTTCGAGACACCGTTGCTCGAGTTAGACGTCGACGTACCCGGGACGGTGTACGGCAAAGCGGAGTGGTACAACCTCTATTCGGCACCCCACGGCGGCGGCTCCGTCAAGTCCCGTATCGCGAAGGGAATGCTCGACGGCGCCGAACGGCGGGGCGACCTCGAACCGGACGCGACGATCATCGAACCGACCTCGGGGAACACCGGCAGCGAACTCGCCCGTCTCGCGACGGCCAGGGGATACGACGTCGAAATCGTGCTGCCGGATAACGCCAGCGGCGGAAAGATCGACGCGATTCGCGACGCCGGCGCGACGCTTCACTTCGTCGACGCCGATCGCGGCTACGACGCCGTCATCGATCGGTGCGAGGAGCGTATCGCAGCGGACCCCGACGGGTACTATCGGCCGAACCAGTACGAGAACCCCGACAATCCCGGCACCCACGAACGGACGACCGCCGCCGAACTGTACGAGCAGACCGACGGCGAGATCACCCACTTCGTCGCGGGTGCCGGCACCGGTGGCACCGTCACGGGGACCGGTCGCGGCCTTCACGACCGGGGCGACGTCACGGTCGTCGGCTTCGAACCGGCCGAAGCGCTACACGCCATCGACGGGCTGAAGTACCTCAAAACCGGCGATCACTACCACCCCGAGACGTACGACGAGTCGGTGCTCGACCACAAGGAGTACGTCTCCACACAGCGCGCGTACGATCGCGCTCGAGCGCTCCGTAACCGGTACCAGGACACCGACATTCGGGTCCACGACACCGGCCAACACGACCGCAAGACCGTTACCGACCACCTCCGTGTCGATGGACAGTTCGTCGTCGGCACCTCGAGCGGGGCGGGCATCCAGGCCGTCCACCAACTCGCCGATGCGGGTGCGCTCGACGAGACCTCCGTAATCGCCGTTATGCTCTACGACCGTGGCGATAAGTACGCTGACATCCCTCTCTGGGAGTCGTACCTGAGTTGACACCCACCCGTCGCTAACGGACGGGGCAGTTCTCGAGGCGAGTTCCGGTGCCGTTCGAGCCGGCGTTGCGATGCCGTGACGGCGACCGAGCAGCGACTCCTACCGCTCGACGCTGTGGCGATGGGCGATCGCGCCGCTGGCGGTGCGATCGCCCCCACAGATCCCATACTCCCGTCTGTGCCCGGCCACAGACTCACGCATAGCCCAGGTCTTCCAGGCGCGTGCGGACGGCTGGCGGAACGGCGACGGGCGTTCGTCCAGCCGTCGCGCGGGGGTCGACCGCGGCGGTGAGCTCGCGGAGGCGCTCGCGTGGCTCCGACACCCGCGACACCCCGCGTTCGGCCCATCCGGTGAGGGTTTCGTAGCCGTAGTAGGCATCCGGGCCGGCGAGGCCCGTCAGCGGCCGGTCGTAGGCGGCGATCACCGCCTCGGGGTAGCGGTCGTCGCGCATCCCCGCGATACGTGCGGCCCGAAGCCCCTCGTATTCGGTGCGGACGAACCGGTCGGTGAGCGGCGCGAGCAGGTGCTGGCCGCGGGAGTCACCCCCCACGTCCAGGAGCGCCAGAATCGTCCGGTGGACGTCGAGGAGGCTGACCGTCTGCGAGCACGTCCCCCCGAGCCCGTCGCCCGAGATCACCAGCGGAACGCGCGTCAGTTCGGGGTAGACACCGTGGAGATGGCGCCAGCTGCCGTGTTCGCCGAAGAGTTCGCCGTGGTCGCTGAGAGTGATCACGTACTCGAAGCGGGCCGCGAGTTCCGCGAAGATGTGTTTGTACCGGTCGGCGAGATACCGGACCGAATCCGCGTACGCACGGGCCACCACCCGCGGCTCCGGCTCGTCGTCGGTCAGGGTCGCGGCGACCTCGTCGTACGAGGGGGTGTCGACGGTCCGATACGCCGCCGGTGGGGCGTACGGCGCGTGTGCTTCCATGAGGTTCACGAAGAGAAAATCCGCGTCGCGATACCGGTCCCCGCGAACGGCCTCGAGGAGTGCCGAGGCGCCATCGTCGTGGGGTGCGCCACAGCCGAGCGGGCCGGGCAGCCGACGCGCGAGGCCGGTCGCGACCGACGAGCGGATGCGGTACTGCCCCGCGAGGCCCCGCGCGACCAGCGACCGGGGGTTCGGCGGCTCGGCGCGCCCGCCCCCGAGCAGCTCTCGCCACCCGAGGAGCCCCTTCCCGTTCACGTTCACGCGCCACGTGCCGTCGAAGGCGTCGAACCCACGGTCGAAGCCGAAGACGGGCGACACCATCAGGTTCGCGCTGAACGCGTGCGAGCGGTAGCCAGCGTCGGCGAGCAGCTCTGCGAGCACCGGGTCGGGGCAATCGAGCCCTTCCGAGGTCGCGTTCGCGCCGACTTCGCTGGCGTACTTCCCGGTGAACAACGAGGCGTGCGCCGGCATCGTCCACTTCGCAGTCGACCACGCCTGCTCGAAGCGGCGACCGGGCAGCCACTGGAAGTACTCGTCGAAGACGTCTTTCCGGAGTGTATCGAGGACGACGAGCGCGACACGCATACCCGAGTGACGCCTCGAGCGATGAAAAAGGTAGTAGCGCCGTACACCGGCCACGTGGCGATCGGCAGCCAGCGACGAAGGTCGACCCAGCCTGGGGCGCCAGCACCACGCCCGCGGCGGCGCCGGCCCCCGCGTCGTCGAGTACCCCACAAACCTCTCGTAGATTGACCTTCGGCTCGTGCTACCTGATTCGAGGAGAGAGTCCCACCGTTCACGGCGTCCTTAGAGACATATCGGATAGCCATCCCTCGTTCTTATCTTATAGTACGATTTAGAATGTCTATGGTGGAGGTTGACACGGTGTTAGGTCTACTCAATGAGCAAAGGAGACGATACGCACTCTACTATCTGACAGAACAGGATGGGCCCGTTCACGTAGATGAGGTAGTGGAGGCCGTTGCTGAGATGGAGTCTAATCCCGACCAGGTTAGCAGCCCTGAGAGAAAATATAGGGAGATTGAGATCTCTATTGAGCACACCCACCTTCCAAAAGCTAGTGAAGCCGAATTCATTGAATATGACCCCGAGAAACGGGAGATACGGCTAACGGACAACCCAACCGAGTTCGATACAATCCTTACCATAGCCAAAGTTCTGGAGGGGAACTAGACGCGATCTCAGCTCTCAATCCTCATCTGGGGTCTCGATTAGTACGGTTTCGTCGGCTCGGACCTTTACACTACAGCCCCCATGCTCGAACACCACCGTTACCTCTTCAGTCCCCGATTCAATCACCTTATTCAAGCCATCTGGGTCAAGGGTACGATATAGGGGAGCCAATTCCTCCGGCTCTGTTTCCTTGATGTCTGAAAGTGATTCTACCACACCCACAGCTGGCGTTTCGTACTCCTCGATGGAGCACCGATGTAAGTCGCCCCCCATCATGGTACTCATTCGCATGGGATGCCATAAATGTATCTTGAAAACCTCAACCAGCGACAGAAGGGGATAGCCGTCCCTGTCTTCTCTCGAGATTCAAGGTCAATTGAACGAAACTCGAATCGGGCTCTATCTCACTCTTCCTCTGAGGGAGTAACAGTTACAAGTCCATCCGATCGAACCTCTATTCGGCATCCCTCATGCTCAAATACGATCCTTGCTCCGTGAGATGTGCGAGTGAAAAGCGTATTAAGCGCATCAGGATCGATAGAGTCATTCAACGGAGTCAAATCCTCAGAGTCACCATCTCTAACCTCTGTAAGAGCCGATACCACGGCCGTAGTTGGTGTCTGATACTTCTCAGTAGAGTATTGGCATACTGCTCCCATCCCGTTTCTACATTATCGAGGGGAGGGAAAAGTGTATTTCACAACCCTGAATCGTTATGTTTGCACGTGTAGTGATCGGGTGGTCCATCGGTTTCGGTCTGAAACAAACGAAGCCGTCGTGCTGAACTCATCCTCTCAATCCGCGACTCTTCTATCAATCTCCAAGGGTTCCAACAGAGCCAAACAGTTCGATGCTACCGACCGCTCACAGCCGGCGCTCGAGGACGTCAGCCACCGCGGCCGCGATCTCGTCGCCGTACTGCTCGCATGAGTGTTCGTCCTGGCCGATCCAGACACCACAGCGCGTGGCGAGCCGGTTGGCCAGCGTCCCGTCGCCGTCGGCACGGGACTGGCCACTCCCGAGGACCGCCTCGAACTCGGTGCCCTCGAGAACGCCGTTGATCGCATCCCGCACCGCCTCGCGGAACGACTGTGGGGCCTGGCCGCCGATCTGACTTTATTCCACCCGACTACTTCTGAACTACCCGAAAGAGAAGCGCGCTCACTGACCATCTGCGGGTGGTTTCGAATCGGCGTCTTCTTTCTGCTCAATAGCCACCAGCATCTTCGAAACAGCGTCCACAGTGACTGAATTCATCTGGGAGCTCAGTTATCTCAGCAGCGATTGTGCGGACGTGCTGGTCTGGAACCTCTTTGAGTGCGCCACACTGTGCGCGGCGAACGTTGCTCTCGGACGCGGGCTTGTGCGCGGTCTCAGTATGCCCATTGAGCACAATCCTCATATCTCAGTTTTCGTGAGAACGTCTATAAAACTACTCACCTGACTCTGCGGCGACCATGACTGCCATTAGGCCGAACGTTCGTATTGAGGCTACTCTTTTTTCTGATTCGGAGGCAGATGAGGGTGCTGACCGAGGTTTGCGATGGCCTCCGTTGACACAACCGTGTGTCCGGTTTTGCGGTGATGCACAATCGCTCGTCGGTCCGGGTCAGATGAACAGCCGTCTGACGCGGTAGCAGACCACTCACACTCGATACACTGCTTTGTCATTCTATATCGTACTCGTACCGACTTCGATAGAAGCTGTGGGGACATATGCAAGGTGAGCGTAAACAGGAATGTTACGGGTGCTGAACGGAGCAATCAGAGAAGACGCAGGTGTTCTCGATGGTGTCTGGGTGGTTAGTGGTCAGCTTCTGCACCGACGAATACCCAGCCGTCGCTTCTGACTGTAATCTCGTGGCCACGGTACGAAAACGTCAGTGACTCATCCCCGGTGTGGTTTTCACGCCTGGCTGCCGGGCCGAACAGCGCCTCTTCGACCGCAACGGTATCCACGGAGTCGTATAATGGTGGGGTTTTGATGTCTGGGGGCTCAACCCCTTCAGCGTCGGCAACGGCAAAAATGATCGTCGTCGTTAAATCCTGTGGGTCGTCGTGGTCGTAGTGTGCCTGTGCGTCTGCAACTGGCCGGTTCCCTCCATCGAGTGTCTCTGTGGGAGAAGTCTTATCGTGGCTGTCATTCATGATACTCCCTCTCTGCGTGCGACTGCTGGGTGCTATCAGCACTCCCTCCTAACCCTGCCAGCATCGTTAAAATTCCGCCAGCGTGTTGCCCCTTCGTAATGGTCTCGCTCTCACGATTGAAGCCGACAACGCCGTAGTCAACCAGTTTTGGAACGTGCGCATGCAGGAGCGAGACGTAGACCTGATTCCGTTCGTCAGCTGTCACCGTCTCTTCTGGAATATCTAACTCCCACGCGGCGACCTTCGTGGCGAGTTCGCGCAGTGACCACTGGGGCTTCTCGCTGAGCGTATAGAGAAGATACCGCCGCCGTGGATGTGCAAGGACAGCGAACTCGGTGTCCATCTGAAGAAGCGTGTCAGGCACCTGCGGTGGGCCTTGTTGCTTGCCGTCAGCGTGTGTGGTGCTGTCAGTATCTTCTCCGCCGGTGCCATTCATACTTGAGTATTTTGCCCTCCAAGCCATTACGTCCTGCGGTAGATGAAATAGCGCTTAACTTCCTTCTGCGGGTGCTTTTCACCGAAACTGGGTTCTCAGTCCAGAATCATCCTCGCGGCGTCCAGTGCACGCCGCCGCAGGGAGTACTGCCGACTACCAGCAGCACAAGAGCGTCAAATTCTGCTTGCTTCATCTATACTCGGGACGCTACGTCCGACAGCTATGAAATCGCTTACTACACACCGTGCTCTGTTCTTCGCCTGTACTGAGCGTTCGCCCCTTCACGTTAATCACGCTCTGACTCGTACGACAGTCGCGCCTTCTATTCAGCACGGCTGCTGAAACCTCTCATCAATCGAGGATTTCAACAGACCCACGACGATAGCATTTACGGGATTCATCCCACGAGTACACTCCTAGGCTTTCTCCCTGCACCCGTGTAATCGACTTTCAGCTCGTGCCACAGTCGCTCCCTCTATTCAGCACGACTGTTGAAACCTACCACGGCAGTCGCCTATGAGATGAACTCTTTGATAATCCGGCCTTCACCTCGATGCAGAACGCCACTGGCCGCCGATTGATTGATCCCGAATGTGTCTGCAAGCTCGACGAGCGTACAGCCACGAGGACTGTCGTAATAGCCGCGTTCGACCGCTTCAGTAATGAACTCCCGTTGGCGCTCGGTGAGGAGTCCGCTCGCATCGTATGATTGGGTAACCGATATGATCTCGAACGGGAGATCAGCCACTGCTAACCCGGTGGTGAACTCCGACAACTGCTCCTGTGAGCCGAGTAGTTCACCTGATAACCACCCGTCTTGGATGGTGAGAGGAAATCGCGGAAGGTTCCCCGTCGCACGCCTCGCCTCGTACGATGACGGCATCGGAAACACGAACTGGATCAGTACCATCCCCTCGTCGGAATGGAGCACTTCGTACGAGCGCACTTCCGGTGCGTCGTCGAACCGGCGAACGATGGCGTCCCCGTCCGGTGTCGTTACTTCGACCACTTCGAGTACGCCATCGTCTGTGGGCTGGCTCGCCAGGATCTTGAACTCGGCATCCGAGAAGTCGGTCGAGACACCAGCTAGCCAATTGTCGTCGTCTGCCCCAATCTTGACCTTCAGGCGTATCCGAGGCATAACACGGTCGAGTTGGCTGGCGAGTGGCTTAACAGACTCGCGGGAGACTTAAAAAGGTGAATCGATTCACGCGTGAATCCGTGGTCTCGCCCAGCATAGCAAGTAGAGACGATCTATGAGCACAATTGAAACGGCGATCCCCGTCGTGCAGGGACTGCTCGGACTCATCATGGTGGGTGCGGGCAGCGTGAAGATCATCGGCGTTGACATCGCGAAAAGGGATTTCGAGCGGTACGGCTATCCAGAGTGGTTCCGATTCGTTACCGGTGGCATCGAAACTATTGGAGGGGTCGGGTTGCTCGTCGGTCTCGTGTTCGCGCCGATTCTCGCTGTTCTCGGCGGAATGCTAATCATCGCCACGATGATCGGGGCCATCCTGACGCATCTCTTCCGGGTTGACGATCCACTCTGGAGATCAGTTGGGCCAGCGGTCTACCTCATCGCCGGACTCGCCGTCACGAGTTTCATGCTCCTCTCGTCCTCTCCGTGAGCAGTGGTACCTCGCTCTCCTGTACTGAGCAATCACCGCCCCTCGGTGACCGCTGGTGATACTGTCGGACAAAACGGTTCACACACCGATCACACTCGAGACGCTGTCACCACCGGCAACAGCCGTCGAAACGCGATCGGGTGGTCGCGGACTTTTGGCTGACAATATGAATGTGTGCGACGGACTCAGCATGACTCGACAAACAGTATCTAGACCTGATGGAAATTCCGCCGATCAGTTCGCCCGTTCTCTACTGGGGAGGTCAGGGACAATCGCGCGCAATGACGCAAGCCGCCGCGCTGCATCCATCCTCTGTATCTCACACGCGTCTCTTGACAGCGCGCATAGTCCGTCGAGTCTCTGCTGAAGAGACGGCGCGACTGTGGCACGAGTTGAAGGCTGATCGACGAAGGGTGGTGGTCGGTCAAGAGAGGGAATACGGAGAGGAAGTGCTTCAAGTACGACAGTCACGTAATGAAAGCGCTCTACTACTGATCTCCCTCGCTGCGCCCTCGCCGTTTGCCCTGTTTACTTTCCTGACTGTATACTGATCCTCTGAGAAAGTCTTTTATCGGAGCCTGTCAACGTTGACTCGAGAGTACATGGGAGTCAATAACACACAAGGTTTCCTTAATGTCCAGTATGATTCAGCATCATGGCTTGTCACAGCTGTTGGTCTGGTGTTAGGCATCGTCGGCGTCGCGTATCTCGTTACCCATCCGGAACCGCTGGTCGTCTGGGCCATTGAACTCGTGCTCGTCAGCGGCCCGGCTGCAGCAATCGTCTACGGCGGCTACTGGATCGCGGCGCATCAGGTGCCTCGCGGAGACGGCTGGAACATTGCGAAGTGGTGCCTCGCCGGGACTGTCGTCGCCGCGGTGCTCCTTCTCGGATACGTGAGCGCCGAACGGATCGGCGGTGCGACCGTCCTCAACTCCGAACTGCTCGTCCTGCTGGGCGCACTCGGCGGCGGAACCGTGTCGTTGTTCGCGGCGATTTCGAACGAACGACGGCATCTGGATGTCGCTCTCGATACTGAGGGAAACGAATTAGTCGACGCGGGCGCGGCACCGTTCTCCGCCGACGCACAGGCGTTCGCCGAGCTCGCAGCAGAGACGCGGTCGTGGTACGTCATCCGCGCACTCGAACTGGCGGAGGGGCCACTCGGTGTCGAATCGCTCGCCGCCCAGATCGCGACACTCGAAGAGACGGATGCGCAGCAAGTACAGATCGAGTTAGTTCATAGCCGACTCCCGAAACTGGCCGCCGACGGGCTGGTTCACTACGACCCGGACGTTGACGTTGTGCGGTCCGGCGACCGTGTGCCGGTAGTGATACAGGCGAGCGACGAACTAGCGATAGCCGGTGATAACGTCACTCCACTCGACCAGTAATCACCCGACCAGTAATCGGCTCCCTCCTCCTCCTGAGTGGTTTGCGGGTTTTATTGGACGGATCCCTGAGTATGGGTTGAGAAACACCTCGAACTCAGTTCAAGAGAGCTACAAGCCAAATGGAAACGGCGACGACGTGTGCGAATCCATGTGCGATCATCGCTGCTTCGAGACTGTACCCCAACAACAGTTCAACGAGTAGGGCGTTCTTCAGGGTCTGCGTCAAATTTCGCTATAGACCTGAACCTGGCGAAGAGGAGTCATCCCGTTCGATCTGTTCGTACAGATAGAACGAATATACAACGGTGATGGCGGCGGTGGCTACTGCCGGTACGAGGAAGAAGTACAGTGCGTATTCGCCGAACAGGAGTCCGCCCACCGTGAGTAGTGCGGTCAGCTTGAATAGTTTCCCACCGAGAGCGTGCGTTCGATTCCAGACTTCTTCGTTACTGAGCGTCCACGGCGTCCGGATACCGACAAACCAATTTCGCTTGGCGTGTGTGAGCACGACTCCGCAGTAATAAAAGAGCCCAGCTCCTCCGAACAGGATCAGGTAGACGAAGTCGAATTCGTAGCCGAGATTGAACGCGATAATGCCGGCGTGAATGAGGAACAGATACGCTGTGAAGATGACGACGAACCAGTCGTAATAGGGACGAAATTCGTCGATGTTCGCCCGAAGTGGGTCAATTCGAGGAATAACGGCGAATACGCCGAGTAAGCCCGCACCCAACACGGGAACGAGCCCGACTGCAAGTGTTTTGGACATGGTCCCGCTCGGTTCGCCGGCGGCGTTCCAGTTCGAAACGACCTGGTCGGGGAGCGCAGGTGCTGCAATCACGCTCACGATCGCCGAAAGCACGACGAAGCCGCCTGCCAGCGCGAACCGATGACGAGTGTTCATGGTGGGTGATACGTAGAAAGCACTGATGAATGTGAGGTAGTGAGGGAGTCTGCGGTAAACCAGCGTACTCGCCAGTATTACGGTGGCGGCGACGACCACGAGTTCATCCTGCTCACGAGACGTGTGGGTCACTGGTTTAGGAAATCTCTTCGGCGACGAGATGCGGTGAGGCCCACAAGTGCCACAACCTCGGTTTCTTCGAGCGTCACGGTCTCAACGCCACCCGAAACGCCGAAGAGACGAGCGCCATCGAGTGTAACGTCCTACACAGAAGATACCAGGCGTTTTACTATAACAACCCCAGATAGTAGTTAAGTTTCCGAACAATATTACTCGGAGCAAGGCCTGTTTTCGATGAGGTGTTTTCCAACTGAATAAACCCCAGACCCTGTCCAGTAGTCGGGGTAGACAGTTTGAATACAGTCACCCTTACTTTCCGGCCCTCTCTTACAAACGCTCACATTCCTACTCTATAACCTCATAATATGGTCTAAAATAACCCAATTCACAATGACACAACACGATTCACCCCCTAATACACTAATAAGTCAAAATCCACGGGCATAAAATAGTATTGTCTCGACAGGACATAACTGGTTGCTACTGTTCTTGGATTAGATAAATTTCTTATGTTTTAAGAAGCGTGATTCCCGGCGTCGGTGGTGGCGAAAAACACCCGTCTGCAGCCCCCGTCACCGCTGCGATCTCGTTTTAACGATCGTGAATGGGTATCAGGTTCGAATCGGGTGGAGTTGGGTATTACAATAATATGCTCGTAATAGCAACAGGGAGTTTCCGGAGTGAGGATTGCGAAAACGGAACGAAGATCGGGTGACGCCGATGATCTCTACACAGTCACACGAGGCCGCCCGCCCACCCGACGCTAGTGACGGACCGGAACGCGGTACCCACGGGGGAGGGGTGCGTACTGTCGATCTTCGTGAATTCGGCTTGTTCACCCACGTTACGCTCGATACCGGGGTTTTACATCATCTTTCATTCAGCGATTCAATACGGTCGAAAGCTGGCAATGGGCCATCTCCCCTGGGAGTCAGGTCCTGGTGGGTTCCGAGACACCGGGAAACTGGAACAGGGGCCTGAGGAACCAAATATCACTCGAGTGATTAGACCCCATCGCTGATCGTCGATTGAGGTCCGTGACGTGACCTCGAGGAACCCAGCTCCGGGAGTGCTCGGTCGCTAATCCCGCCGGCAGATCACTACCAGCGCCGGTCGCTGAAGCGACGGCTCCCTCGTGGACAGCCTGGATACTGGTGGCTTGGCGATGCCTGTGTCGAGAACACCGCTCGGCCGCGGTACATCACGTCTCCCGCCACACTATCCGTCGGTCGGGACTGAATTGAACGACCGGTCACCGCGAGCGGTCTCCCGAAAGCATCGGCGGGAGTTTCAACAGCGTTGAATACGAGGTCGAATATCGACCCGTTCCTTCACCACTATCGGTTCACGGACGGATTTCGACATCATGACGGAAGGAATATTTAATATGGTCGAATCGGATGGTAGCATATGACACTCAGCGATGGGGGCCAGACCACGACGAAGACGATCAACTCCGTGGAGACCTCGTTCCGGCTTGTCGAGGCGCTCCGGCGGCTCGACGATGCCGGCGTATCGGAACTCGCGGACGAACTGGAGCTGCCACCGAGTACAACCTACATCCACCTGAACACCCTGATGAAACTGGGGTATGTCATCAAGGACGATCACAGGTACCGCCTCTCCTTTCAGTTCTTGAACCTCGGTGGCTCGGTGCGCAAACGGTTCGATATGTATCAGCGGGCTCAGGAGGCGGTCGACCTCATCGCCCGGTACACCGGTGAAACCGCGGGTTTTGGGACGACAGAAAACGGTATGCGGGTGATTCTCTACCGGGCGAAAGGACAGCACGCGGTTGCGGACAACAAACCCCTCGGCGACTACAGCTACATGCACCACACGTCCATCGGCAAAGCGATGCTCGCCTACCTTCCGGAGGCGGAAATCGACGAGATTATCGATCGATACGGCCTCCCGGCGGCAACCCCGAACACGATCACCGACCGAGAGCACCTCGAGGCGGAACTCGAACGGGTTCGAACGCGCGAGTACGCCCTTGACGACGAAGAACACATCGTCGGGATCCGTGGGATCGCGGTTCCTGTCCAGAACGAAGCACAGGAGGTTCACGGCGCAATCGGCGTCGCAGGCCCCAAACGCCGCTTCCGGCCGAGCTATCTCACTCGGTTACTCGAAGTGTTGAACTACAATCGGAACGTGATCGAGTTGAAACACTCGTACTATGGCTGATCGGGCCGTCGCCGAGGCGGAGTCACCGAGGCGATTCACGTTCCCAGACGGTCGAGCGAGCCGTGTGTGTCCTGGTTTCGATGGCGTCTCGAACCAGGAGATGCTGCCGTGATTCAACGGCCGCAGCCCACTCACGCACGCGAATGGGACAGCCGCTTGACCGGATATTACATGACACCGTGGCTGAGCTAATCGGAGAAATTATATGCTATTCGGTCACACATCGAGAGTATGGGCGATCGCTACGAGCCAGTAGAGTCACCGGATGAGACGACGATTTTCGCGTATCACGACCTCACGCCACCAACGCTGGGGGACGTATACGAGGCACGAGCCGTCGTTCGCCAGCACTTGCCGCGGACACCGCTCGTTCGAAGCGAGTTTCTCTCCCGCGAACTCGATGCCGACGTCTATCTCAAGCGTGAGGATACGCTCCCGACGGGCGCGTTCAAGGTGCGCGGGGGGATCAACCTCTGTTCGCAACTGGACGATGAGTTCACCGACCGCGGACTGATCGCCGCGAGTACCGGCAACCACGGCCAATCGGTTGCGTATGCGGGCCGGGCGTTCGACGTGCCGGTCACGATTGCCGTCCCAGAGGACCCAAATCAGGACAAGGTCACGGCGATGGAGCACCTCGGGGCGACGGTGCGATCGGGAGGGCGGGACTACGACGAAGCTCGCGAGTGGGCCGAATCCCAGGCCGCCGAACACGGGTATCGATACGTCCACTCCGCAAACGAACCCGCCCTCATCGCCGGCGTCGGCACCGCCGGACTCGAGGTACTCGAGGACCTCCCGGCGGTCGATACCGTCCTCTGTCCCGTCGGTGGTGGCTCGAGTGCGGCCGGCTACTGTTTGACCGTCGGCGCGACCGGCTGTGACGTCGTCGGCATTCAGTCGACCGAGGCCGATGCCATGACCCAGGCGTGGCGAACCGGCTCCCTGGAGCCGAAACCGAGCGCAGACACGTATGCGGAAGGGCTCCAGTCGCGTGTCCCGTTTGCGCTCACGGTCGACATCCTCAGAGAGCGGTTGACCGAGATGCGAACCGTCGGCGACGAGGCGATCCGGGACGCGATCCGCCGAACCCTCGCCGAGGAACACATCCTCCTCGAGGGCGCGGGTGCGGCAGCGATCGCGGGCGCACTGCAACTGAAGGAGGCGGTTGCGGGCGACACAGTCGTCATCCAGCTGTCCGGGCGCAACCTTGCACAGGAGAAGTTACAGCAGTTACTCACCGTCCCACCGGGGGCGACCTCAGCAGAATGACGCCACCGCTCTCTCGGGACGAGCTGATCGAGCTCAGACGCGACCTCCACCGCTATCCCGAACCGGCGTGGTGTGAGTACTATACGACGAGTCGACTCGTCGATGCAATCGAGGAGATCGGTGTCGACGAACTCCATCTCGGTCGGGACGTCCACGCCGACGAGCAACGCATGGCACTCCCACCGAAACGCGAGCGCGAGCGATGGTACGACCGTGCCGTCGACCGAGACGCGAGATCGGACGTGTTGGAGCAGGCGAGAGGGGGGTTCACCGGCGGGATCGCGGTACTCAGACAGGGACCCGGTCCCGTGGTCGCGCTTCGCGTCGACATGGACGCACTGTATCAGTCGGAAGCGACCACACCGACCCACCGGCCGCAGGCGGCTGCGTTTCGCTCGACGAACGACGGCGTGATGCACGCCTGTGGCCACGATGGGCATATGGCGATCGGCGTCGGGGTGTTGCAGGCGATCAAGGACAGCGAGTTCGACGGTGTCTTCAAACTGCTCTTCCAGCCGGCAGAGGAGACCGCCGGCGGCGCGAAGTCGATGGCGGCCAGTGGCCACGTCGACGACGTCGACTATTTCTTCGGGCTGCATCTGGGACTCGGTCGGCCCACCGGGTCGCTCGTCGCAGGAATCGTCAAACCGCTCGCGGTCAGTAACTTCGACGTCGAGTTCACCGGGCAGGCGGCCCACGCGGGCAACGAACCCCACGTCGGCAAGAACTGCATGCAAGCCGCCGCGACCGCCGTCCAGGAACTGTACGCGATTCCGCGCCACTCCGACGGGGTAACCCGCGTCAATATCGGCCAGCTCGAGTCGGGAACCTCGCCGAATGCGATCGCCGCGTCCGCCTCGCTTCGGGGTGAAGTCCGCGGCGAGACGAACGCGATTCACGACTACATGGAACGGCGGTTCCGGCGAATCATTCGCGCGACGGGAGAGATGCACGAGTGTGACGCTGACATCGAGATTACGAGCGATGTCCCGCGAGTCGATAGTGATCGAACGCTCAGCAAACACGTCGCTGAGGTTGCAGCCCAGCACGACGCCATCACAGACATCGATCTGACCGCCGAGTTCGGGGCCAGCGAGGACGCGACGCACCTGATGCAGGCAGTCGAGGGGACCGGTGGCTCGGCGGTGTACTCGATCATCGGGACGGACCATCCGGGCGGTCACCACTCGCCGACGTTCGACATCGACGAACAGAGCATCGGGGTTGGGATCGAGATCCTCACAGACGCGATCAGTCGTATCGACGCACTCGAATCGGCCACGCAGTGAATCACGGCTTTCCGGGGCCGTCTCAGAACGTGCCGTAGCGTTCATACGCCGTGACCGGGTCGACCCCCTCACGAACCGCCGCTCGAACGTCGTCTTCGGTCTCGACGAGGGCTTCGGCCCGCTCGAGCACCTCCACCCGGCGGTCTGCAGGGACACAGACGACACCGTCGATATCCCCTACCAGCACGTCTCCGGGGGTGATCTGGATGTCGCCGACTTCGATCGACACGTTCCACTCGTCGAGTCGCCAGCGCGGTGGCGCGTCAGCCGGTGTTCGGTACCGGCTGAACACGGGAAACCCTTGCTCGAGAATGTACCCGAGGTCCCGAGCACCGCCGTCGACGATCGCGCCCCGACACCCGCGTTCCTGGAGGGCGGTCGTGGACAGCTCCCCGATGTGTGCGGCGTCGTCGTCGTGGGTTTCGTATGCGATAACGCTGTTTTCGGGGGCGTCGCTGAGCATTTCAAGGAAGCGCCGGATGTTCTCATCGTAGTCGGCGTCATCGTCGGGGCGCCCGCGGACCGGATAGGCGAACCCCGCCGTCACAAACTCGTCGTCGATTGGATTGATTTCACTCGGAAGTGTCTGGTTCTCGTAGCCGAGTTCGTCGAGGCTATCGGTCACCGCACCCGTATAGAGCCCGGCGTATCGGTCACAGAGCTCCGTGTCTTCGATTGACATTCCGTCTCACACTCTCACCTCCATGCTCGTTAGCGTATCGGATAAATTCAGAGAGTGGCCTGGGACGGAGGTCGGTGTCTCCCCGGCGGGAGCGCGGTCAGAACCCGGCTGATCGAGGAACCTGTGACACGCGGGTCGTCACAGCAGCGACCCCGCAGTCGGCCACCGGCAGTCACGAATGCGGGCGATAAGTATATTACGGCGATCTCCGATGATGGCTGTATGCGGCCAATAGAACCAACCGATGGTGCATCGACGTCGTACCCATACTCCTCCGGCATCGTGGAGGGACCGGCAGTCTACGTGTCCGGACACATCGGCACCGATCCCGAGACGGGCGAGGTCGTCGATGGAGGGATCGAGGCCGAAACGAAACAGGCACTCGCAAACATCGCGGCAGTGCTCGAGGCAGCAGACGCCTCGCTCGAGGACGTCGTCAAGACGACCGTGTACCTGACCGATGCCGACGATTTTGAGGGGTTCAACGCGGCCTACGAATCCCAACTGTCCGAACCGTACCCTGCGCGGACGACGGTCGTGTCCGATCTGGTCGTCGACGCAGCGATCGAGATCGACGTCGTAGCGACGGTGTCGTAGCTCGACTCACGACCAGCCAGCGCGTCACCACCGGTGGCGCGACAACTGTCGCTCACGACGAGGCGCCCACACGACGACTCAATCCGCTGGGGTCCTACCCGAACGACTTTATACTATTAGGTCTATGGAGTATGATAACGCCATGCACAATCGTAGACGCTTTCTTAAAGCGACAGCAGTGGCGGGGACTGCTGTTGGACTGTCAGGGTGTCTTGGGGAGGACGACGACGACCACGACCTGCCGGCACCGGAGGACGACGAAGAGTACGAAGAACTCGATACGATCGAGTGGGTCGGCATCTCGCGTGACGCGGCGCCCCTTCGGAACGAAGCGCAGGGGATGATCGCCGACCAGTGGGCGGAACTCGGCATCGACGTGAACGTCGATATCCGGGATCTGAGCGGACTGTTCGATCGCTGGTACGATCGGGATTTCGATGTCCTGACACTCTGGGTCGTCGCGCGACCGGACCGACTCGACCCGTTCTTCATGCTGGTGCACAACTTCCACTCCGATTACGCGGACGAAGGGGAGAACGCGATCCAGTTCCGAAGCGACGAGTACGACGAACTTGCGGATCGAATTCGAAGCGAAATGGACGAAGACGCCCGCCAGGAGGCAGTCATGGAGGCCCAGGAGATTCTGGCCGAGGAACAGCCCGTCATCCCGATTTACCATCAGGATGCGCTCTCCGCAGCGAACGAATCGTCTTTCGGCGGGTGGACTGAGCAGATCGGTGCGTATCCGTACTGGAGCGTTGCGGTTCTCGACAACCTCGAGCCGGTCGATGGCCAGGATCAGTTTACGTTGGCGTCGCTCGAGGAGCCGACAACGATTCACCCGATGGCAATCCAGGGGAACGCAGCGGCCGAGGCGACGAAGATGATCTTCTCGCGGCTGGTTCGGTACACAACCGACGGCGAACCGGAACCAGCCGCCGCGAGTGAAATCGAGGTCGTGGACGATACGACAGTCGAAGTGGAGTTACGCGAGGATATCACGTTCCACGATGGTGAATCGCTGACGGCCGACGACGTGCAGTTCACGATGGACTACTATCAGGAATACGAGGTCCCGTACATGGCTGGCTACTACGACGTCGTCGAAAGCGTCGACGTCGTCGACGATGAGACGGTCCATTTCAACCTCGAGGAGCCCGACGCCTCGTTTACGACGGTCTCGCTCTCCCAGCTTAACATCCTCCCCCAACACATCTGGGAGGACGTCGTCGACGACGAAGGGATCTCTCATCCCAACGAGTACACCGACGACGAGGTGTACGTCGGCAGCGGCCCGTTCGAGTTCGTGACCTACGATCCCCAGGATCAGATCGTCTACGAAACGTACGACGACTACCCCCTCGCGGAGATCGACTTCGAGACGCTCGTCTGGTCGCTCTACGGGTCCGAGTCGACCGCCTTCGGGGCCGTCGAGCAGGGAGAAGCCGACTGCATCCAGGAGATCCAGGTCACCCACTTCGAAGAAGCAGAGGCGAATGAGGACCTCAAAGCGACCGCGTCAGAATCCCACGGCGTGACGAGCGTCTGGTTACAGAACGAACGTGATCCGTTCACCGACCAGGCGTTCCGTCAGGCGCTCGCCCACGTGACCGACAAACAGCGTGTCGTTCAGGTGATCCTAGAAGGGCGCGGGCAGGAAGCGACGTCGCAGATCGCTCCCGCGAACGACGCGTGGCACAACCCCGACCTGCCGGCGTACGACGGTGGTGTCGAGGAGGCCATCGACGTCCTCTCCGACGCGGGCTATCGATGGGATGATGGAACGCTCCTCGCGCCAGCAGATCGATTCACAGAATGAGGCTACAGTATGTCCTCAAGCGGGCGGGGTTCGCTGTGGGGTCGATCTTCGTCGTCGCGAACCTCCTGTTCTTTCTGTTTCGGTTGACCCCCGGCGACCCGAGTACGGTCGTCGCCGACCCGACGATGCCCGCGGAGGCCAGACAGGAGATCCTCGAACAGCACGGCCTCACTGAACCACTGTACGTCCAGTACGTAACGTACATGCAGAACCTCCTGACGGGCGATCTCGGAACCTCGTTCCAGCGCAACGAGCCGGTTCTCTCGATCCTGCTCGATACCACGCTGAATACGATCGTGCTGATGCTCACCTCGGTGTTGCTCGCGTTTGGGATCGGAATCACGATCGGTGCGTTTCTGTCCTGGCGGCGAAACACCTTGATCGACACGATCGGTATCGGGACGATCATCCTGTTCTACGCCGCTCCTGTGTTCTGGACCGGGATGGTCGGGATCATGATCTTCTCGTTTCATCTCGGGTGGGTGCCATCGGGCGGGATGCGGAGTGCAGGCTACTCATCAGATATGCTACTCGACCGATACCTCTCGATGGACTTCCTGCGACACCTCGCGTTACCGCTTCTCGTGACGACGCTGTACTGGCTCACCGCGCCGACGTTCATCATGCGAAACAACATGATCGACGTCCTCGGCGAGGACTTCATCAAGATGGGGCGCGCCCAGGGGCTGTCCGAACGGAGTTTGATCTACAGACACGCGGCCAGAAACTCCCTGTTGCCCGTCGTACACTACGGGGCGATCGCGGTCGGCTTTGCGTTCGGCGGCTCCGTCGTCATCGAGACGGTGTTTTCCTGGCCGGGCGTCGGTCGGTTGATGTGGCAGGCAGTGCTTCAAGAGGACTATCCGCTTGCACAAGGGGCGTTCCTGATGCTCGCGACGGTCATCATCACACTGAACTTCCTGGTCGACATGATCAGCGTTATCATCGATCCACGGACTGAAACGGAGACGGTGACATAGATGGCTGGACGCTCAGATACCACGACGTTTCTCGATTCGCATCTCTCGGAGAATCGGCGAATCGTGCTCGAGAAATTCTGGGAGCAACTCATCGGCGTCGCGGGGGACATCCGACGAAACCGAACGGCGTTCGCCGCGCTCATCGTTCTCACGACGTTCGTGGTCGTCGCCGTCTTTGCCCCGTACATCGCGCCGTACGAACCGATGGCCTATCACGACAGCCCCGATGGGACCGCAATGGGGATGGAACCGCCGAGCAGTACCCACATCTTCGGAACGACGAGCCTCGGCCAGGACGTCTTCAGCCAGTGGGTGTTCGCCGCTCGCGCCTCCCTGCTTGTCGGGTTCCTCTCTGGCCTGTCAGTGACGGTCATCGGCGTCACCGTCGGGCTTGTCGCCGGCTACTACAAGGGGACAGTCGACCTCGTCCTCATGCGCGTCGTCGACGTCCTCTACGGGATTCCGGCAACACCGCTCATCCTCATCGTCGCGATGTTCTTCGGCAGTTCACTGTGGACGGTGATTATCGCGATGGTCCTGATTCTCTGGCGAACGATGGCACGGGTGATTCGGTCACAGACGCTGTCGCTCGCTGAACGCCCGTTCGTGAAAGCCGCGCGGGCGAGCGGTGCGAGTGATCTCAGGATCATCTTCATCCACATCGCCCCGAACCTACTCCCGCTCATCTTCATCCAGGGTACCCTCGCCGTCGGGACGGCGATCCTGCTCGAGGCAGGGGTGTCGTTCCTGGGAATCGGTGCGGAACTCAGTTGGGGATCGATGCTGCAGATGACGTTCGCGACGGGTGCGATCCGCTATGCGCCGTGGTGGGTCTTCCCACCGGGAATCGCACTCACGTTGCTCATCATGTCGCTGTTCTTCCTCTCGCGAGCGATCGAAGATATCGCCCAGCCGGAGATGAGGTCCGTCAAATGACTCGCCACCCCAGCCCAGAATCCAGAACGAGTACACGATGACATTACTAGACGTAAACGAGCTGTCGATCGAATATCGAACCGACGAGCAGACGATCCACGCCGTTAACGATGTGAGTTTCACCCTTCAGGAGGGGGAGATCCTGTGTATCGTCGGCGAGAGTGGCTGCGGGAAGACGACACTCGCCGAAGCGCTCGTTGGATTGCTCCCCTCCAACGGCGTCGTCTCCGGTGGCAACATCATGCTAGACGAGACAGATCTCGCCCAACTGTCCGAATCCGAGTACAAGGACTTCCGCGCAACGGAAATCTCGTATGTGATCCAAAGCGCGATGAATGCACTTGATCCAGTATATCCGATCAAAAAACAGTTTATAGAAGTCATCAGAACCCATACAGATTTGTCGAAGGGGGAGGCGCTCGAGCGCAGCGAGCAAATGCTCGAGAACGTCGGCATCGATGCGAACCGGATCAACGACTACCCCCACGAGCTCTCCGGTGGCCAGCGACAGCGGGTGGTGATCGCGTTCTCGTTGCTCTTAGAGCCCTCGATCGTGGTGGCAGACGAGCCGACGACGGGTCTCGATGTCGTCGTCCAGGACGACGTACTGGAGATGATCCTCGACCTCCAGCGGTCGCTGAACAACTCCATGATCATCATCACCCACGATATGAGCGTGGTCGCGGAGATCGCAGATCGTGTCATCGTGATGTATGGGGGTGAGATCGCCGAAATCGGCCCGGTTAGCGAGATCTTCAACCACAGTGCACATCCGTATACGATGGGGTTGAACAACGCGTTTCCGACGCTCGAGGTCGATGTGGATCAACTCATCAGCATTCCGGGGTCGCCACCCGAGCTTCTATCAGAACCAAGTGAGTGTCAGTTTATGGAGCGGTGTCCGTTCTCAACAGACGAGTGTTATACCCGGCCGCCGCTCGATACCGTCGACGGGACGGCGGACCATCGAGCGAAGTGTCACTATGTGGAGGATCGACGTGAGTTCAGGGACCGGGCTGCACACGCTGAAACCTGGGAGCCAGAGCAATGACCGCGCCAACGCTTTTCGAGATCCGAAACCTTCGGAAGCTGTACCAGACCCGCAGCCAGGGGATCCTCTCCCAGCTGTTCGGCGAGTCAGCGCACCTCAAAGCCGTCGACGACGTCAGCTTTGATATCAACGAAGGCGAGATACTCGGGCTCGCCGGCCAAAGTGGGTGTGGGAAATCGACGCTTGGAGAACTGCTGGTCGGACTCCAGCCACCCACGGACGGCGAGATTCGCTTCCGCGGAGAGAACATCCTCGAGTACGACTCCGACCAGATGAAGGCGTTCCGGGAGAAGTGCCAGGTCATCTTCCAGGATCCGTACGAAGCGCTGAACCCACGGTTTCCCGTCACGCGTCTGGTATCAGAGCCACTGACGATTCACGGCATCCGGGATCGAGAGACGCGCCAAGCCCGCATCATGGAAGCGTTGCAGGACGCCGGCCTTCGTGATCCGGGAAAGTACCTCGACAAACTCCCGTCTGAACTCTCCGGCGGACAGCGCCAGCGCGTCTGCATTGCTCGCGCGCTGGTCCTGGATCCGGATTTCATCGTCGCAGACGAACCCGTGTCGATGTTAGACGTCAGCGTCCAGACCGCGATCCTGAATCTCTTCCACGAACTCCAGGAAAAACGAGATCTCGCGATGTTGTACGTCTCGCACGATCTCTCGACGATCAATTACCTCGCTGATCGAACGATGATCATGTACCTGGGGGACGCCGTCGAAATCGGCCCGACGAAAGACGTCATCCACGAGCCGTCGCACCCGTACACGGAGTCCCTCCTCGACGCAGTTCCACAGCCCGATCCGGACCGTCGACGAGCCGGGAGCCAGATCCAAGGCGAGATCCCTGACCCGATCAACCTACCGAGCGGCTGTCGGTTCCACCCGCAATGTCCGTACAAATCCGAGACGTGTGTTACTGTAGAGCCGCCCCTCGAACACAAACCCCTGCCACAGGAGACGGAGTCCGGAAACGGCCCGGAATCGCACACGACCAAACGGGTCGCCTGCCACCATCCGGTCGGAGAGGAACTCGGAATCGACGAGGCACCCAGCTCCGGTGAGCACCATGAGGTCAACGGGGAGGATTCGGCGACCGGAATCGAGCGGTGAGAACCGCTGTTGGTGAACACAGCGACCCGTTCGCGACCCAAGGACGACGTCCGTCCCGGCGAACGGAGCTGTGATGACGGCGAGAGCGTACCCACGCCGAACGTGTACAGGAGACCAGAGAGACGGCTGTAGACAGTGCGACAGGTGTCAGGGAGGCACCACCACACGAGAGCGGGCCGAGAGCTCGAAGAACACGCTGCTCACGGCACCCGACGGACCTACCTCATCCCCCACGGCGTCGACCGCGACGCCCTCGACCACACGTTCTTCAACGTCGACTACCTCCTCGAGTACGGCTACACGGGCGCCGAGCACGACGCTATCCCGGTCGTCGCCAGATTCCCCGCGGACCGGGCGGTGTCGGCCGCCGACGCGGGCGCCTTCGGCGGCACCAACGCCCGGGCGCTCCCGACGGCGAACGGTCGTCGCCGTGGGCATCCCCGAGCGAGACCTGCGCGCAGCGGCCGACGTCACGACCCTCACCGCGGACCTCGAGTTCCTTAATCTGGATCGGGCCTACGAGGCGATCCTCGACGAGTCGGCACCACGGATCGGGGCCGGCGAGGCGCGCGCGGCGTTCGCCGTCGACGGCGAGGGCGTTCGGATCGCGGTCATCGACACCGGGATCGATCCCGACGGCCCGAACCAGCCGCCGCACGTGGCCAACGTCCACGTGCCCGGCCTCTCGGCGTTCAACCGGATCCCGCCGGGTGAGACGACCCTCGAGGTCGCGTTCGACCCCACCCATGACGGCTCCGGATCCGCGTCGATCGTCGGCGTCGAGGCCTACTACGCCCACGGCGTGGCCACTGCCCCGTTCGAGGACGCCGACGGCTGGTACGAGGCGGACGTCGTCGATCGGGGTGCGAACCGGTACGCGGTCGGCCTCGAGGCGGCGGGTAAGGCCGTCGACCTCGCGCTCGCGGTGACCACCGACGCGGGCGCCACCGTGCGTGTGACGACGCTCAGGGCCGTCCGCGTCGGCCACCCGATCGATATCCGCCCGGACGAACTCGACATCCTATCGAACCAGCGCGTTCCCGTCGTCCTCAAGCTGACCGACGACTTCGACCCCCACGCCATCGACGAATCGACGCTCCGCTTCGGCGCACCAGAGGCGGTCGCCGCGGGTGGAGGTGCCCCGGACGTAGGCGTTCAACGCCGGGGCGACGGGAGTGTCCAGGCCCAGTTCGTCGCGAGCGAGATGGGTTGTGGCTGCGACGACGACCCGACGGTGGGTCACCTCGTCGGCGAACTCGCCGACGGCACGCCCGTGTTCGGCTCGGATCTGATCGAACGCATCGTCTGTGAGTGACGACCGCCACGGCTACTGGGATGCCCGGACGGACCAAGCCCCCGATCGAGCGTTTCGTCGACGGGGGCGGGCGCTGCCTCCATCCCTTCACCAGTCGTGAATCGCCTCGAGGTCAAGCCCCGAGGCGGGTCACTGCAGATTGAAGGCTTCGTGGTCGCTGCGAACGCTGACTTCGAGTATCCGGTAGAGTTCCGTGCACACGCCACGGACGAACCCACTCGTTCAATGCCAATTCCCATTAACTATAATATTGTCTAACCCAGTGTGTTGCATGTTCCTATGTGCCACAGCATGGGATGAACCACATACGAAGGTAAAATCAGCTAATCGGCCAGTACAATATCAAAAACACAACGTTACGAACAATAGTAATGAAGAAACAACGACTCATGACGGAGACCGTGGCCCCCTTCGCACCGGGAGCTGTACAGGCCATAATCACAGATGATGATAACAGAAGGAGCGTGATCTAAGATGGCAGACGTACCGGCGAAGACGGCTCGAGCCGAGTGGGGCTCTCGGTTCGGGTTCCTGATGGCGATGATCGGCGCCATGGTGGGCGCGGGGAACATCTGGCGGTTCCCGTACGTGATGGGCGACAACGGCGGCGGCGCGTTCGTCGTCGCCTTCCTCGTCCTGTTGTTCCTGCTCGCGGTGCCGGGACTGATGGCCGAGGTCGCCCTCGGTCGGTACACGGGCAAGGGCGTTATCGGCGCGTTCCGTGACGTCCTCGGTCCCGGTGGGCTGGTCGGCCTCGGCGTGGTCGTCCTGCTGGTGAACATCGCACTGATGTCGTACTACTCGCCGGTCATCGCGTGGACGCTGTACTACGCGGCTCACTCGCTGCTGTTCTCGTTCACCGCAACCGGCTTCGAGGCCGAGCCGTTCATGCTCGATCTGTTCGCCAACCCGGCGCTCATGATCGGGCTTCACACGGTCGTGATGGGTAGTATCGCGGCGATCCTCATCCTCGGTATCCGACGCGGCGTCGAGCGAGTCGTCGTCTACGCGGTGCCCGCGCTCGTGATTGCCCTCGTCGTCATGACGATTCGGGGACTCACGCTTGACGGCGCCACCGAGGGGATCGCCTTCGCGTTCACGGTCGACTGGGAATTCTTGACGTACAGCGACACCTGGATCGCGGCGCTCGGCCAGGCGCTGTTCTCGACCGGCCTGGGCTGGGGGATCGCGTTGACTGTCGGGAGCTACCTCCGCGAGTACGACGACGTCCCCCTCGGCGGCGGCGTGTTCACCGCGATCGGCGAGTCGAGCATCGGCATCCTCGCGGCGCTGGCGATCTTCCCGATCGTCTTCGCCGTCGGCGTCGAACCCGACGCCGGTGCGGGCCTCGCGTTCGTCTCGCTCGTCCAGGTGTTCCCCGAGATTCCGCTGGGTGGGATCGTCGCCATCCTGTTCTTCGTGGGCTTTTTCCTCGCCACCTTCACGTCGGGGCTGTTGATCACCGAGGTGAGCGTCACGACGCTGGCCGAGGAGACCCAATTCGATCGCACCCAGACCGTTCTCGGCGTTTGTGGCGGCATCTGGCTGCTCGGCATCCCGAGTGCGTACTCCGTGGACATCCTCGACTACCTGGACTTCGTCTTCGGGAACTGGGGGCTCCCCCTCGCAACGCTCGCGATCATCGGCGTCATCGGGTGGGCGCTCGGCCCCGAACGACTTCGGGTGCTCGCGGTCAACCAGAACGCCGGCATCTACGTCGGCAAGTGGTGGGACCCCGTGATCAAGTTCGTGATCCCCGCCGTGATGATCTTCATCATGGCGTACTTCGCCGTCGAGAACTTCGGCAGCCCCGAGATGATCGGCGGGATGCTCGTCATCGTCCTCTTCCCGATCATCGGCTACGCGATCATGTCCATCGTCGAGGGTCGCAGCGGACAACCCGATCCGGCCGACGTGACCGGAGGTGACGACTGATGGCGCTCACCACCGAAGTCGTAGCCATGCTCGTGTTCACCCTCACCGCGTTCTGGGGCGTCGCGACCTGGGCGCTCGTTCGCACGCTTCGCCAGGAGGGCCAAAAAGTCGAGATCCTCAAACACCAGGAACAGATGGACACCTACTCGCCGCGGGCGCTCGAGGACCTCCGCGAGTGGATCGAAGAGAACCCGGACGATCCGCTTGCGGATGAGGCCCGCGCCCGGTACAACGAGTGTGTCACGGTCCTCGAGACGACCGACCGGCACTTCTACGACTGGTCCGACGAGGAGATCACCCGCCTCGAACCCCTCTGATCCCGCCGGCCGGGTTGTTTTTCTTCCTGAAACGGTGCTGATCGAGCGTCGAACCGCCACTGTGTAGACATCTCTACCTATCGAGTATTACATACGGTAGTGATGATTGTAATTTCCCGACCCCAGCGATACGTACACACTCACTGGTCGACCGCTGGTGGGTACGTCTCAGTCCGCCATCTCCGCCAGAGGTGACCACGCCGGCCCAGCGTCGGTCGATCTGACGGCCGCCGTTGTGGATTGTGGGCCGTCAGTTCGGTGGGCCGCGCGGGACGTCAGCGACCGCACCGACGGTGCTCGCCGCCCGGTCAGCCGTCCCTGCCGGGCGCGTCGTCGGACTGTCCCGGTGGGACGTCGTCCTCACGCTCCGGTGGCACGTCGCGTGGCGGGCCACGCGGGCGGTCCTCGGGCGGGCCACGTGGGCCGCGACCGTCGTCGATCGCGCCGACGTAGGCGTCGCGGCGCGGATCCGCGGCCGCCTCGTAGGTGCCGTTCGGCTCGACGATCAGCGTGTTCGCCATGCCGGTGTCGCCCGGCGAGCCGGAGGCGCTGTGGCCCTTTGCCTCCAGGTCGTCGCGGACCGCCTCGTCGAGGGTCTCCTCCCAACCGAAGCTGCCGCCCCAGCCGGCTTCGACGCGGGGTTCGGCCAGTGCCTCATCGAGGTCCATATCGAAGGCGTAGAGGTGGGTGAGCACCTGTGAGACCGCCGCAACCGTGGGGCCGGGCGAGCCCGTCGCGACGACCGGCTCGCCCCGTCGGAGGCCGATCGTCGGACACATCTGGGTCTGGCGGCGCTTGAGCGGCTGGAGCTCCGTCGGACCGGGGCTCAGCGAGAAGCCACCGATCGAGTACGAGAGCATCATGCCGTAGTCGGGGACCATGTTGCCGGAGACGAACGCGACCGACAGCGTGCTCGTCCAGGCGACGACGTTGCCCGCTTCGTCGGCCACAACGAAGTGGGTCGTCTGATCGAGGTCCTCGGGGTCGAACGGCTCGTGTTCGAGCTCGCCCGTCGACGGGTGACCGGTGGAGCGGTACGGGGAACCCGGCTGGTAGTCCCACGGATCGCCAGCGTCGTGGGTGGCCGGGTTGTGGGCGTCCGGGTTGACCAGGCTCGCGCGCTCTTCGAGGTAGCCGTCCGAGAAGAACCCGCGATTCGGGATGTCGACGAAGTGGTGGTCGCCGAGCGTGTTCCCGTCGGCGTTCGCCATTCGCATCGCCTCGAGATACCGGTGGTAGAACTCGGAGGTGCCCGACTCGAGGTCGTCGACGTCCAGTTCCTCGAGGACCCGCAGGATCAGCGGGATCTCGTAGCCCCCGACGGAGGGGAAGAACGCGAAGTCGACGCCGCCGAACTCGACCCAATTCGCGCGGTCCTCGACGACCCGGTAGCGAGCGATGTCGTCGACGGTCATGTAGCCGCCGTGATCCTGGACGGTCTCCGCGATGGCCTCTGCGATCTCGCCCTGGTAGAACGCCTCGACGCCCTCGTCACGCAGGAGCGTCATCGTGTTCGCCTGGCCGGGCTGGACCATCGTGTCGCCCTCCTGAAGCGGCTCCTCGCCCTGGCCGTCGGGGCTGAACGCCTCCCGGGCGGTCTGTCCCAGGTTCTCCCAGGTGTTGTTGAGCCGGCGGGCGAACTCGAGGTCGACTTCGACACCGTTCTCCGCGAGGTCGATCGCCGAGTCGAAGACTTCCTCGAAGTCCCGGGTGCCCCAGCGCTTCAGCGAGAAGTCCATCCCGCGCGGGACGCCCGGGACGCCGTGGACCCGTCCGATGCCGCTCTCGGCGTGCAGCTCGCCCGAGGCGGCCGTCGGCGCCCGGTCGCGGTAGTTCAGCAGGTGCGTGCGGCCGGTCTCGGCCGAGTAGACGGTCATGAAACCGCCGCCGGCCAGCCCCGTCGAGTTCGGTGCGACGACCGCGAGCACCGCTTGCATGACCGCCGCCGCGTCCACGGCGTTGCCGCCGTCCTCGAGCACGTCCAGGCCCGCCTGCGTCGCCTCCGGGTGCAGCGACGATACGACCCCGCGGCGTGAGCGCGCCGTCGGGATGTCCTCCGGCCCCCGGGGGATCGCGCGCCCTGGGTACTCTTCGGTGACGTCGTGCTCGTCAGCGACGGCTCCCTGCGAAAGCAGGCCCGCCGCGGCTGCAGTACTCGCCGTTCCTTTGATGAATGTACGTCGTTCCATTGGTACAGGCTCTCCGCCACCCGCGACTGGATGGCAAGTGGAAATGGCCATTAGAAACCAAAGCAGTTGACTTTCCAGAGAATCTTACTGCAATGATATTAGTTATATAGTTAAATCTATATTCATTATGAATTAAGTAGATGTATCTGCGAAACAGAGCGCCGGGTGATCAGCGACCGGGTTGATCCTGGCCGGTCGCCTCAGGTACCTCGCCCCGGCGGCCCGCGACCGTCGTCGACCGCGCCAGCATCGCCGTCTCGGCGTGGGTCGGCCGCGGCGGTCCAGACGTCACGCCCCCGACCGCGCCGATCGCGGACGATCGCTTGGACGGAACCGATGTCGCTCCAGTCGCTCGCGAAGCCGTGGCCCTTCGCTTCGAGGGCCTCACGGACCTCCTCGGTGACGCCGTCCTCCCACGACGCCCCCTGCACGCGAGGTTCGGCGATGGCCTCGGCGAGGCCCATGTCGTGTTCGAAGACGTTGACGAGCACCTGCAGCGGTGCGGAGTAGAGCGCGCCGGGCGAGTCGAAGGAGGCGATCGGAACGCCGTCCTCGTAGACGAACGTCGGTGTCATGGCCAGCGCGCCCGCCACCTCGCGCTTGTTCGGCTCGATTGCGTTGCTCCCCGAGAGCGGGAAGTACGACTGGATCACCGAGAGCATGAAGCCGTAGCCGGGGACCATGTTACCGGCCACCCAGCCGACGCCGAGGGTGCTGGTTAGACCGACGACGTTGCCCTCGTCGTCCGCGACGACAAGGTGGTTGGTGCGGGGCTCACGCGTCTGGGGTACGTGCCCGTCCGTCTGGTAGGCGTCGCCAGGTTGGTGGGCCCAGGGGTCGCCCGCGCCTGCGCTGCTGACCTCGTCGAAGTCGATCAGGGAACGGCGTTCCGTGGTGTAGGAGTCGCTCAGCAGGCCCTGCGTCGGGACGTCGACGAAGTCCGTGTCCGCGAGGTGAGCCCCGACGTCCGAGTTCGCGAGGTCCATTGCTTCGAGTAACAGGTGGTAGCGGTCGGGATCACGCGGGTCGAGTGCGTCGAGGTCGAAGCCCTCGAGCAACCGCAGCGCGAGCCCGACGTTGTACTCCGAGGAGACCTGGTAGCCGTCGTACTCGAACCAGACCGGGTGGTCGACGGAGACCTGGTACCGCCTGTAGTCGTCGAGCGTCGTGACCCCACCGAGGTCCTGGATGAACTCCGTTGCGGCTTCGGCGATCTCGCCATGGTAGAACACCTCGGAACCGCCCTCGGCGATGAGCCGCAGCGACTTCCCCAGGTCCGCCTGGACGAGCAGGTCGCCTGGCTGGAGGGGCTCGCCATCGTCGTCGAGATAGACGTCGCGGGCGGCCTCGTTGAGGGTGTCCTGGGTCTGGTGGATCCTGAGTGAGAGCTCGCGATCGAGTTCCCAGCCCTCCTCGGCCAGCTCGATCGCCGGCTGGGTTACCTCGTCGAAGTACTTCGTCCCCCAGCGCTTGAGGGCGGTGTCGTCGAGCCGGATCGAGCCAGGGACGCCGTGGGCCAGCCCGCGGTCGTAGATTTCGCGCCTACCCAGGTAGTTCCCGTCGTCGTCGAGGAACATGTCGGGCTCGGCAGCGCCCGCCGCGCGCTCCATGCCGTTGACGACGTAGGTGACGTCCTCCTCGGCGACGTACGCTTGCATGACGGCCTCGCCGCTCAGGCCGGTTCCGTTCGGTTCGACGACGCTGAGCGCGAGCTGGGCGGCGACGGCCGCATCAAAAGCGTTACCGCCGTCTTCGAGGATCTCGATGGCGGCCTCGGTCGCCAGCGGGTGAGAGGTGGCCGCAACGCCCCCTTCGGATCGGGCGAGGGGGACGTCCTCGGGGTCGGGGATCGTTCTGGCGAGTTCGTCCTCCCAGTCCGCTTGGGCGGCAGTCGTCTGCGAGAGCAGGCCGGCAGCTGCGAGCGCGCCGGCCGTTCCTTTCAGTACGTCTCGTCGATTCAGTGTCATGTGTGGTGTCGATGTGTGATCGGTTCGGCCGGTGTGGGTCGCCGGGACCCATCGCCGCCGACCGGTCGCTACCGCTCCGCGATTAGTTCGATCGCCCGGGCGAGTCTCCGACGCTGCCGGCGCTGCCGTCGCGTCTGGCGTCTGCGGCGGCCGTCCACCGCGGTCTGCGGCCGCGGTCCTGCCGATGGATCGACTGGACCGAGCCGAGGTCGGACCAGTCGTCGGCGAGGTTGTGGCCCATCTCTTCGAGCGCATCGCGGGCCTCCTTCGGAACGCCGTCCTCCCAGTTCCCGCCTTTCACCCGTGGCTCGGCGACGGCCTCAGCGAGGTCCATGTCGTGTTCGAGGACGTTCAGGAGCACCTGCAACGGCGCCGCCTGGTTCGACCCCGGTGAGTCGGCGGTCAGGATCGGCCGGCCGTCCTCGAAGACGATCGTATGCGTCATGATCTGGGCCATAGGGACGCGTTTGTTCGGCAAGGCATCGCCGACGCCGTCGGTCGGGAACGGGCTGAAGTACGACTGGATCACCGAGAGCATGAAGCCGTAGCCGGGGACCATATTGCCGGCGTTCCAGCCGACGCCAAGCGAGCTGGAGTGGGTGACGACGTTCCCCTCCGCGTCGGCGACGACGAACGAGTTCGTGCGGTACTCGTCCCCGCCGTCCGCGGCCCCGAGCGACTCGACGTCCGCCGTCGTCTGCGGGACGTGGCCGCCGGTGTCGTAGGCGTCGCCGGGCTGGTACGCCCACGGGTCGCCCGCACCCGCGCCGGTCGCCCGCTCGGGATCGATCTCGTCCCGACGGTCCTCCGTGTACTCGTCGCTCAGCAGCCCCTGTTGGGGGATGTCCGCGTACTCGTAGTCGTTTACGTACGTGCCCGCGTCGGCCCTGGCTCTGCTCTGGGCCTCGAGCAGCAGGTGGTAGCGCTGGGGGTCCTTCGGGTCGAGGTCGGCGAGGTCGAAGCCGTCGAGGAGTCGCATCGCGAGGCCCACGTTGTACTCGCTGGCGACCTGGTAGCCGTCGTACTCGAACCAGACCGGGTGACCGACGGATACCTGGTAGCGCTCGAAGTCCTCCATCGTGGTGATGCCGCCCATCTCCTGGATGAAGTCGGTGGTCGCCTCGGCGATCTCGCCCCGGTAGAAGGCGCCTGAGCCCCCCTCGGCGATGAGTCGCAGCGTGTCGGCCTTGTCCGCCTGGACGAGCCGGTCGCCGGGCTCGAGCGGATCACCGTTCTCGTCGAGGTAGACGTCGCGAGCGGCCTCGTTGAGGGTGTCCTGGGTCTGGTGGATCCGGAGCGAGAGCTCGCGGTCGATCTCCCAGCCCTCCTCGGCGAGGTCGATAGCCCGGTCGGCCAGCTCGTCGAAGTACCTGGTCCCCCAGCGCTTGAGGGCGGTGTCGAGGAGCCGGATCGAGCCGGGGACGCCGTGGGCGAGCCCGCGGTCGTAGATCTCCCCGGTTCCGAGATAGTTCCCGTCGTCGTCGAGGAACATGTCCGGCTGCGCCGCGCCCGCGGCGCGACCGAGCCCGTTAACGAGGTAAGTGTTGTCCTCCTCGGCGTTGTACGCGTGCAGCCGCGCCTCGGCGGCGAGGCCGGTGCCGTTGGGCACGACCACGCTCAAAACTAGCTGGGCGGCGGCGGCCGCATCGTACGCGTTACCGCCGTCCTCGAGGACCTCGATTGCCGCGTCGGTTGCGAGGGGGTGGGCGGTGCTCGCGACGCCGTCGCGCGAGGTCGCGGTCGAAATCTCGTCCGCGTCGGGGATCTCCCGTGCCAGTTCGTCCGCCCACTCCTCGTCGGCGGCGGTCGTCTGCGAGAGCACGCCAGCGGCGGCGATCGCTCCGGCTGTTCCTTTCAGTAGGTCGCGTCGGTGTAGTGTCATGGTATCTGTGGTGTCTGCGTCTGTGGTGTCTGCGTCGGGTGCCGACGGGTCGGCGGGACCATCCGGCCGACCGCGATCGGCGTCGCTACTCGGGGTGAGATGAGGCGGCGGCGGGGCGGCCCCAGTCCTCGTCCGTCGTGGCGCGGCCGCGTCCGCTCCCGGGCCGGCCGGCCGGCGGCCCCCGGACATCCTCGCCCGCAGCGGCCGCGACGCCGTCACGCCGCGGGTCGCCGCCGACCACGGGCTCGCCGGCGCGACCCGGGACGGGCTTTCGGGCGTACGTCTGGACCGCGCCGCGGTCGGTCCAGGAGCCGGACATCGGCCAGCCGCGGTCCTCGAGTTCGGCGAGTACGTCCTCGGAGACGCCGTCCTCCCAGGAGGTGCCGTCGACCCGCGGGTGGGCGATGGCCTCGGCGACGGACATTCCGTGGTCGATGACGTTGGTCAGGACGTTCAGCGGCGCCATCGTCGTCGCGCCGGGTGAGCCGACCGTCAGGATCGGCTCGTGGCCGTCGAAGACGAACGTGGGGCTCATGTTGCTCCACGGCCGTTTGTCCGATTCGACCTCGTCGATGGCGCCCGGACCGCCGTAGTACGACCCGGTGACGTTCAGCATGAAGCCGTAGCCGGGGACCATTTTGCCGCCGACCCAGCCGACGCCGAGCGTCGACGTGCTCGCGAGGACATTGCCGTGGCGGTCAGCCACCGTGAAGTGGTTGGTCCCGGAGAGCGCCTCCAGTGCCTCTGCGTCGTCGTCCTCCGCGTCGCCGTCAGACTCCGGTGGGTCGTTCGCCGGGTCGATCGGGTCGGCGGGCTCGCCGGGATCCCCGGTGCTGTGGCCCGCCGTGCGGTAGGCGTCGCCGACCTGGTACTCCCACGGATCCTGCTCCTCGATGCTCGTGACCTCGTCGAGCGAGATCGTGTCGACCTTGTCGTCGATGAACTCCTCGGTGAGCGCGCCCTGCCACGGCCGGTCGACGAACTCGGGATCGGCGAAGTAGCGCTGGGCCTCGTAGTCGGCGTGGCGCAGCGCCTCGTTCTGCAGGTGGTAGCGATCCGCGGAGCCCGGGCCCATCTCGCCGAAGTCGAACCGCTCGAGGATTTTGAGCGCGCCCGCAACGGACTGGGCACCCATCTGGTTCGGGTTCAGAGCGATCCGGTGGCCGCGGTACGTGATCCAGGTCGGCGCCTCCACCGTGGCGTAGTAGCGCGCGAAGTCGCCCGCCGTAACGACGCCGCCGAGGTCCTGGATGTACTCCGCCGCGGCCTCGGCGATCGGGCCCTGGTAGAACGCCTCGGAGCCGCCCGCCGCGATCAGCTCCAGCGCGTCGGCCTTGTCTTCCTGGACGAGCAGGTCGCCCGGCTGGTAGGGTTCGCCGTTCTCGTCGAGGTAGACCTCGCGGGCGTTCTCGCCGAGGGTGTCCTGCGTCTGGTGGATCCGGAGCGAGAGTTCGCGGTCGACCTCGTGGCCGTTCCGCGCAAGGTCGATCGCCGGCCCGGCGAGGTCGTCGAAATACCGGGTGCCCCAGCGTTTGAGGGCGACGTCCCAGCCCCTGACGACCCCGGGGACGCCGGCCGCCAGCCCGCGGTCGTAGACATTACTTGTCTGCAGGAGCTCAGGGTGGGCGTGCCTCGAGGCACGTGTCTGCTGGTCGAGGAAGTAGGTGTGCTCGTCCTCGGCGTCATAGTACATGACGTAGCCCCCAGCGCCGAGACCCGTGCTATCGGGTTCCGTAACCGAGAGGACCATGTGCAACGCCACGGCGGCGTCAACAGCGTTACCGCCGTCCTCGAGGACCTCCGCTGCGACCCGCGTTGCGTGCGCGTTCGACGTCGCCACGACGCCCTCCGACGACTGGGCGACTGAGACGTCCTCCGGTCCGTCGGGGATCGTTCGGCCGAGGTCGTCCGTATCCGCCGCCACCGACCCAGCTCCTAGGTTCGCGAGTGCGACGCCGGCCCCGACGGCCGACGCGCCCTTCAAGAATGATCGTCGTTCCATTTTGATCTGACACTCGACATCGAGTGACATTCACATGCACGCAAATATCACCAATAACAGCACGTTATCCGGCGCGCCTTGTCACATTACCAAAAGCTATATGTTTCAATTATCACAATAACTAGTTTGAATCGGACTGTGTCAAACGTCACGTCCGAACCGACCGCCGACGGGCAGATCACCTTCGACCACGTCGTTGCGACCAGCGACCGGGCACACCTCGTCTACGGGACGATGACCCCCGACGCCCGGGCGACGCTCGACGCCCTGGCAGACCAGGCTGCCGACCTGGATTCGATGACGGTGATCTCCGAAGCCGACGACAGGGTGCGGTTTGAGGCACGGTTCGCCGAACTCCCCCTTCGCTCCGCCGTGGCCTCACGGGGCGGCTCCGTCGAGGAGGTTCGACTCGAAGACGGCGATCTTCATCTGCAGTTCCATCTCCCGCCGAGCGTCGACGTACCTGCGCTCACTGAGACGGTCCACGCCACGTATCCGACCGTCCAGTTTCTCGCCAAGCGCCAGGTCCCACGCCCCCGGGACTCGGTAACACAGCTGCGACAATCGCTCTATGAGGACCTCACCGACCGCCAGCGGGCGGTCCTCGAAGCCGCCTACCACCGGGGCTACTTCGAGTGGCCGCGAGACGCCTCCGGCGAGGAGCTCGCCGACTCGCTGGGGATCGCCCCAGCGACGTTCGCCCAGCACCTTCGGAAGGCCGAACAGGTCGTGGTAGACTCGCTTCTCTCTTCCTCTCTGCCAGCCTAACGGTCGCTGGGTCGCCCCGGGGGAGGGTCCGCTCGAGCAGCGACTCGTTCCGAAGACAGAGCACGCTCCGGAAGTCGTCGACTGATCGCTGATCGATACTGAGTCCCCTCGTCACTGCTCACCAAGATTGCCGAGTGGTTACCTGGTGTATTCAGGACGGTTTAACTCGTCAAGGCCATCGAGGTACGCTGCGTGCCAGTTCGTGAGCACCCCTCTGGCGACTAACTTCGTGTGATGGACGGTGAAGCACGAAGGTTCGACGTCGTTTGGATGGTTTGCTTCGTTCGTTGTCGGATTCCTCCCACGGCTTCAGCCGTGGGCCTCCTCCTTGCAGTTCTGTGAATCACCTCGAGGTCAAGCCTCGGGGTGATTCACTATCCCAACGTGAGAATTCTCGCGCTTCAGTGCGGGGAGGATGTCACTCATCTGGGTGTACGCGAACGTGTTTTATCGATACCGGCAATTTCGGTTACAGCTCCTCGTCAACCGGAGGTTCGAGTCGATCTAAGCCTCGTTTTGATGTACCGGTCGACGATAGGAATTGACAATGATGGCATGTGTATACGATTAATAGAACCGAAGGCTATGTCCGAGAAGTACAAAATCGAACTGTTACCGGATGCGAAGACGTGCTACAGGTACCTTCAGGTCGGGTTCAGTATCATCGTCCTTACCTTCCTGGTTGGACTGCTGGTGCTCGCGGTTCCGAACCTGATCCCGGTGTACGAGGTGATCGTGATGCTCACGCTGTTCGTCGGACTCGGGCTGCTGCTGTACGGCGTCGGGACGCATCTACACATCATGCACTTAAATATGCTCGAAATGAGGGAAGAAGACGGAAGCCACGAATGAGATACGTGTGGCGGCTAACCGGGGATGAACGGCCTGAATCCTTCGAAACGGCGAAAGTAGGTGACCGAGGATGAGACTCGATCGCTGGCCAACGAAGACGGCGCGTCGGTTACTGAAGCTGAGCCTCGGGTATCGCATCGCAGTGTACGTCGTCATCGTAGCGGTCATCATGAGCGTCTACACGGCCTTTTACTGGTACGGAATGGCCGTGTACGAGGGCCGCAACCTCTCTCTCGCTGCTGCCCTCCAGACAGTCGCCCAGTCGTTGACGACGACGGGATACGGGCAGGACGCACCGTGGGAAACGACGATCATGAACCTGTTCACGATTCTGATGCAGTTCACCGGTATCTTGCTCCTCTTTCTCCTCCTGCCACTATTCGTCGTGCCCTGGTTCAGTCAGTTTCTCCAGCAACGGCGGTTCGATACCGTCGAGCCACTCGACAATCACGTCGTCATCGCCGGACATACGCCGCTCGTCCACACGTTCATCACGGAAATCGAGTCACATACTCATCCACACCCCTACATAATCATCGAGACGGACCAAGACCGGGCAGCAGAACTTCGCGACCTCGGTCATACCGTGTTACACGGAGATCCAGAATCCGAATCCGACCTCCGGAAAGCCTCGGTCGAGAAGGCACAGGCAGCGGTCGTCGCTGGCGACGATCAGTTGACACTGAACGCTGCACTCGCGGTCCACGACGTGGCTCCGATGGTCCCGATAACCGCAACGCTTGAAGACGCGAGACTTCGGCAGTATCTGCACTCGGCTGGCGTCGAGTACGTCGTACAGCCACGACAGGTCATCGGGCAAGCGCTCGCCACACACTATGCGATGAGTGGGGGACTGCCGACCGATCAAATCGTTATCCTCGGTCACGGAACGGTCGGCAGTACCGTTCGGTCTGCGTTGGAAACCTGGGGTGCGGATCCGACCGTCGTAGACATTGACGAGGACGAACGAGTGGACGTCGTCGGCGACGCAACCACTATGAAGACACTTCAAGAGGCGGGCGTCGGAAACGCAGACGCAGTCATCATTTCACTCCCAAAAGACCGACAAGCACTGTACGCAACACTCCTTGCCCGCGAGCTGAATTCGACAGTCGATATTTTTGTGCGAGTGACAGAGAGCGAAGCAGTTGGCCGAGTCAAACGAGCAGACGCTGACTACGTACTTGAGTTATCGGCTATCTCTGGACAGATGGTCGCTGCTGCTGTCCTCGACGAACCCGTTCGCGGTACCGACAGTGATATCCTGTTCACTCGTCTGAGCGACCCGGACGGAGAACTCTCAGCGCTCGACATCGACCGCGTCATCGGTGTCACTCGAAATGAGGAGTTGTACCTCGCACCGGATCCCGGTTTCGAACTCCAGCAAAATGACCTCCTTATCTACGTAAGAGAGTGACACATCCAGCCGCTATCGATTCCGGCAGTTTGGTAACGAGTCACTATTTCGCCGTGGAATCCGGCGCTTGTCGGCTTGTGACACAAAGATATCGTCGAAAACGACCGGAGAGAGGATAGGTAAAGCGGTGGTATGACGTTTTGATCGGCGGTGAACTCCTCGTGACACTGTTTCAAACCATGCCTGTCGAAGATCCGGTAACGATTTTCGCGTTGGCGATGGTTATCTTTCTCGTCGCACCACTCCTCTTGGAACGCCATCGATTGCCCGGCATTATCGGAATCATCCTCGTTGGGGCTGCGATCGGTCCGAACGCAGCTGGTATTATCGAGCGAGGGGATGCGATTGTTCTCCTCGGAGAGGTCGGACTGATCTATCTGATGTTTCTCGCCGGTGTCGAGATCGATCTCAACAGGTTTTTTGACCACATCGACCAGAGCATCGTCTTCGGCGTTCTCGCATTTCTGATTCCACAAGGAGTCGGTACCGTTTTCGGAATGTGGGCGTTCGGATTCTCGTTGCCGACGGCGTTATTGTTCGCAGCGATCTTCGCTTCGCATACGCTGCTCGCATATCCCGTTGCCCGTCAATTAGGGATCGTCGGCAATGACGCCGTCACGGCAACCATCGGCGGCACCGTGCTCACGAACGTACTCGCACTGCTCGTTCTCGTCATCGTCGTCGCTTCGACGGAAGCTCCCCTCGATTGGCTGTTTTGGGTGGAACTCGGGCTTGGAATCACGCTGCTCTTCACCGGGATCTGGTATATCGTTCCGTGGCTCGGTCGCCGGTTCTTTCGGAGCCTTGCCGAAGAGAGTTACTTCGAGTTCCTCTTCGTCATGACCGCCCTCTTCGGTTCAGCAGTTTTCGCGGAGGTAGCCGGAATCGAACCCATCATCGGAGCGCTCGTGGCAGGACTGGCGCTCAACCGGCTCATCCCCGATCGAGGACCATTGATGAATCGCATTCAGTTCGTCGGCAATGCGCTGTTCATCCCGTTCTTTCTCCTCTCGATAGGGTTGCTCGTCGATGTAACCGCGATCGTTGGTGGCCGCGAGTCGCTGCTGCTCGCTGGGGCACTGATCGGGCTCACACTCGTCACGAAGTTCGTCGCGTCCTGGCTTACTGGCCTGCTATACGCGTATGATCACGACCAGATCGGAAGCATGTTCGGGCTCTCGGTCGGACAGGCCGAAGCGTTAGCGATCGTGCTCATCGCGTTCGAGGCTGGTATTCCTGGATTCAATACGGATCTGATCAATGGCGCAGTGGTGATGATTCTCGTCGTGAGTCTGGTCAGTCCGATCATCGTGGAGAAATACGGGCGAGCAGTCGTGATGAAAGAGCGGCGAGGGAAACGCGAGCCAGCCGACGTTCGCCAACGGATCCTCATTCCGTTTACTCCGGTCCCCGAGCACCACGAGGAGCTGATGAGGTATCACGAATCGCTGCTCGATCTAGCGTTATCTATTCGGGAGGAGCAATCCACCGAACCGTTACACACACTGGCGGTCGTTCACCCGGGACCGAAAACGGAGCAAAAGGTTGTGACCGCCGATGCGGCAATCGCACATACGGAAGAGTATGCTGCCGGCGCAGAGGTGCCGGTAACGTTTCACACGCGTGTTGATCACAACATCGCCTCCGGGATCACTCGTGCAGCTGTTGAAAACCGAATCACGACGATTCTTCTCGATTGGGACGGGATGCGACTCTACAGACAACCGCTCTTCAGTCAGACTACGCGGCAGGTTCTCGCATGGACTGACCAACTCGTTCTCGTCTCCCGAATCAGGGAACCGCTCAACACCGTCTCCCGAATCGTCGTCGTCCTTCCACCCGAACTGTCGCAGAACCCAAACTTCTACGAGGTCGGACAAACGATCGAGCGGATCGCGGCGGGTACTAGCGCGCCGATACGAGCACTCGTCGTCGAGGAGTCTGGGGATCGTTCCGAGCAACTGTTCGGAGAACTCGAATCGAACACGTCTATTGAGAGCGAATACGTCGATGACTGGGATCGATTGATTCGGGTTCTTTCCGAAGACGTGACGGCGGGGGATCTCGTGGTGTGTCCGAGTGCTCGCCGAAACACCATCGGATGGCGACCGGAACTCCAGGAACTGCCCGAACGCGTCTCAACGCTCACGCCGGGCGACTTCGTCGTAATCTATCCGTCGGTCGGTAGGAGTACCGACGAGCAGCCGCAACTGTCTATGGAATAAAGACGCTCGAATTACCGAGAATGTGAGAGTGTAAGTACTCCAGAATCTCGGACCTCTGGTGAGAGTAACAACTGTAGCGATCGCAATCGTAGAGTAGTGTATGAGCCTTTTCGAAGTAGGTCTCCCACTAATCATTCTATTTGTCGTATTTGGACTGACTGTCGGTATCCTCTTTGGGTTCTTCGGAATGGGTGGAAGTTTCTTCGTCACCCCTGCGCTTCTCGTTCTCGGGCATTCCGCCCCGACTGCCGTTGGAACTGGGCTCGCGTTCGTCTTCTGGACCTCACTCACTGCGACGATTACGCATCGCAGCCTCGACCACATCGATTATCGACTCGGTTTCCTGTTGATTCTCGGAATGACGGTCGGCATCGAGATCGGGAAACGAGGATTACTGCTGCTGGCGGACGTCGGACTCGCGGATCTCGTCGTCAGTCTCCTCTACGTCGTACTCCTCGCATCAATCGGCATGTTCGTTATCCGAGACGGACGACACCCCGCGATCGAAGACGAGAGTTCTGTCGAGAACCCGTCGTCTCTCTCCGCACACCTCGAACGAGTCACCATCCCACCAACGGTCACCTTTCACAATGGCATTACCCTCTCCGTGTGGGTGGTGCTTCCGATCGCGTCGGTAATCGGAAGTCTGTCCGGATTCCTTGGAGTCGGTGGCGGATTCTTGATGGTCCCCGCGCTCATGTACGGCTTGGCGATGCCGGGAGCCGTCGCCGTCGGTACGGATATCTTTCAAATCACCATCTCCAGTGCGTACGGGACGTTCGTCTACGGACAGCGGGGAGCGATTCATTTCGCCATGCTGGTTCCGTTGCTCGTTGGCAGTACCGTCGGAACTCGTATCGGTGCTGTGCTCACCGACTATCTCGACGACACGGAACTCAGGACGACCTTCGGCGTTATGCTACTGATCGGAAGTATCTCTGTGGCGAGCAAGACTATCAGCCATACATACGACATAGAACTGCTGCATACGCTTAGTTTGACGCTCCTCCTTGGCGGTGCGCTGCTGATGAGCGTAATCATCCTCTACCTCGGAGTGCAAAATATACGCGAAGAACGATCTGGTTTGTTTTGATCGCCCGCCTGGCCGTTCCAGAGCATATCGCTACCCCGGAGGATCGGTTAGTACCTGCTACTGGTAGTGGACATTCATACCGAAAGGCAACCCATTAATTATAAAGTTAGAGTGCTTTCCGGAGACAATCGTGCTACTTGATCTCCTGATGTGGGAATTTAGAGTACAATAAAGCACTCTGCCGACCTAGCTTAGATTGGGGAGATTCCGGATGGACCCCTCAGGTGAATCATGGCAACGACAACCGCTTCCCAGACCGACGCTGCGTTCGTGGATCATCTCAACGTACCGGCGTTAGCGTTCGCAGGAGCGATCATGGCGGCAGCAGTCATGCTATTGCTCGGAATACTCGCTAACGTCGGTCTATACGAAGGAGCGGCCGCAATGATGATGGAATGGCACATGTTCTTCTCGCTCACGTTCAGTGGGATCATCACTGGTATGGTGGAGGCAGCAATCATTACGTTCGTGGTCCTGTACGTCTTCTCGTGGATATACAACACCATTGCCGCGAGATCCACCGTCAGCGAATGAGCAACAGATGCTCACTATATTTTAAAGATACCTCGTAATCAGAGGATTGACATCCTCCTCGCCGTGAACAGAGAGGAAGCAAAGCGGCGCAGCGATCACCGGTAACACGTTCCAACGATCCCCTCGCCGTGAACAGAGAGGAAGCAAAGCTTCCTCGAGCAGTCGGGCGTCGCTCGACGACGACGAGGATTCCGTGCGCGTGGCGTCGAACCCGCTGATTCGGGCCACCGAAGGCAACTTCCCAACCGCGGTGGTCGGTCCCGGTTTGTGCGTGATACGTCGGGCCTCGAAGAGGCGTGGTATGCATGGATATCCGCTTGTACCGCACAGGCCGTGCCATCGACCCGACTCGAACTCGCGTTCGAGTCTCGCGTCGGGGAGGCTCGCGTTTGTGATGTCGTCAGAAATCATCGATTTCTGACTGCTTGCCGGATTACATCCGGCAATGACGGGGAAACGCCAACCCACCCCCACTGTTCCCGAGCGAGTCACTCCAGAAAACGAGGCCAGCGAGCCTGAGCCTTGCGGTTGTAGCACGGAGCGTACGCGATTCACGCCCGGCGTGAACGCCGGGACTCTCTCGCTGACTAAAGGTAGACGAGTCAGGAGTGCCCCGAGTGTGACGAGATCGGTCGACGTGAAAACATTCTGGCGTGTTTATGCGGGTTCGAGGGGCACACTGACCCCGTCGCATCGGAATCGTCCCTGAGACGACAGAACAACAGAGAGAGTCGATGGCACGGCCCGTATACCTCAAGTGGAACAAACACAGTCGGCGGGACACCATCTCCCACCCTCCCCCGTGGAGCCCACGGTCAACGAGGCGTACACAAGCCAGAGTACCACCGCACGCGGTTGGAATGCCGCTCTCGAGGTCGCTCGAAACGGCGAGCCGTCTCGTGATGACCAGAGAGCTCTACTCTCTCGAACCAACTCAGAAGGCTGAGACTCCCACGAAAGGAATCCCATGACTTCAGTCGTGGGTGAATGTCATGTTTCCTACCGTGTGGGATTCAGGGACTAGCTAACATACTTGGACAGCGTACCTCAGAGTATGGCAACCGATGATTCACTGGTTCGGACGATCCTGATCGTCATCGCCGCGGTCCTGCTTCTGCCGTTCCTCATGATGGTAGTGATGATACCAATGATGGGCGTGTGGGGATGGGGGCACATGTGGGACGGTAGTATGTGGAACGGAACGGGAGCCACGTGGATGTGGCTTCTCATGTCAGTGGTACCTTTGCTCGTGATTCTCGGGATTGGGTACCTCCTGTACAGTTCGATTCGCCAGTCCAGTACTCACCAAAGTGACGCCGCAGTCGACGAGTTGCGGTCGGCCTATGCTCGTGGTGACATTTCGGCTGAAGAGTTCGAGGAACGCCGCAAGCGCCTCCAACGCGGGATATGAATTCGAGAACGTTTTGCTCGACTGTCTACGCACCTCGAGCGAGCTTCTCTGGAACTGTCTCACTGATCGACTCTCGAACTCGAGCATTTTGCCCCACGGGTCACTCTACGCAGTTACACCGAGAATGCGCAACGGCGAACTCGACAGCGTACGAGTGAACCTCCTCAGCTAGATTATTCATCCCGATTGCCAGATCCCGACCGGACCGATCAATATCGTAATAAATCTGGGCGCGGTGCTCCGATCGGAACGCATCAATCCGGGCAGCCACACCCGTATCAGAGAATACCCCGCGACTCTCGATGTCCTCGAACACTTGCTCATGCTTTCGGAAATCAGACGATTCAGCGGCAGTCTGATCGACCAAGTAAAACTGGAACGACCGTTCGATCGCGTTGAACGACAACTCGACAATACTGACGTAGTTATTCGTCCCGCTGCGTAACTGCCGGCACGTTCCGAGCATCGCACACGCTTTCCCCAGTTGTACGTCAGCATCCGTTTGCTGCCACGACAACGAATCCTGAACCGGGCCAGTCTCCTCGTCGGCTAACAACGACTCAACGTGTTCGACAGCGTCGACAACGGCTTCAAGTCCCATCCGATAACACCTCCTGTTTCACCGCGTCGAGAACCGGGGCGTCGTGAAGCGTAATCCCGTCCACGAGTACGTCACGGATCCGGTCGTGCGTCACTGCTGAGTCGCGCGTCTCGACCACGATGTGCGGTTCGAATCGATCGCCATTGAACTGTTCCGACGCGATATCGTCCTCGATGCCATGAGCCGCTCGTTGCGCCGCCATCCGGCCATCATCGACGACGACGAAGACGTCGATATCGCTGGCCCGGTCGGCGTCGCCGCGGGCGACACTCCCGAACAACACGATCGCTGCATGATCACCGAGACGATCGATAAGCCGGTTCCGAACAGTTTGCACTGGGTCGTGGAACTCAGGTTGCGGAACTGTGGTAACCGGCTCGTCACTGTGAACGAATCGCTCCGGGTTGATCTTGACGGCATTTGCCCTGCCGTTGCGATCAACGCGAACGATTCCGAGGGCCTCGAGGGAGAGAACAGCGGCGTTGACGTTCGACATTCCTCGTTCTGTCAATCGGTGGAGCTCACGGTTCGAGAAGGCCGTGTCTGGATTCTCAGCGAGGATATGGAGAATATCAGCCGCTGCGCGATGCCGGAACGCCTCGCGGTCACCGAGCGGAACCGGGAGGCAAACGTACGTTCCCTCGCATCCGTTCGATGGGTGAACGGTTTTGTGGTTCATGAACTGTTATACGGTTCAGTCGGTGGTAAGTGTTCCGCACATGAGCACCACTTCCAGACAGGGACAAACGGCCCCAACGCCCGGAGGTGGGACCCCACCACTTTAATTCCTCCATGTAAGGGCAATGGTTACTACATCTTTAGACACCTCATGCATATACGAGACTAACTCCTTGTTGACTGACTCCTGACTGAAGTGACTACTCCCACGACTGAAGTTGTGGGCTTTCTCCTCGAATGTCTGTAAACGCACCGACGGTAGATATCCGACTCCACCACTGACGGCGGTTGGTTGACCGGGCCTCCCGCTCGACCCGCGCCTGAAGACGCGGGTATGCGCTAACAAGTCCTATCAGGCGGGGCTACGTATCGCCCTCCATGAACACTCGGTACCGGTTCGCGCTGGCGGGCAGTTTCGTCGCGCTGTCGGCGATCGTGAGCGTGATTGCAGCACCTGCACTTCCCGATCAGGTCGTTTCGAACTGGAACGCCGCTGGTGAGCCGAGCGGGACTCTGTCCAAACCCCTCGCACTCGGGCTCGTTCCCGTGGTAACTGCGGGCTTGCTCGGCGTATTCGCCGTTATTCCTCGAATTGACCCACTTCGGGCGAACATCGACGAATTTCGTCCCTATTATGACTGGTTCGTCGTCATCTTCACAGCGTATCTGTTCCTCATTCACGCCGGCATTATCGCATTCAATCTCGGCTACGAATTCGACTTCGTCTACCTGATCCTGTTCGGAGGAGCTGGGCTCTTTTATTACTGCGGAGTCGTGCTCACACACGCCAAGCGAAATTGGTTCGTCGGTATCCGGACGCCGTGGACGCTCAGTAATGAGGAAGTCTGGAATCGAACGCACGCTCTCGGTGGGAAACTGTTCAAACTCACAGCGATACTCGCGGTAGTCGGACTCCTGTTCGGCGAATACGCACTGTACTTCTTCCTCGTACCGGCAGTAGCTACTGCCGTCACCACTGTCGTCTATTCGTACTATCTGTACGGACGATTTGAACGGACTGAGCCCTCTTCGCCGGATTTAGAGTACTAGGTCTGTGCTCGGTTGGTGACCGAGAGGTCCACGAGCCGGGACGCGACTCCGTCCTCGAGGTAGCCGACCGCTGCGCTCCAGTGGGAATATCGCTCTCGGGGACTCAGACGACTGTGACGCCCACGAGAGGAATCCCACGACTGAAGTCGTGGGTGGATGTCAATTAGTACATAGTGGTGCAATTTTATTGCAGATGGGGAGAGGTTTCGAGATTGTATCGGATCAAATGTTCGTGCGGTTCGTAGTCAAGAACACCCATCTCGGCCATGAGAGGTAGATGGATGTGATGAAGGCTGACAGCCATGCGGTTGACGGCATCCTCGGTAACCGGGACACTCCCGTCTTCACGGGCGACGATCTGCGTCGCTAACTCTGTAAGCTCAATCGGGGCAGCGTTCCCATCGAGGATATCGAGTGTCAATCTGCGCCGTTCTGATGCAAGCAGTCTGTGTTGATCACTCGTGGACAGTTCAGCGGTGTTCGACATTCCGGCCATAAGTTCGTTCGAGGACTGTTCCATAGTACTGGACCGTAAGAGTCGTCGCTCTCTCGTAAGGGTATACTAGAACTGATTAGGCGCATTCGTCGGGATACGACTAATCACTGATCTCTGATCAACGTGACGTTCTCTCGGTATTGAGACTACATGCAATTCCGCCGGCGGAATTTTAATGAGTCGTGGTCCCGGTATCCAACCAATGAAATCTGGATCGTTGAGCCCGAATCTTCGAGAAACACTCGACGTTTTTGACGGCTCGGGTGAGCCTCTAACGACACTTGAGGTGGCCGAACACCTCGACGTTGGTCGTCGGAGTACGTACGCCCGTTTGGAACGACTCATCGAGGAGGGGCGGCTCGAAACGAAAAAGGTGGGTGCAAGTGCTCGGGTGTGGTGGCAGCCACCAGCGTATTCATGCCCCACATCGGCGAGTGCAAAGCGACCGGAACAGGGCAGTCCTCAAGCCAGTGACCAATTTGAAGCACTGCTCTATGCAGTCGAAGAGTACGCAATTTTCACCCTCGATGCCGAAGGAACCATACAGACCTGGAACGCCGGCGCCGAACGGATCAAGGGAGATGAATCCGAGGAAATCATCGGCAAACACGTATCCACGTTTTACACCAGCGAGGATCGGGAGCAAGGGGTTCCGGAGCAGAACCTTCAGGCTGCCGCAGAGAACGGCTCAACTGAGAAAGAGGGCTGGCGCGTCCGAGCGGATGGTTCGCGGTTCTGGGCGATGGTCACCATCACCCCCATCCGAAGTGGAACAGGGGAACTCGAGGGGTTCGTGAAGGTCACGCGCGACATGACAGACCGGCGGGAGTATGAACGCCGACTTGAACGGCAAGCCGCTCGACTCGAACGCCAAAACGAGGCTCTCGAACACGAACTCGATACCGTATTCGAGCGAATTACCGATGGGTTCTACGCGCTCGATGAGGATCTTCGGTTCGAGTACGTCAACGACTCCGCCCACGAACTGCTGGGACTACATGAGCCATCGGTCGGTGCGGACATCCGTGACGAGGTTCTCCTCACAGAACCGTTCGAGAAAGCGCTATACGAGGCGCTCGAAAGCCAGACCCCGGTCGAGCTTGAAGATTACTACGATCCGGCTGGCGGGTGGTATTACAACGCCATTTACCCATCAGAATCCGGGCTCTCGGTATACTTCCGAAACATCACCGAAACCAAGCGACGCGAACAAGAACTCGAACGGTACGTCACTATCCTCGACGCTATCGGCGAACCCGCATACGAACTCGATGACAACGGGCAGATCGTTTTCGTCAACGAGGCCCTTGCCGAGTACTCGGGGTACGAAGAATCCGAACTACTCGGCCAGCACGTTTCAATGGTGATGGGAGAGGAGGCGATTACAGAGGTGAAGTCCCGTATCGAAGCCCTCCTCAAAGACGAGGACAAGAGAAACGCAAAGGTCGAATTCGATTTGATGCCGAAGCTAGGTGGATCAATTCCGGTCGAAACCCGTTTTTCGTTGTTGACCGACGACGAGGGACGTAGCCGTGGCTCAGCTGGAATGGTATGGGACATATCCGAGCGTAAGGAACGCGAGCAAAACCTCGAAACCCAGGTTCGCATGCAGGAAACCATCGCTGAACTCGGACAGCGGGCACTCGAAGACGTTGAACTTGACCGGCTACTGGCCGATGCGTCAGAGGCGGTGGCCGGCACACTCGACAATGAGTACTGTAAGGTGCTGGACCTGGACTCAGAGTCCGACAAACTCCTGCTCCGACAGGGAGTCGGGTGGGACGACGGTCTCGTCGGTACGGCAACCATCTCGGCAGTTGAGGCTAATTCCCAGGCAGCGTACACGCTGGCAACCGAAGAGCCAGTCGTCGTGGAAGACCTTGCAACCGAATCGCGGTTCAACGGTCCCGACTTGCTCACCAACCATGGCGTCACAAGTGGTATCAGCGTGGCAATCGGCTCTCCAAACGATCCGTGGGGAATCCTGGGTACTCACGACGCCGAGTCAAAGGAGTTCACCGAACACGACATCTCCTTCGTTCAATCGGTCGCAAACATCCTTGCGACGGCTGTCGCTCGAAACGCGTATGAACAGGAACTCGTCTACCAATACGAGTCCCTCGCCGCCCTTAACGACCTCAATTCCATTGTAAGCGACATCACCGACAGAGTCATCGAGAAGTCAACACGCAAGGAAATCGAGCAGGCTGTCTGTGATGCACTAGCGGCAGCCGACGCGTACGAATTTGCGTGGGTTGCTGATGTTGACTCGACCTCCGAAACCTTCGAGCCGAGAACAACCGCGGGAACTCGCGGATACGTCGACGAGGTAACCGTTTCACTGACTCCGAACAAGCCGGGGAGTGAGGGCCCCGGCGCAAAAGCCATCCGTGAACAGGAGACGCAAGTCGTACAGGACGTCTTCACGGACCCAACTGTCGAACCGTTTCGAGACGCCGCCACAAAGTACGGATTCAGCGCGGTGGCATCGATTCCGATCGTTCACGAGGGGACTGTGTATGGGGTTCTCGCAGTATACGCTGATCGACAAAACGCATTCGATTCCGAAGAGCGGGACGTCATCAGTCAACTTGGGGAAGTAGTAGGCCACGCAATCGCTGCCGCCGAACGGAAACAAGCGCTGATGAGCGATGAACTGATCGAACTCGAGTTCCAGATCCGAGACGTCTTTGAGGCTTTCGACACCTCGGAAGAGGTGGATGGAACCATCACAATCGACAATACGATTCCGGTTGCTAACGACGGGTTCCTCGTGTACGGCACCGCGACTCAGAACGCTCTCGACGCGTTAACCGATCTCGTTGAGACGACCGCCCAGTGGGAAAGTATTACCGTCCGGGGAGAGGAGGACCCAATCCCATTCGAACTCCACGTAACGGATCCACCGGTTCTCTCGACGCTCGATATCATCGGCGGCTATGTCGATACCGCCGTCATCGAAGACGGCGACCTCCGGATGATAATACATCTCGCACCCAGTGTCGAAGTCCGCCGTCTTTTGGATACTATTGAGGAGGCATATCCACAGTCCGAACTGCTTCGCCGCCAGCAGATCACCCGGTCCCGTAACGATCCCCAGCGCATCCAGCGTCGCCTCCTAACGGACCTCACTGACCAACAACGCACTGTCCTGACCGCCTCATACCATGCAGGCTTCTTCAAGTGGCCGCGTGAGGCGACTGGCGAGGAAGTTGCCGAGTCGCTGGGCGTGGCCCCAGCAACCTTCCACCAACACCTCCGGAAGGCTGAGCGGAAAGTGTTCGACTTACTGTTTTCCGATGTGGCCGTATAGTCGTCATATTTAGTCGTGCGGAGGACGTCAAGAGCTCCAATCAGCTACTGTTAAGTAGTGGGTGTGCGGCATGTACTCCAATGCGAGAGCTTGTCACGATGTGGCGGGATACGCGGATGATCATGCTCGTCGCGGTCGTCGCGGCGGTGTACGTTGCACTGTTGATTCCCTTCGCCGGGTTCGTCATCATCCCCGGCATCACTGCCGTCCGGCCAGGGAACGTGATTCCGGTAATCTTCGGGCTCATGTTCGGCCCGGCGGCCGCGTGGGGATCGGCTATCGGTAACCTGATCAACGACATCTTCGCAGGACAGTTCGGCCCCGGCAGCGCGTTCGGGTTCGTCGGGAATTTCTTCTTCGGCCTCCTCGGCTACAAGCTCTGGGGGAACCTCGGCCCGCTCTCGAGCGGCGTCGAACCCGACTTCCGCGAGCGGCCCGTCCGCCAGTTCGTCGAGTTCGCCTTGGTCGCCGTCGCCGCCTCCGCGGTATGTGCGGCAATCATCGCCTGGGGGCTCGAACTGCTGGGGCTGTTCCCCTTCTCGGTGCTCGGGACGATCATCTTCCTGAACAACACGATCGCCGCACTCATCCTCGGACCGCCGCTTTTGTACCTGACCTACCCGCGAATCAAGTCGATGGGGCTGCTGTATCCTGATCTCCTCCACGCCGATGATCTGCCGGAGACAGGGGCGACGCGCGCTCAGACCGCCGCCGTCGGCCTCCTGTTGGTCGCAATCGCCTGGGTGGTCGTCGGGATCGCCGTCTCGCTGGGCCTTCAGGACGTCCCGTTCGCTGCCGATCAGGCCGAAACCCTTGGTGAAGGCGGGGCGACCCTCCAGATCATCCTCGGCGCGATCGCGTTCCTGATCGTGCTTGGGCTGACGGCAATCTCGGGCGAACGGCTCTCGAAGCTGCTCGGCTAACCCGGGTCACTTTAGTCAGTGACCCACCCTGTAGCTGATAGTATGGACATCGACTCTGACGCGACGGCGGCCACGCTCCGGGAGGTGGTCTTCGCGTACGACCGGGAGTTCGACCTTCCGCCCCCCGAGTCGTTCACCGACGACGCGGCCTACGACCCCGATGAGCGGGGTGGGGCGATCCTGCGGGGGCTCGACCTCGAGGTCGCCGCGGGGACGTTCACAGTCGTGATGGGCGCCAGCGGCGGGGGGAAATCGACACTGTTGCGGACGTTCAATGCGATCATCCCCAACTTCATCACCGGCTCCTTCGCCGGCGACGTCGAAGTGCTCGGCCGGGACGCAACCGCCGCACGCGTCCCCGAGATGGCCGCCGACGTCGGCATGGTGCTTCAGGACTACGAGGCACAACTGTTCGGGACGAGCGTCGATAGCGAACTCGCCTTCGGCCCCGAGAACCTCGCGGTCCCACCCGAAGAAATCGGCCCGCGGACCGCCCATGCCCTCGAGGCCGTCGGTCTCGAGGAGCTCGATCGCCGACGGCCGCCGGACGCGCTCTCCGGCGGGCAGAAACAGCGTCTCGTCTTCGCGGGCGTCGTCGCCAACCAGCCCGAGTTACTCTTACTCGACGAGCCGACGAGCGACCTCGACCCGGCCGGAAGCCACGACACCCTGGAGGTGATCCGCTCTCTCGCCGCCCACGACGGGAGGAGTGGGCCGGGTGGGTGGGAGGGCCCGGAGACGATCGTCATGGTTACCCATGAGATCGAGGAAGCGCTACTGGCCGATCACGTCGTGCTGTTGCGGGCTGGCCGGGTGTTCCGGCAGGGACCTGCCCGGGAGGTGTTCACCGACTCCGAAGCGCTGCGCACCGCCCGCGTCGCCGTCCCCCCGGTTGTCGACGTATTCGACCGCCTCGGCTGGCCCCGTGAGGAACGCCCGCTGTTCGTCGACGAGGCAGTCCCCGCGGTCGCCGACAGCGACCTCGAGTGGACGCCCCCCGCGAGGGAAGGAGACACCCCGATCGGCGCCCCTGCCGGAACCGGGATCGATCCCGGCGACGTCGTCTTCGACCTCAAGGGGGTCGTCCACGAGTACGAGACCGACCGCGAGACGATCCGCGCGGTCGACGACGTCGACCTCACGATCCACGACGGAGAGGTCGTCGCGATCGTCGGCCACAACGGCAGCGGAAAGACGACGCTCGCGAAGCACCTCAACGGACTGCTCACCCCTGATGCGGGCAGCGCGCGTTGGCGGGGCCAAGAGGTCGGTGACCGCACGATGAGCGAGATCGGGCGATCGATCGGCTACGTCTTCCAGAATCCGGATCACCAGATCTTCGCCGACACCGTCGCCGACGAGGTTGCCTTCGGCCCCGAGAACTTCGGGATGGCCGGCGAGGAACTCGAGGCTGCCGTCTCCGAGGCGCTCGAAACGGTCGAACTCGACGGGCTCGAGGAGGCGGATCCGTTTACCCTCTCGAAGGGCCAGCGCCAGCGGGTCGCCCTGGCGTCGATCCTGGCGACCGATCCCGAGGTGATCGTCTTCGACGAGCCGACGACCGGCCTCGATGCGACCCAACGCGCGAGATTCATGGATCTCGTTGCCCGGCTCAACCGCGAGCAGGGGCTCACTGTCGTAATGGTTACCCACAGTATGCACACCGTCGCGCGCTACGCGCCCCGGACGGTCGTGATGGCCGACGGAGAAAAGGTGTTCGACGGCGCGACGCGGGAACTGTTCGCCGACGAGTCGCTGCTCGGCCGCTGGGAACTCGAGCCGCCCCAGCCGGTCGCCCTTTCGAACCGACTGGCCCGCCAGAGCGGCCAGTCGGACGCTCTCCCCGCCCTCTCGGTCGCCGAAGTCGTCGAGGCACTCGGAGGAACGGACACGCCCAGCGAGGAGACAGACGAGCCGCGGGGGGCCAGACGGTCCGAACCACCGCTTGGTGAGGGTCTCGGGGGTGAGGAGTCGTGAGCGCCTCACCGTCGCTGTACGTCGACCGGGAGACGGTCCTCCACCGGCTCAACGCCCGCTCGAAGCTCGCGCTCATCACGGGCGTGTTCGTGGCGGCGTACGTCTTCGGCGACCCGCGCTGGGTGTTCGTCCCGCTTGCGGCGACGTTTCTCGCACTCGTGGCCGTCGGTGGCTGGCCGAACTTCAAGCGACTGTCGTTCATCGTCGTCGCACTCTTCCTGATCGGCTTCGCCGTCTGGCCGGCGTTCACCCACGGGGGTGGTGCAACGCTCCTCGAGACGCCTTTGGGCACCCTCACCGAACGAGAGGTGCTGTTCGCGCTCGGGCGCTCCGAGCGGATCGCCGCGTTCATCGTCGGCGGCCTGCTGTTCGTCACCACCACCTCCAACGAGGAGATCGTCGCCGGAATGCGCTCGCTCGGCCTGCCCTACGCGTTCTGTTTCGCCGTCGGCACCGCGCTGCGGCTGTTCCCGACGTTCCTGGGGTCTGCCAACACGGTCCGACAGGCTCAGGCCGCCCGCGGCCACGAACCCGGCGGACGCAACCCCGTCACCCTGCTGCGGAGTTACATCCCGCTCATGATTCCCGTGTTCATGACCGCGATTCGGAACGTCCAGACCCAGGCGATGGCCCTCGAGGCCCGCGGGTTCGACACGCGGGGCGAGCGCTCGTTCTACAACGAACAGCCGTTCACGGCGGCCGACTGGGCGACAGCCGGGTTCGGTGTCGCGCTCGCAGTCGGTTCGGTCGCGCTTCGCCTTCAGGGGTACGGGACGGTCTAGGCCCGCTCGCCGCCGGACCGGGTTGACGTCGCCGCCTACGCGAACGTGCCTACCGAGAGGACGAGCCCCGCGAAGTACACCCCCTCGGGCGCAGGGAGAACCGGTGCGAACCCGACTCCGGGGATCACCGCGACCACACCAAGGAGTTTCAGCATCCATATCTCGAGATCGTTTCTCAGCCGGTCCGGGATCGAACGAAAAACGGGTAACCGACGTACGAGGTGCCAGCGTTTATGCGCCGGCAGTACCGTGGGTGGGGTATGACGGACGACACCGATCCGCTCGCATGGACGCGCGACTACACTCCGATTCTCCGATCGCTGGCCGCCGAGTACGGCGAGACGCAGCCGCTGGCCGGCTACAGCGTTGCACTGGCCTCCCACCTCGAGCAAAAGACGGGCGTGCTGGTCGAGACGCTTCGGGACGCCGGCGCGACGGTACTCGTCACCGGAAGCGAGCCCCACAGCACGAAGGCGACGGTCGTCGACGCCCTCCGCGACCAGGACGGCATCGAAACGTTCGTCGAGGCCGGGATGAGCGACGAGGAGTGGGCCGCCGGTCAACACGAGCTGCTCGAGCGCGAACCGGATTTCATCCTCGACGACGGCTGTGAGCTGATCGCGAAGGTCCACGCCGACCACCCTGAAATCGCGGAAACGGTGCTCGGCGGCGGCGAGCAGACGACCGCTGGCATCACCCGCCTCGAGGCGATGGAGGCCGACGACGTGCTCTCGTTTCCCGTCTACGGCGTCAACGACACGCCGATGAAACACTACTTCGACAACGTCCACGGCACCGGGGAGTCCTCGCTGTCGAACGTGATGATCACGACGAACACGATGCTCTCGGGGAAGACCGTCGTCGTCGCCGGCTACGGCTACTGCGGGCGCGGCATCGCCCGGAAAGCCAGGGGGATGGGCGCCCAGACGATCGTCACCGAGGTCGACCCGCGCAAGGCGCTCGAAGCCCACATGGACGGCCACCGCCTCGCACCGATGGCCGAGGCCGTCCGCGAGGCCGACTACGTGATCACTTCCACCGGGAACCGCGACGTCGTTCGCGGCGAGCACCTCGAGGCGCTACCCGACGGGGTGATCCTCGCGAACGCCGGCCACTTCGACGTCGAGATCGTCGTCGCGGACATCGAGGCGGCCGCCGACCGGGTCACCGAACCGCGCGACGGCGTCACCCGCTATCACCTCCCCGACGGTCGTCGGATCAACGTCCTCGCAGACGGCCGTCTCGTCAACCTCACCGGCCCGCACAGCAACGGCCACCCCGCCGAGGTGATGGATACGACGTTCGCAATGATGTTCGAAGCGGCCCGTGATATGATAGCGGGCGAGGGAAGAGACCTGACACCGGGACTGTATGCGATGCCCGACCGCCTCGATCGGGCCGTCGCCAACCGCAAGCTCGAGACGCTCGACGCCGAAATCGACGATCTCACCGAACACCAGCGCGAGTACTACGAGGACTGGGAGCACGCTGATAGCGCGTTTTGAGACGAGCACGGCGCAAAGGACGCAGTTTCCACGGTGGACTACCCCGCTCAGTGTCGAAAGCTAGCGGATACCGGAGTTCATATTTCCATTGACTTCCCCGAAGTAATACTCACAGTATCGTACTTCAATCGCGAATGAACACGAGCACTGCTTTGATGAACTGATCTGTTGCGGTAAGCATCGCAACATGCCCGTGCCCCTCAAACGTCACGGTTCGGCTATCTGGGAGTGCTGCATGGACCGCTGTTACGGCATCGCGATACATCTGGGGACTTTCGCTCCCGGACAACAGCAATGTCGGTGTCGTCATCGTTTCGAATCGCGTGGGTTCGATCGTGAAGGCGCGCCTCGTCCTCCTCGGTAAGCAACTCGAACGCGAGCGGATCGCAGGCTGCCACAGCGGCGACCGCCTTGCTTTGGGCAGCAGCGCCAAGTGCGAACATGGTTCCCCCTGAAGCTCCTGCCAGACCCACCGGTTCGCCGAGACTCTCTACGAACGCTACTACATCCTCTACGTACTGCTCAGGTGACTGGTTAGGGTGGTTACCACTCGATCCCCGTCCGCGCGTGCTCATCAGATAGCAGGCGAATCGGTCGCTGAGGAACGGCATCGCAGCGTCCCAGTCGAGGACGCCGTCGCCGAGACCGGCGTGGACGAGCACGAGCGGTGGGCCGTGCCCATATACGTGACCGACTATCTGGGTACCGTCATCCGATACAGCTCGGTGAAGTTCTAACTCCTCGGTCGTATCTGGTGGAGTTGTTTCCCCCATGACTGGTCGCCTCTTTGTCGAGCGTCCATTGCTACAGGGGGCATTTGTCTCTCTCCCGGCACCGAGGGACACTCACAACTGGTACACCGTGACCCATGGCAACTCTTATCATGGGAGTTTCGGATAGGGTTGGCAGTGTCAGACACTCTTTTCGCCACCGCCGTCGTGTCAACCAACCACAAAGCTCATACCAACGACAGAGAGACACATCGCGTACGGGGGACCTCCACTCACGGTGCGTTCTCTGCGCCGCCCCCGAGGTCGCATGCACTGGTCGGGGACTGCCCCTTTCCCCGATTGGCTTCCGAGTCCAGAGCTGCGGCTCGAGAGTGGTCCCTACCCAGGTATGAGCGTGCACGGAACCCACCACAGCGGCCATCGCACTGTGACACGGCGTGTGCTAGTGTCGCCGTCGCTTCCATACAGTCAGTCCGTGTTGGTTCAGCGTGCATCCGAGACAGGACTCCACCCGAAACGAATCTCCAGTGGAACCGGATTCTCCAGTGGAAGCCACCTCTCCACTCGAACTACTCGAACCAGCCGAAGCCGTCCCCACGCGGTTGACGCGCACCTCATCGCTTCGTCGCGAGTGTGCCGTCCTCGCGGTGACTGCCGCCTGGCGCACGGCGTTTTTCGACTGGCGGCTCCTGGGGCGAGCGCGTGCCCACGCCGGACGCTATTACGTCGTGGCCGCGAATCACGCCGGCGACCAACCCGGCCGTCACCACGCCAACCACAGCCTCGTCGCCGGACCCGATGGGCAGATTCGTGCGGAGACGGAGTGGTCGGCGGCAGCCGCAAGCGCCTGCGTCGCTGTGGACGACCTCGAGTGCGAGCGAAATCCGGTTCGCCAGACGCGTCTCTCCCGTGGCGACTGGCGACGAGACGAGGGGGCGCAGAGCGAGCACGATTCACACGACGGCAATCGAATGTGAGAGGTGACACCTACAACCCGAGACAGACGACACAACTGGTCCTATCTCTTCGTCAAGTACGGCTACGTCGCGCCGGTCGTCGCGTTTCTCGGCGTCGCCGGCTACGCCGTGGGTGTCGAACTCGGTGGGACCACCGACAGCCCGTTCGCTATTTATGGCATGTTCTGGCTCGGTCCGCTGGCGGTGGTTCTCCTCACTTCCGGCCTCGAGTAAGCCGTCAGACTGACAGTGCAGTCATAGAACCTGATGTTTTCACTGCGACGAAAGCGGGACTGCGGCGATTTGATAGCCGCGGTTTCACGAGGAGCGCCCTCGAGGCGGTCTCGTCCGTTCGGGAGCAACACAGCACTTTGCCTACTCGAGGCGTTCCAAGTCGCCGAACTGTTCGCGGTTCATCGTCGTCACGACGAACCGTCGCACCGTGTCGACCAGCTCGGCTTCCGTTTCGTAGGTTTCGATACGGAGATCCCAGCGGGTGCGCGCCGACCGGATCATCTCGCTGGTGACCGCGGCCTCGTGGACGAAGACGATTCGCTCGCCGTGGGTGTCGGCGATCGTCTCGAGGACGCTCCCAGCCTCCTCACCAACGCCGAAGTTGTGACCGAGAAACGGAACGACAAACACCGTCGCGTTCGCTCGGCGGGCGTACTCGATGCTTTGGGTGACTGCGTCCACCTCGTCAGTATCGAGGTTGACGTCGACCGCCAGGAACGCGTTCACGCCGGGGTCGGTTCGGAGCGCTCCCTGCACACGCCGAAGCATCGCCTTCGCCTCGTCGATCTCGTCTCGATGCTGGAAAAGTGCCCGGAGCGGGCCCGGGAGTTCGTCGACGTCGATCCCCCGGCGTTCCTCCTCAGTCAACACATAGTTGAGGTTGAACGACTTGTACGGCCCCATCAGGTAGAGGAGAAACCGGTCGTACTGGACGTCACCGAGCTGCCCCGCGATGAGATCGCGTGCGATCGCCCCGGACATGAGCGGGCAGACTCGCCGCGAATATATAAAAGACGGTGTTTTCAGAGAATCCTGGCTTGACAACGACTAAGGGCGACAACCGCCTATCCTCAACCAGGATGGGGACGAAACACACGCGAATCGACGCCGATGCGCCGGAGGATCCAGCGGACCTCCTCCCCGACTCGAGCGTGCTCTCGCTCGAGGAGTACCTCGAGATGCAGGCGGCGATCGGCAACCGGACCCGCTTCGAGATCGTCTACCGACTGTCACACGCCGCGGAGTTGACGCCGACCGAACTCGAGGCGGCGATGGAGGTGGATGACAGCACCCTCCACTACCACCTCAACAAACTGCGTGACGTCGGCCTCATCGAGAAACGCGCCCGCACGGAACGGGACAGCGACGGCCTCTACACCTACTACCGGGCGACCGTCCTCGGCGACGTCATCCTCGAACACGGCCTCGAGGAGCTCCTGCGCCGGGAGTGGGCGTTCGAAGAGGCCTACGATAGCGACCGGACGACGGATAAGTCAGCGCGGGATTGACCGAGGAACCGGTTAAGAGCTATCGCTCGAGCAGGTTGCTCGCAATAATACCGATTTGCATGGTGACCGAGGATCCGGGAGATCTATAGGCGGTGCAGGGCGAGAACCCCGACCCTTGAGGTCGGGGGTGAAGCCCGTCAGAGGACTACACATGCTCACTGCGGTTAATGTACTGTTCAATCGTCTCTCGACTTACCTCACCTGCCGTCCCCACGTAGAACGACCGTTCCCAACACCCACCACCCCAGTACAACGACCGCATCACCTCGGGGTATTCTGACCACAATCTCCGTGCCGTCACGCTCTTCAATCTCGACACGATTTCGCTCGGTGAGTGTTTCGGATGCGCTCCCAGGAACACATGAACGTGGTCAGGTGAGATATGCAACGACCGCAACTCGTAGTCGTTCCGCTCGATAATTGCATGGAACTCAGATTCCAATATCTCTGCAACGTGGTCGAGAAACGAGTGCCGATACCGAGGGCACCACACGAAATGATATTTGATATTGTACACTGTGTGGTTTGAGCGAGTCGCCTCCATACACACTGCACGACGTGACAACATTTAAGTCAATGTGTTACTAATCATCTACTGCAAACAAGATGGCACGACGATTCACAGTCGATTTCGAGGAGGACTTCTACAAAGACTTCTCGAAGAAATGCATCGACGAGGACCGAACGAAAGCCGATGTCGTACGCGAACTCCTCCGCGAGTGGACGTACGACGAAGACGCCGAGTGAGTGCCACGTATGGACATCGAAGACCAAAACCTCACAAAGACCCTTCCACTCCAACTCCAGTTTTACGAGGAGGGCGATGAGGCGAAAGTCTTTGAGTCCACACAAGAATCACGCTCAGTGTACAACGACACCATCCGCCTCGCCAAACAGGGTGAAGACTGGGATGACATCCGTCGCCAGATGGAGCAAGACGCCAACCTCGTGAAAAACAACACGCAATTGGTCGTCAAGAAAGCCCTCGAAGCGATGGGGAACTACTACGAATACGACGACTACAACATGCCCAGTCACACCAAAACTGGGCCATACCCCTTGCGGATGAACCACAAAGAGGGATACACGCTCTCACTCACCGATGACGGTGACGTTGCGTTCCGTATCTCTCCGAAACCATATCATCCTGTTCGGGGGACGGTCGTTGGCGACCCGATGCATCTCGACGTGCTGAAAACCGCACTGTCGAGTGACGAGTGGAAGATAGGGACGGCTGAAGCCCTGTTCACGGATGACCGTGCTGAACTCCACGTCAACGTCACCCACCAGATGCAGACCGTTCGAGACAAAACCGACTCGAAGACGGTGATTGGCGTGGACGTGAACGAGGACAACATCGCGTTGACCGCGATGGACGAAACGGGAGTTCTCGACACACTCGTCATCGACTTCCCCGAAATTAAGTCTGAGCGCCACCGCTATTTCACGATGAAAAAGCGGATGCAGAACGCGGGAAAGCCGTCGTACAAGAACGTGGTTCGTGACCGAGAGTATCGGTTCGTCCACGACAGGCTCCACAAACTGTCCCGGGCCGTAGTCGAGTTTGCAAAGCGGTTTCCTGACCCGTGCATTGCTCTTGAAGACCTCAAGGATATGCGCGAGTCAATCGACTACGGTACTCGGATGAATCGTCGGCTCCACGCGATGCCGTTCCGCGCAACACAAGTGTTCATCGCGTACAAAGCAGCGTTTGAAGGCATTCCGATTGCTTCGGTTGACGCGGAGTACACGAGTCAGGGCTGTGCGTTGACTGCGTGTGAACATGCCGAGCGAGCGAATCGACGGCGGAAGCGATTCAAATGCAAGTCGTGTGGCCATCAAGACCATGCGGATAGGAATGCCTCGGTGAACGTTGCGAAGCGTGGATTGGCGAATGTTTGTTAGATGTGCCTGCTCTCAAGAGCCTCCCTCAAGTTCGGAAGGTGCGACGGTGGGCATCGGGGCGCGTGAACCGCCCGACCTCATCCCTCGTAACCGTTTGAGACGGCCTTGCTCTGGAACGGGTAGGCGTCAAGGTTGCAGGGAGTGTTAGCAGTTAATCTGAGGGAACCACGAAGAAGCCCCGACCCTTGTGGTCGGGGTTGTTCACCCAATCTAAAAACAGTTTCAGACGAACCCTCGTGAGGTTAAGGCGACCAGAATATGCAGCAGAGCATCGCCGTGATGGACGGTTTCAGCTGAATCCCTGTGGAGTTGAAGAGGCAATCCCCCACCAACCAAGACCGGATTCACGAGAATCCAGTTCATGACCGAACACCTGTGAAGCGCTGTCGTCCCGATCGCCGTTCGTCGACGGACCAGACATCGCGCTCGAGTCGCACCGTTCCGCCGCCGATCGACAACACAGAAAGTAGCTCGTAGCGGATCGCTTTCCGGATCGCTTCGCGAAGCTCTTTTTCGACATCGCCGTACTCCCTTCGTCAGCCCCTCTCGCTCGCGCTCATACGTAAGCGTTCACGTCGATTCCCTCTGGTTGTACTGGTCGACAAACTAGTTCTACTTCTCATAGGATAGCAGAATTGCCATCGAGTCAGCACGACTCCACCAAAATGAATGATGAATGATGACCGTGACCGTGTTAGGTTCGCAGGTTCTATACCGGGTAGTTCAGGTCAAACCGCGTGAAATAAAGCGGGTTGTCGTGCTGCATCCATCCTCTATATTCAGCAGGCATATTCTGACAGAATTCGGGTAGAACGTTCCGTCTCTGCTGTATACAAAGCGCGAATGTGGCACGAGACGAAGGTCAATCTCCGAAGGGTGGTGAACAGTCAGTACATATCAATCAGATTGCGGGACGGCGGTCGGTTCCCTGATAGCTGTCAAAAATAGCGGGTGGAATATAGAGGAGGTATCCATCACGCCGATCTCCAGTAATTTGCGTGGTGACTCTGAATGACCCGGTATAGAACCTCTGTCTAACGCGAATGCTCCCTATCGTCTTTCATAGTGAGTAAATGGAGCGCTTCCCGGATCTGGTAGTTTTTTTCGTCCAACTCTTCGGCCTCCAGTGCCTCGGTGAGTACTTCGACTGCTCTCTGCCGGTTAATTAGGAGTGTGTCGTCTTCGGGATTTTTGATTGTCATAGTGTGATCACTCTGGGGTGAAATAGAGGTTTACTAAGTAGCGAGAGATATGGCGAGTATTCATCCATTTTCACTACTGAGCACCGTATGCCCATTGCGGAGGGCAAGTACCATCAGACTTGATTAGTAGTATACAACCTCTTTTTAAGGTAACGATCAGTTTGGCCGTTCTGTTTCGGAAAGCGTACTCCCAAGAATCTGCTTGGTTCCGCGCCGAAGTCGGGACGCGACGGCTTGCTGGGAAATTCCGAGTTCGGTGCCGAGCTCTTCCATCGTCACCTCGCGTGGAGACTCAAAGTAGCCGCAATCGTAGGCGAGCACCAGTGCCTCTTGCTGCGGGTTAGTAAGGGCTGTCTCGGTTCCCGTCTCGACCGGCGTGAGCGCGTGCAGTTTCGTCAGCGTGACCGGGATCTCTAGCTCTCGACAGCGTTGCTGGAAGGCCGCGATGTCGTTTCGATCGTCGCCACGTACATCGAACGTCCATTGCTGGGTCGTACCAACGGCTTTGATGAGGGGAATCTCCGTCTTCGCCAGTGTGCTGAGAATGCCGGAATACTCCAGCGTCCACTCGACGCGCAACAGATACTCGTCCTCAACGGAGTCAACAAGGCGAATGGCTTCGACGCCGGGATGGTCGGTAAACGCCTCCTCAATATCATCAACGACAGTCCCCCGCACCCAGAAATATGGGACGATCACGTCCTGAGCGGGGATAATTCGCTCCAGTGTGACCGTTACATCGGGCAACTGCTCAAACACAGTTCCCAGGGGGAACTCATCTGCGGGAACCGTAAATGTCGCTTCAGTAGCCATTGTGCGAACCGTTGAACCCTACCAGTATCAGCGTTATCACTCCTGGTAGTTCAGATATAGCAGCGTGAAATAAAGCGAGTTGCCGTGCTGCATTCAACAGGCCTCTTCTGTCAGTTCCCACTTGTTTCAACAGCGCTCACGTGTTCGAAATCGTATGCGATGCGGTACCTATACGGTAGTAACCGTGCTCTCACTCGGTAGGATGACCGATGGCACGATCGCGAGACAGGAGTTGCCCGACCCGCGGTACGAGTACGGAGGTGACGACTGGGTGTTCGTCGAACTCGCCGAGGCGATGAGCTTCGATGCGAACTTCAAGGCCCAGGCGATAACCCAGCAGATCCGGCGTACGGACCTCGAGGGACTGGTCGAGGTCGCCCCGTCGAACGCCTCCTACCTGATCCAGTTCGATCCCGGCGTGCTCCACCCAGACGAACTGATCGAGGAGCTGCGGTCGCTCGAGGACGAGATCGACGTCTCGGAGTATCAGTGGGAGGCGCGGGTGTTCGATATCCCGGTGCTCTACGACGACCCGTGGACCCGCGAGACGCTGATGGAGTTCCGCGAGCGCCACCAGGACCCGGAGTCGACGGACCTCGAGTACTCCGCCCGGATCAACGGCTTCGACTCCGTCGAGGCGTTCATCGACCACCACGCCGGCGCGCCACACCTGGTGACGATGATCGGGTTCGTTCCGGGGTTGCCGTTTTGCTTCCAGATGGTGCCCCGCGAGGAACAGATCGAGGTCCCGAAGTACGAACAGCCGCGAACGGCGACGCCGAGCCGGGCGATCGGATTCGGCGGGGCGTTCACGGCGATCTACCCGGTTCCCGGCGCCGGGGGCTACCAGCTGTACGGACGGACGCCGGTCGAAGTCCTCGACGTCGACCAGGAGCTGTCGGCGTTCGAGGAGTCGATGGTGCTCCCGAACCCGGGCGACATCCTCAACTTCAGGCGGATCGACCGCGAGGAGTACGACGCGATCCGCGAGGAGGTCGAGGCCGGCACCTACCAGTACACCCTCGAGCGGGTCGACTTCGAGCCACAGCAGTTCTTCGAGGACCCGCGCGGCTACAACGAGCGGCTCATGGAGGTGTTGTACTGATGCGCGTTCTCGACGGCGGTCTCGTCACGACCGTCCAGGACACCGGACGCCACGGCCACTACCACATCGGGATGCCGCCCTCGGGCGCGATGGATCAGTTCGCACACCGGGTGGCGAACTGGCTCGTCGGCAACGACGAAACCGACGCGACCCTCGAGATGACCTACATGGGCGCCGACATCGAGTTCCAGGCGGACGCCGTCTTCGCCGTCACCGGCGCGGATATGCAGCCGGCGCTCGAGGACGAGCCCGTGCCGACGTGGACCGCCGTTCGGGCGGAGGCGGGGGACACCCTCAGCTTCGAGTTCGCCACCGAGGGCGCGCGCACCTACCTCGCCGTCGGCGGCGGGATCGACATCGAACCGGTGATGGGGAGCCGGTCGACGTACACCCTGATCGGGATCGGCGGCCACGAGGGGCGCTCCCTCGAGGCGGGCGACGAGCTGCCGATCGGAGAGCCGTCGACCCACGCAGAGGCGATGGTCGGTGCAACTATCGAGGAGGCGGACCGCCCCGACTACGCGAGAGCCGAGATCGACGTCGTGATGGGCCTCTGTGACTACCGGCTCACCGACGACGGCCGCGAGCGATTCCTCGACGCCGACTGGAAGGTCTCCGACGAGGCGGACCGCGTCGGCTACCGGTTCGAGGGCCCCGACATCACCGACATGTTCGAAGCCCGCGAGCAACCCTTCGGCGCGGGGTCGGACGTCACGAACGTCGTCGACCTCGGCTACCCCGTGGGCTCCATTCAGATGGCCGGCCAGCCGATCGTGTTGATGCGAGACGCCGTCACCGGCGGCGGTTACACCACCGTCGGCACCGTCGTCAGCCCCGACCGGGGCGCGCTGTCGCAGTGTCGAACCCACAGCACCGTCACCTTCAACGCCGTCCCCGTCGAGGACGCACTCGACAGCCGACACGAGCGAGACGCAACCCTCGAGCGGATTCGAGACGCCCTGGCGGAGCGTCACGCATGATCTCGAGCGTACTCGTCGCGAACCGCGGCGAAATCGCGGTTCGAATCCTCCAGGCGGCGGCCGAACTCGGGATCGAAACCGTCGCCGTCTACAGCGACGCCGACGAGACGGCGAAACACGTCCGCCGGGCGGACGAGGCCTCCCACGTCGGGCCGTCCGTCGCCGCCAAGAGCTACCTCGACCAGGACGCGCTGCTCGAGGCAGCGGCTGCGGCCGACGTCGACGCGATCCACCCGGGGTACGGCTTTCTCGCCGAGAGCGAGGCGTTCGCTCGCCGGGTCGAGGACTCGGAGTTCGTCTGGGTCGGCCCGCCGGCGGACGTGATGGCCGACTTCGGCGAGAAGACCAGGGCGCGCGCGATCATGGACCGGTCGGGGGTCCCCGTTGTCCCGGGAACCGACGAGCCGATAGACGATCCCGACGAGGTAGCCGCGTTCGCCGACGAGCACGGCTACCCGGTCGCGATCAAGGCCGACGGCGGCGGCGGCGGGCGCGGGCTACGGGTCGTCTCCGATCCCGAGGAAATCGACGAGCAGTTTCGCAACGCAAAGCGCGAGGGGGAGGCCTACTTCGACAACGACGCGGTGTACGTCGAGCGGTTCCTCGAGAATCCGCGACACGTCGAGGTCCAGGTTCTCGGCGACGCTCACGGGAACGTCCGGCACCTCTACGAGCGGGACTGCTCGGTTCAGCGGCGCCAGCAGAAGCTCATAGAGGAGACGCCGTCGCCGGCGCTCGATGCGGAAACGCGAGCGGAGCTATGTGAGGCCGCTCGCGCCGGGGTCGCCGAGGCCGGGTACACCAGCGCCGGCACGGTCGAGTTCCTCTACGAGGACGGCGAGTTCTACTTCCTCGAGGTGAACGCCCGGATCCAGGTCGAACACACGATCACCGAGGCCGTGACCGGCATCGACATCGTGAAAGAACAGTTCCGGATCGCCGCGGGCGAACCGCTGTCGTTCGAACAGTCCGAGGTCGAGCCCCGCGGCGCCGCGATGGAGTTCCGGATCAACGCCGAAGATCCCACGGAGGAGTTCGCACCGACCCCAGGCACGCTCGAGACCTACCGGCCACCGACGGGGATGGGCGTTCGCGTCGACGACGGGGTCGACGAGGGCGACAGGATCAGTCCGTTCTACGACTCGCTCGTCGGCAAGTTCGTCGTAACTGCACGGGACCGGACGGAGCTACTCGCTCGCAGCAAGCGCGTCCTCGAGGAGGCGGAGATCGACGGGATCGCGACGACGATTCCGTTCCACCTCGCGGTCATCGAGGACGAGGTCTTCGTCGAGAGCGAGCACACGACGAAGTACCTCGACCGGCAGTTCGACGGGCTGGACGACCCCGACGACTGAACTGCTGTCAGGCGCCTCAGACGGGTTCGTCGAGACGCGCCAGTTCGATTCCCTCGCTGTCGAGGCGCGCGTGGATCGTCTCGAGTAACTCGACGGCGTTCGGGCCGTCGCCGTGGATGCAGATCGACGACGCGGGAACCTCGATCGTCGTCCCGTCGGCGGCCTCGACCTCCCCGCGGGTGGCGATCGAGACGGCGCGGTCTGCGACCAGTTCGGGGTCTTTCGGCTCGATCTCCTTCTCGACGATGAGCGTCCGATCGGGGTTGTACTCGAGGTCGACGTACCCCTCGAAGACGACGTCGAGGTCGTCGTACTCCCGGGCGACGTCGTAGATGTTCGTATCCGTCGCCAGGTAGACGAGGCTCGGATCGACCTCGAGGACGCCCTCGAGAACCGTCCGGCAGATCTCCTCGCTCTCCGAGAGCATCGAGTACATCGCCCCGTGGGGTTTGACGTGCTGGACCGACAGGTCGTGGCGCTTCGCGAACGCCATCACCGCCCCCAGCTGGTAGACGACGTAGTCGCGGATCTCCGCCGGCGTGGCGTCCATCGTTCGCCGACCGAACCCCATTCTGTCCGGCAACCCCGGGTGGACGCCGATGCCGACGTCGTGTTCGGCGGCGAGATCGACCGTCTCCCGGAGGACGTGGGGGTCTCCCGCGTGGTAGCCACCGGCGATGTTCGCGGAGGTGATGTACGGCATCACCTCGGCGTCGCGCCCCATCGTCCAGTTGCCGAAGCTCTCGCCCATGTCGCAGTTGATGTCGATCGCGGTCATCGGTACTCCCTGTCCAGTTCGCCGCCCGCGTATTTGAGGGTCGTGTCCGTATCGTCGACCACCCGTTCGCGCCACTGTCGTCCTCGAGATGGTCGCCGAAGGAAGAGTCTCGAATCTGCGAAATCGACCCGCGGCCTCGAGGCCGCGAAAGAATCGACCACCGGGCGCTCGAGTCGCTCAGAGCGCCCCGTTCACCCCACAGCGCCGCTGCGAGTGATTCGAGGACGCCGTCGGAGTCGCCGTCGGCCGTCGTCAGCGCCGCGTGCGTGCCGTACAGTTGTTGGGTCGATAGCCAATGACGACCACTGGACGCTACTCGTATTAATTATCTTTTACTAGTTCAGGTTATATTTACTACATTTACGTTCAGGGCGTGTGATAGTAGTACGAACGCGGTACGAATCGGTGCCCAGCCGCCCCGAGCGGCGAAGCACAACTGGTTTGAGGTCGCCTCCAGATGTTTTCCACATGAACATTCTCGTAACCGGTGGTGCGGGGTTTATCGGCGGCCACCTCGCCGAGTCGTTCACGCGTGCGGGACACGACGTCACCGTCCTCGACAACCTCGAGCCGTTCTACGATCTCGGAATCAAAAAGCACAACGTGCAGGCGGCCCGCGACGCCGCCGCGGAGGGCGACGGCAGCTACGAGTTCGTCGAGGGCAGCGCGACGGACGCGACCCTCGTTGACGACCTCGTCGCCGGTACTGACGTCGTCTACCACCAGGCGGCCCAGGCCGGCGTCCGAACGAGCGTCGAGGAGCCGCTCAAGGTCAACCGGTACAACGTCGACGGCACGCTCAACGTCCTCGAGGCCGCCCGCGACGCCGACGTCGACCGCGTCGTCAACGCCTCCTCCTCGTCGGTGTACGGCAAACCCGAGTACCTCCCCTACGACGAGGACCACCCGAACGAGCCGGTCTCGCCGTACGGCGTCTCGAAACTCGCCGGCGAACACTACGTCCGCGTCTACAACGAAATCTACGGCCTCCCGACGGTGTCGCTGCGCTATTTCACCGTCTACGGGCCGCGAATGCGGCCGAACATGGCCATCTCGAATTTCGTTTCCCGGTGTCTGCGCGGCGAACCGCCGGTGGTGTACGGCGACGGCGCCCAGACCCGTGATTTCACATACATCGACGACGTCCTCAGCGCGAACGAGACGCTGCTGACCGACGGCAGCGCCGACGGCGAGGTGATGAACGTCGGTTCAACCGACAACATCGACATCCTCACGCTCGCCGAAACCGTGCGTGACGCGATCGACTCCGACCTCGAGATCGAGTTCGCCGACCGCCACGACAGCGACGCCGAACACACCCACGCCGACATCTCGAAGGCGAACGACCTGATCGACTACGAGCCCACGCGAGACATCCGCGAGGGCGTCGACGAGTTCATCGACTGGTACCGGGCGAACCGCGACTGGTACGAACCGCTCGTGTTGAACTCCTGACGCCTCTACCTTGGCGCGCTCGCGTACACACTGGGGCGGGGCGTCCGGCTTCGGTGGACGCTCTGGAGCGCCTACGCGGTCGTGCTGACCGCCGGGATCTTCCTGTACATGGCGTTCGAACCCCTCTTTCTCGGCGGCCTCAGCGTCTCTTCGGTAGTTCTCGGGCTGTCCGTCGGCCTGTTGCTCCACGCGTCCGACGAATCGTCCGCGTCCGACGGTCGGTGAGCCGGGCCCGGTGGACCTCAGTCGGAGGTCTTCGAGACCGGCCGGTGTACGACGCCGGGTTCTCGATCCATGAACGTCCCCAGCGCGCCGTACAACCCGATCTCCTCGCCGAGGGGCGTAATCTCGATCGACGGTCGGTCGACGAAACAGAATCGGTCGAGGTGGGCCTCCAGCCCCTCGAGGAGCCAGTCCGGGTTGTTGAGCGCCACGCCGCCGCCCACGGTGACGAGCCCCGGATTGTACGCGTTACAGAGTGCGCCGACGCCGACGGCGTTGTACCGGCCGAGTCGCTCGAGACACGAGCGGGCGAACTCGTCGCCCGCCGCTGCCGCGGCGAAGACGTCCGGCGCGGAAAGACGCTCGTCGGTGGTGACCGCCGTGTGAACGAGTTCGCTGTCGGTCGCCGCCCAGTCTTCGCCCTCGAGACGGTGGGCGACGTACTCCGGAATCCCGCGACCGGAGCAGAACGCCTCCCACGCTCCAGGCACGCCGTCGCTCTCGAGGTCGCTGCCGGGGTCGACAGAGACGAGGCCGAACTCGCCGGCCTGGCCGGAGTCCCCGCGCAACAGCGTCCCGTGTTCGACGACGCCGCCGCCGATACCCGTCCCGAAGGTGAGGTGAAGGACGCAGTCATACTCGCCGCGCCGACCGAAGTACCACTCGCCGAGGGCGGACGCCGAACAGTCGTTTTCCAGGTACACCGGCAGATCGAACGTTCGCTCGATCGGTTCGCGGAGGTCGATCCGGTCGATAAACGCGCCGTCGGCGGTGTCGAACTTCCGGATACAGCCCGCCTCGGGATCGACCAGTCCAGGTGCCGAAATCGCGACCGCATCGAGCGATTCGGTCGTCTGCAACTCCGCGACCGTCTCCAGCAACTGGTCCTCGAGACGGTGTGGTTGTGTGGGTTCGGTCGAAACGGCGGTCACGAAATCTCCTGCGGGCGTGCCGATAGTATAGTGAAAGTTAGTGCTCCCGATACCGAAGAGCGCGACGAGATCCATACCTGAGAGAACGGAATTGCACATATAGTAATTTCGTCCGTTTTGACATTTATCGTGTTCCTATAGTCTATCTGTGGCCCATATCGGGTTTCCAGGCTCGAATTTTTCACGGGACGCAATCGGTTTCTCGAGTCTCGTAGGGGTCGTTTGGTACCGATTTCCGCCTGCCCGCGTATCGCCGGCGGTAGCTCAGACGGTTGTGCGGACAACTGTGTAGAATTAAAGATAAATTGCTAACACGGGCAGCGGTGTACGTGGCGTCGTACTATGGGAGGGGGGACTAACTGGCAGCGAGCGCTGATTCTGGTCGTCGTTCTCTGCGTGCTTCTGGCCGGCTGTGGAAGCCTCGACGGCGGTCCGGGCAGCGACGCCGACGACACGGCCGATTTCGAGGAAACGGCGGACGATAGTGAGGTGGACGACACCGCAGACGGGACCGACGAGGACGGCGACGCAGACGACGAGACGGCCGAGAGCGACGACTCCGTAGAGATCATACCGGTCGAAGAGAGCGACGACGAATCCGACGAGTCGGACGCCGACGACGCGGACTCAGACGAGACGGACAGCGGAACCGACGACTCGGCGACGACGGAGGGCGACGACACGAGCGATGACGATGCCGGCGATACGGACGACGGCGCCGATGCTGACGGCACTGACGACGGAGCTGCCACCGATGACGGGGACGGTGCAACCGATGCTGACGACGAGGACGGTACGACTGACGATGGGGCCGGTGACGACGGAACGGATGCCGACGACGGAGAAGCGGACGACAGTACCGACGACGCTGCCGATGAGGACGAACCACGAGAGCCCGGGCAATCGCTATTAACGATTACGGTCGTCGACTCGGCGGGTGAGCCGGTCGAAGGCGTCGAGATCTTCGGGCAGGGCGACGAACACGAGGCGGACATTCCCCTCGAGTTCAGCGGCGAAACCGACGCGGACGGGCAGTACACCGACGTCATCTACGAGAACGAGTACGTGATCGACCTCGATCACGACGAGTACGAGGGGATGAGCGTCGAGCACGTCCACGACGGCGAGTACGAAATCACCGTCACGCTCGAGCCCTCGGAGCCGGAGCAGTCCCTGCTCACGCTGGAGGTCGTCGACTCGGCGGGTGAGTCGGTCGAAGGCGTCGAGGTCTTCGGGCAGGGCGACGAACACGAGGCGGACATTCCCCTCGAGTTCAGCGGTGAGACGGACGAAGACGGCCTCTACACCGACGTCATCTACGAGAACGAGTACGTGATCGACCTCTATCACGAGGAGTACGAGACGAAGACGCTCGAGCACACCCACGACGGCGAACGCGAGGTGACGGCGGAGCTCGAGCCGACGAGCGACGAAGGTGGCAGTGAAAACGCCCGCCTCGGTCTCCTCCCGTGAGGTCGGCGGTGGCGAATCTCCCCAGTGAACCGCCTCGAGGTCAAGCCCCGAGTCACTCGACCTGCTCCGCCTGTAGACGCTCGAGTAACGAGTCTAGGATCGCTCCAATTTAGTTACCGCATCCTCTACGACGTTGATATCCTCCTCCGAGATTTCATATAATTCGTATACGACGGAGTTGATAAGATCTATTCTACGTTCGATCTTTTCTTGCAGTTCGTCATGCCTGTTTCGTGTTTCGATGTAGCGGTTTAACCCACCTTCCACATCTGATAAATCAGGTAGTTTGAGTTTCATCAGCCGATCTAACAGCGAATTTTGCTTTGTGGCATTATCACGGAAGTCTGCAAACCCGTCTGCGCGAGAAACAGCATACGGAACGAACTCTTTCAGGAGCGAATTCTTATTTTCATCGAGTCCTATAAATTCGAAAGCAGGAATGGGTCTGGTCTTGGTATAGCCGTATCTGTCTGTTTTACATCTTTCTGGACTTTTCGGCTTGTACCGTGCAATAAGATAAATCGTTGTTTTTGTATCCCCGTCTTTGACTTTTGCACCATCTATATGTAACTTGTCCTTAGAATCGGTGGTTTCTGAAAGTACTGAGTCACTTATTCCTGGCGAGGGTTGAACTCCCGACATTTCATCGATCGATTCTCCCCACTCATATGACCCAAGATAATCTGATATGTCTGTATTAAGTAGGTGGGCCTCTTCTTTCATCTCTTTTATATCCTCTACAATCATATCAAGGAATTCGGCAGTATCTTTGGATCTCTTATGGATCTGAATTATATCATCCTCATTGAACTCTTTGTTTGTCACCATCTCCTCAGTTGACATAAGATGCCCAACAGGCGGTTTTCGTATACTTAGGCGATCGAGAGAAGACATCGAGAGACGTGGGAACAGATCCTGTGTGGCTTTCTCGCCAGTTACCAGGAATTCAAACGAAAGTAAATTGCTATTCAATAATGCAGTTATATAGCCGGTGGAGTACTGATCATTCTCGACCACCAACGAAATCACTGATTTTGGAAATAGTAATTCTCTTTCTACATTAGCGGCAGTTATCCCATCGTCACCAGTTATTTCACGGATTAAAACCCGATCTCCCTTTCTAAATTTTTCGGGTGGGATTCGGAAGAACTCTGCAGATAAATTTACATATCCGTCTGCCTCAGGATCAACGTAGTACTTATACAGAGACGATGACCGTATTTCAGGAACATATGATTCAGATTCTTTATGGCCTGAATGATGGGATTTTTGATCAATGATCTCTGGGTCGTGAATATCTGTATGATATAGTTGATAACCAACCGTTCTGTCAGAGATCTCGCCTAACGAGACAGAACCTCTATCCATTTCTGAAACTATCCGTCGTTGCGTAATGTTGGCCCAAAGAGTAATTCGGTACGAATCGTTCTCCAGAGAGTCGAATGGGACTTCTCGGAGTTTCGTTGATTCACCAGTTTCAGAAAGATCGAGTATCGTGATCTCATCAGAACTCTTGGCAAGATCAACGGTGAACGTACACATATTTGCATCAACATCTTCGAACGCTGATTGGGGGACTAGGCTGGTCCGATGCAAATTTCGGCTTCCGATGATTTCCTTTCTCAGATCAGACGCTGCAGGAATTGTGAGCCACGAGCTGGGTGTAATCATACTGAATTTAGACCGGGAGAGAGTGATACATTGTTCAATGAAGAACCGATAGAGATCTGGCTGGCCCGATTGATATTGGTATTTCTGCCAGAGATATGATGAGAGGTCTTCATCAGAGGTGATTACCCAGGGGGGATTTCCGATTACAGCATCGAATCCAGGATTGGCTCTTTCACTCCCGTTTTCCTCATAGAATACTTCGGGGTATTCTAGTCGCCAGTGGAAGTAAAGAGTATCAGCAGCCCACTGTTGGGCATCTTGGAACCACTGCATCTGCTCAATCTCCTTCCACTCTCCATCATCTTCCAACACTGCAGCCATCTGTTCATACGCATCCCTGGGCAAGTTGTCTAAACCAGAATCTTCGGCTGTATGTACATTAGCCATCGCCTGAAGTCTCTGCCGAAGCTTATTTTGTTCGAACTCGTCATACCTGGACTCCATCTCCTTGGCGTCGGCGAGTTCTTGGTTTTCGATGGCGATGAAGTCCCCGTAAATCCGCATCAACTGCTCGATCGTGCCCTTCCGTGCTACGCCGAAGTCTGCAAGCGAGGCGTTCAACTCGTCGCCACCGCCCGCTGACTCGAGTTCTTCAATCTCTTCAATATCACTCCCGACAAGTGAGTTCCCAGCTTTCAAGTGATGATCGAGGAACGCAAGCGGTTGCTCAGCGGCGAGGGTTCGAAGCCACAGCGACACCTTCGCCAACTCCACGGCGAGTGGGTTCAGATCCACACCGTAAATACAGCGCTGGGCAACTTGCCGACGTGCCCAGTTGATATCTCGGTCCTTGTCAACAGTCTCGACACCCTGCTGAGCCACCTGCTTTTCTTGGGCGTCGATAATCTCACGGGCGAGATAATCCACAGCACCCGTCAAAAAGTGCCCACTCCCCATCGCCGGATCGAGGATCTTCAACTCGAACACCTCTTCAGCGAACTCAGCAGCGAATCCACCCTCATCGAAGGCGCTCTGTCCGACCAGTCTCTCCCTGATATCGTCAACGAGTGGTCCGAGTGTGTTCTCGACGATGTACTCAACGATGTACTCGGGCGTGTAGTAAGACCCTGTAGACTTCCGCTCTCCTGAACCAGTCGTCAGGTATACCTCGCCTTCCTCGACGACGATCTCATCATCTTCGTCGGGAATCACGTACTCACCGTTCTCGAGCGCTAGCGGCTCGTGAGCGATGTTGAGCTGGTACTCGAGCAATCCTTCGTAGATGCTTCCAAGGTGACGAACGTCCAGCGAGGAGTAATCGACGAAGATCTTCCCACCGTCGTTCTGACTTCGGGTCAATAGTTCGATCACCCGTGCGAGATACGCATCACCGACGTTGTGAGTAGCGAGGAAACGCGCTTCGGGGCGATCGTCATCGTCGGGATCAGTTCGGAACAGCCCACCGTTGTACGCTGGAATGTAGAGATCCCCTTTTGGAATCCCTCGAGCTTCACTTCCCTGATCGACGAGCTTGAATAGCCCATCGAGCTGCGCTCCGATAGCATTCTGCCAACTCTGATACTTCGGATCGGCACTATCGAGTTCTTCGGCAACCTCCTGTTTGAGCGAGTTCAGGCTGTAGGACTGCTCGTAAATCTCGTTGTTCGTATCGAGGAGATCGCGCCCTTCGGCTTCGGCATAGAGAACGAAGATGAGTCGGTAGAGATAGATAAGCGAACTGTCGTGGATGAGCTCGAGGGCTGCTTCATCGAGGTCGTTCTCGGGATACTCGAGATACCCTTCAGCGAGGGTCTGGATCGCCTCGTAGATGTTGTCCTGCAGGTCCTCACCCAACTCCTGGGCGAAAACGTTGGACTCACCGTAGACATCGTCGAGGAAGCAGTCACCGCTGGCGTCCTCGAGAAACGCTTCGTGGCGAAAGAAGAGATAGAAGTATTTGAAATCCTGGAGGTCACCCTTCTCCAGTACGGTTGCCAGGTCGATCTCGTAGTATGAGTCCAGCCGGTGGCTCGTCGGTCCGTAGTAGAGTCGCCATTTCTTTCCATCCGTGAGAACGGCCCACTGTGCAGGCGTTTCCTGAAGATAGACGTGAATCTGGTAGCTCGGATTCTCGAAATCACGTTCGTGTTCGCCACTCCCACGTGTATCGAGCGGACGACCCCATCGCTTAGCGTCTGCAACCGCCACGGCGTCTTCGTAGAAGTCGCCACCCTCCTCACGACGGGTAAACGCGTTCTGGGCTGCCTTCTCGGACTCGAAGAAGCCGTAGTCAGGCCGTCGCTGCGTCCGGCTGGTGCTTTCTTCGACCTCAAACGGAACGCCCAGCTTCCGGAACATCGGCCGGATGAACTTCTCCTCGAGTTGGGACTCGTTGCGTTTCGGAGCGGTGCTCTTCTCACGCTCGAACAGTTCGTTGATCTCGTCGTACGCGTCCTGTAGTTCGTCCTCACTGATTTCGTGCCATGCTTCCGTCTCTGGAAGATGCTCGTTGAGATAGTAGTTGGAGAACAGGTCTCGGTTCGTGCGGTAGGTAAGCGCTGTCTGCATCTATTGCGTTGGTGTAACGATCAGGAATTGCTCTGCGTCTTTGCTGTCAATGAGCGCGTGGACGGCTCGTGTGGCGTCAACGGCTTCACCATCAACCGCGTCGCCGATATCGATACCGAGTTTCTCGAGTTCGGATCCAGAGACGTTTACCAGGCCGGAGTTCCCGGTATTTCGCCCGATTTGTGTGCGCGTATCACGTATACCGCGGAAAACTCAACGAGGGGATATAGTCTTTACTTCGGCTATCTCTCCACCGATTAGCTCCTCATACGGCCAGCGGCCGTCAGAAACCTCTCGACTGAACTCGCAGCAGGTATTTACCATCTCGCTACGCTTACTGACCATTAATATCATTAGTTGTTCATGTTCTCCGGACCGTTCTACTCTTCCCGAGGTCGTAGAACCCTATCCAGAAAAATACAATTGATTTGAATCCTATACAGTAATGTCGAAAGTTACATGCGAAATCGTCTGGAGGTCACGGATAGCTCAACGGAGAGCGTAAGATATGGCAGATACCACACAAAGCGGACTCGAGAAGGCACTGGGAAGCAAGGAGATGTTGATCCTGTCGTTCGGGGCAATGATCGGCTGGGGCTGGATCATCCTCACCGGCGAGTGGATCGTAGAGGGCGGCCCGTGGGGTGCGATCACCGCGTTCGTCGCCGGCGGTATCGTGGTCGGAATCGTGGCGGTGATCTACAGCGAACTCGCGTCGTCGATGCCGCTCGTCGGCGGCGAGCACGTCTACAGTTTGCGCGCACTCGGCCCGCTCGGCTCGTTCGTGTGTACCTGGGCGATCATCTTCGGCTACGTGACGGTGGCCGCCTTCGAGGCGGTTGCGCTCCCGTCTGCGATGGCGTTCATCGTTCCGGGGTTCAACGAGTTCCCGCTCTGGAGCGTCGCCGGGGAGCCGGTGTACGCGACCTGGATCGTCGTCGGCGTGCTGGGGACGGTCGGGATGACGTACCTCAACTACGTCGGCATCCGCATCGCCGCGCAGTTCCAGATCATCATGACGGTCGTGATCGCCTTCGCTGGCGTCGTGTTGATCGCCGGAGCGATCACCGGCGGACAGCCCTCTCCCGACAGCTCCTTCGGGGCGGGCACCGCCGGAATCTTCGCCGTCGTACTGATGACGCCGTTCATGTTCGTCGGCTTCGACGTCATCCCGCAGTCCGCAGAAGAGGCCGACGTCCCAGCGCGACGGCTGGGGCTGTTGATCCTGCTCTCGGTGGCCATGGCCGCGCTCTTCTACATGGCCGTCATCTGGGGCTCGAGTCGCGCGCTGCCGGGCGCAGAGCTCGTCGACAGCCCGCTCCCCGCCGCCGAGGCGATGGCCGCCCTTTACGACAGCCAGCTCGTCGGCCAGCTCATGGCACTCGCTGGCATTGCGGGGATTCTCACCAGCTGGAACGCGTTCATCATCGGGGGCAGTCGGGCGCTGTTCGCGATGGCAGAGTCCGGAATGCTGCCGAAGTCGCTGGCGACGGTCCACCCCGAGTACAACACGCCGAGCAACGCGATTCTGCTCATCGGCGGGCTGTCCGTGCCGGCGCCATTGTTCGGTGAGCAGATGCTCACGTGGGTCGTCAACGCCGGCGGACTCGGCATCGTCGTTGCCTGGTTCCTGGTAGTCGTCTCGTTCCTCGTGCTTCGCTACCGCGAACCCGAGATGAACCGACCGTACGAGGTTCCGGGCGGGATGCTCGTTGGGGTCGTCGCGTTCGTACTGACGGCGGTCTTCATCTTCCTCTACCTCCCGGGCGGCCAGTCCGCGCTGCTCTGGCCCTACGAGTGGGCGATCGTCCTCCTCTGGTGTGTGCTCGGCCCCGCCCTCTACTTGCTGTCGGGAGACACGTCGGTCGAGACCTCAGAGGAACTCATCGCGAAACTCGACGCGCTCGAGGACGACTAGCGATTCGCCGTCACTGACTCCGTCGTGTCGCCCGATCCGTTTTTCACTCCCCAAAGTCTAACGCCATTTCTCCGACCGGCATCGAATCGCCTCGAGCGACGGGACCGACCACTCGCCACTCGCGAGGCAACGTTTATGCTCACACCGTCCGAACTCCGACTAACCGGAAGTCAACTTCCGGTATGGTACGATGGAACGCGGCCAAACACCCGACGCGACGACGCGAGAATTGCTACGGCGCGAGCGCCGCCGGTACCGGGAACGGACGCCGGCGTCGGCGTCGCTGGCGAGCGAGTTACGGGAGATCGTTCCCGCCGGCGTCTGCAGCACCTATCGGGCGTACGAACCGTACCCGATTCACGCCGAGCGGGCGGCCGGTTCGCGGCTCGTCGACGCCGACGGAACCGAGTACCTCGATTTCGCCCTGAACAACGGCACGCAACTGGTCGGTCACGCACACCCGGCGCTCGCCGACGCCGTCGGCGAACAGCTCGAGCGAGGCACCCTCTACACCCGACCGACCGACCTCCTCGCGGACGCGGCCCGCCCGCTGATCGACCGGTGGGAGGCGATCGAACAGGTCCGGTTTACGAACAGCGGAACCGAGGCGGTGATGCACTCGATGCGCCTCGCGCGGGCGTACACCGGCCGCGAGAAGATCGTCAGAATGGAGGGCGCCTACCACGGCGCCCACGATACCGGGCTGGTGAGCAAGATGCCGCCCCTCGAGCGGGCGGGACCGGCACACGACCCGCGTCCGGTCCGGGAATCCCAGGGAGTTCCGCGATCGGTTCCCGAGAACGCCCTGCTCGCCCAGTACAACGACGCCGAGAGCGTCGAACGGTTGCTTCGCGACCGCGCCGCCGAGATCGCCGGGATTCTCGTCGAGCCCGCCTGCCTCAACCTCGGGCTGGTCGAACCGGAAGGTGACTTCCTGTATCGGCTCCGCGAACTCGCCGACGAGTACAACGTCCTGTTGCTCTTCGACGAGGTGAAGACGGGCGTGAAACTCGCACCCGGCGGCGGCGCGGAGTACTACGGCGTGCGGCCGGATCTCGTCGCCCTGGCGAAGGCCATCGGCGGCGGCTACCCCGTCGGCGCCTTCGGGGGCCGTCGGGAGATCATGGAGCTGATCGCCGCCGACCTCGAGCGCGGGACGGCGAGCGGCGTCGCCCACTACGGGACGTACAACGGGAATCCGCTGGCCCTGCGAGCGGTCGACGTAACGCTTCGCGAGATTCTCACCGAGGACGCCTACGATCACGTCGGGACGCTGGCCGCCCGACTCGCCGACGGCTACCGCGACGTGATCGACGACGCGGGACTCGAGGGACACGTCGTGACGGCGGGATCGCAGGGAATGGTGTACTTCACGGACGAACGCATCCGGACGTTCCGCGACTGGGGCCACGTCGACGAGGAGTTCCACGAGACCTACTGGCTCGGGATGGTGAACCGCGGGGTCATCCCCCATCCGCACGACGCCTCCCAGCAGTGGACGGTCAGCGTCCAGCACACCGCCGGAGACGTCGACGAGCACGTCGAAGCGTTCGCCGACCTCGCATCCGATCTGGCGGCTGTTCAGGGGTGACTCGCAGATGACGCGCGATCAACGAACCTACGACACGCTCCGGCTGCTCGCCGAACACGAGCCGGTCGGCAGCGTCCACCTCACGAAGCGACTCAAGGAGCGCGGCTACTCGATCACCGAGCGGGCGGTTCGGATGACCCTCGCCGATCTCGACGAGGACGGACTCACCAAGAAGGTGGGTGGGAAGGGGCGACGACTGACCGACGACGGGCGCGCGGAACTCGAGCGCGGCGGCGTTCGCGGTCGAATCGAGCAGGTGCGAGAACGCCTGGCGGAGCTGACGAGCCGCGTCACCTACGCGCCGGAGACCGACAGCGGCGACGTCGTCGTCGGCACCGTCACGGTCTCCGCAAGCGCCCGGACGCGCGTCGAGGAGATCCTTCGTCGCATCGACGAGTCGCCGCTCGGTCCGGTCCCCGCGTCGATCGAACCGATAGACCGGGGTGGTGACGACCGCCTCGAGATCGCGGCCGCCTCGAGCGTCACGATCGACGGCGTGCTGTTGGCAGGCGGGATCGAAACCGCGCTCGATACGACGGGAATCGTCGAGTACCATCCCACGTCCGAATCGGTGCCGTACGACGACCCGGAGCCGACCGCACACGGCGGCGCGATCCGGCGGTACACGGACGTCATCGGGGACGAGCGGGCGACCCTCGACATGGTGTCGTTGCTGATCGAAGCGCGACGAACCGCCGTCGGGCGGGCGCTCGAGGGCGAGACGGGCTTGCTAGTCGCCGACAACAGGGAGTTTCCGCTCTCCCGGTTCGAGGAGGCACACGAGCTCGCGGTCGGGACGCGCGACCGCCTCGGCGGGGTCATCGACCTGCGTCGGCCGCGCGAGTCGGGACCGTTCCCGTGGGGACAGCCCGGCTGGTCGTTCGCCTCGCTGACCTGTGCCGGTTCGGCAGAGCTCGTCACCTCGCGGCTCGTCGAAGCCGATCTCGCAGTCGACTGGACGACGCTCGCGGACGTGCGCAGCCGGTCGACGCTCGCCCCCGTCGAGGAGACCTGATCCGAGGCATCCCACGAGAGCGGAGAAACCGGAAAAGAACGCCAAGAGTCGGCCCACCGGGGCGAATCTGCCCGTTCGGCTGTAGGAACCTTTATGTGAAGCCATCAGTAACACTCCGTGATAGGTGGCAACATAATGCCAGGGCAACATACGCACGGGAGGCGCACCTTCCTTCGAACGTCGGTTGCAACCGGGGGCGCCGTGGCACTCGGGGGGCTGGCGGGGTGTACGGACATCCTCGGCGACGAGACGCTGACGGTCGCCGTATACGGCGGGGTGTTCCAGGAGGTAATGGACGAGCACCTGTTCGAACCGTTCAACGAGGAGGCCGACTTCGAGGCCGAATCCCAGGAGCAGCCGACGGCCGAGGAGGCGCTCTCACAGTACGAGAGCGCCGTCGGCGCCGACGAAGCGCCGGTCGACGTCGCGATCATGTCGACCGTCGGCGTGCTTCGCGGGCTGAACTCGGACCTCTGGCACCTCTGGGACGACCCGGACGAGTTCGAGAACCTCGAGTACATCAGCGACGACCTGATCGAAGAGCGCGACGGCGGCATCGCCAGCGTCGGCGCGCTCTCGTGGTACATCAACCTCGTCCAGAACACCGAGGTGTTCGAGGAGCCGATCGACAGCTGGGAGGCGCTGTGGGACGAGCAGTACGAAGACCAGCTCGGGCTGCTCGGTCTCGCGTCGAACTCCTTCCTGCTCGACATCACCGCCGAGGTGTACTTCGACGGGCAGTCGACGCTCGAGGACCGCGACAGCGTCGAGGAGGTCTTCGAGGAACTCGAGGGCGTGACCGACCAGGTCAACTTCTGGTACGAGAACGAAGCCGAGTTCCAGCAGCGACTGCGCGACGCCGAGGTGCCCGCAGGGATGCTGTACAGTGACATTACGAACGTGATGCAAGACGACGGCGCGCCGGTCGAGTCGAACTTCGTCGAGGAGGGGTCGGTGCTCGACTCCGGCTCGTGGGTCGTCCTCACGACCTCCGACCTCGAGGACGAGGCCCGGCAGTTCATCGACTACGCGTGCCGTCCGGAGGTTCAGGACACGCTCGCGGAGAACCTCTACACCGCGCCGGTGATCGACATCGAACACTCCGAACTCGACGACGAGACCTACGAGGCCGTCGCCGGTCCCGGACCGGAGGAGGCGATCGTGCCGTACTACGACCTCTACCTCGAGGAGGAGGAGTGGGTCAACGAGCGCTGGGAAGAGTTCATCATCGGCTGACACCGATGAGCGGCATCTCACTCTCCGGCGTCACGAAACGGTATCCCGGCGGCGTGCTCGCGGTCAAGGGCGTCGACATCGACGTCGAGAGCGGCGAGTTCGTCACGCTGGTCGGCCCCTCCGGCTGTGGCAAGACGACGACGCTGCGAACGATCGCCGGCTTCGAGCGACCCACCGAGGGAACGATTTCGATCGGCGGCGTCGACGTCACCGACGCGCCGCCGTACGAGCGCAACACCGGAATGGTGTTTCAGGACTTCGCGCTCTTTCCCCACATGACCGTCTACGAGAACGTCGCCTACGGGATGGAAGTCGACGGCGAGTACACCGACGAGGAGATCGACGCCAGAGTTGCCGAGATGCTCGAACTCGTCGAGCTACCGAACGTCGCCGATCGGACCCCGGATCAGCTCTCCGGCGGCCAGCAACAGCGGATCGCGCTCGCTCGAGCGCTCGCGCCCGAGCCCGATGCGCTGTTGCTCGACGAACCGCTGGCGAGTCTCGACAAGAAGCTCCGCGAGCAGATGCAAGTCGAGTTGCGCCGGATCCAGCGAGAGGTCGGGATCACCACCGTCTTCGTCACGCACAACCAGGAGGAGGCGCTGACGATGTCCGACCGCCTCGCGGTGATGAACGACGGCCGGTTCGAGCAGGTCGGCCCCCCGGAGGAGGTGTACAACGAACCGAAGACGCGGTTCGTCGCGGACTTCCTCGGAACGGCGAACCTCTTCGACGGCACCGTCGCCAGCGTCGAGAACGGCTACGCGACCGTCGACTGCGGGGACCTGACGATCCGGGCCCGAAACGACGGCGCGACCGCCGGCGAGACCGTAACGGCCGTCGTCCGGCCGGAGCGGTTCGCCATCGACGCGGCGAGCGCGGACGGTGCGGGAGCGGCGGCCGCGGAAAACGTCTTCGAGGGAACGGTCCAGTTCAAACGACACCTCGGCAGCAGCGTCGAGTACCGCCTCGAGACCGCCGACGGTCGCGAACTGGTCGTCGTCAGACGGAGCGGGACGGACGAGCGAACCGCCGGCGACCGGGTATCCGTCAGCGTCGGCGCCGACGACTGCCGGATCGTGGAGGCGTAGATGGGGGCGGAATCGTCGACCGACGGAGCCGAGACCGGCGAGAGCGGGCGAGCCGGCGTGCGTGCCAACGCCCGGTGGTACGCGCTCTCCTACCCGCTGTTCTGGCTCGTCGCGATCTTCCTCGTTCCGCTCGCGCTGCTCGTCGTGTTCAGCTTTTACGTGAACATCCCCGGCGGCTCCTACCGGCCGGGCTTTACGCTCGACAACTACGCGCGGTTTCTCTCGGTGAACCTCTCGGCCGGCTGGCCGCCGATCGAGACGAACCTCTATCTCAGACAGCTGTGGCTGACGATCGAGATCTCGCTCGTCACCGCCGCCGTCTCCCTGCTGCTCGGCTACCCGATCGCGTACTACCTCGTGCGGATGGAGCGGCCGTGGCTCAGGAGCGCGCTGTTGATAACGATCATCTCCTCGCTGTGGGTCACCTACGTGATCCGCGCGTACGCCTGGCAGGTCATCCTGGCCTCCGGCGGCATCCTGAGTTCGATCGGCGTCGCCACCGGGCTCCTCGCCGAACCCCGGTCCTTTTACCCCGGTTACTGGGGGCTCGTCGTCGGCATGGTGTACGTCTTCCTCCCGTTCATGATCCTCACGCTGTACAGCAGCATCCGGAACATCGACGGCGAACTCCTCGAGGCGTCGAAGAACCTTGGAGCCGGCCCGACGACGACGTTCCGACGGGTGACGCTGCCGCTCTCGAAAAACGGCATCGTCAGCGGGCTCGCGCTGGTGTTCATCCTCGCACTCGGCGCGTACGTCATGCCGCGGCTGCTCGGGAGTTCCGCCGAGCGAACCCTCCCCGTGCTGATCGAAGCCCAGATCATGGGCGAACAGAACTATCCGTTCGGCGCGGCGATGAGCATCGGGCTGATCGTCGTCGTCCTGGCGTTCCTCTGGGTAATGGTCCGGTTTACGAACCTGACCACCGCCAGCCTCGGCGGCAACGAGGTGGCGGAGGCCGACGGCGGCCGGCCGGATCCGGCCGCCTACGAATCGTCCGGTGCCGGGTCGACCGTCCGTGATGGCCTCCGATCGGCCGCCGCCGCCGTCGGTATCACCCGGCTCACCCGATCCGTCGGCCGCCGCGTCGACGCCGCCGTCACACGGGTCGACGCCCGGACGCGCGAGCGCGTGATCTGGACCGCGAGTCGCCTGTACGTCGGGGCGGCGATGACGTTCATCGCGGCACCGCTCGCGATCATCATCGCGGTGTCGGTCACGCCGGAGCAGTTCCTCACGTTCCCGCCGGGCGGCTTCTCGATGCAGTGGTACGTCGAGTTCTTCACCGATTCGACGTGGGTGCTCGCCCTGCTCAACAGCCTCGGCATCGCCGCCGCGGTTGCACTCTTGAGTACCACGATCGGCGGCACGCTGGCGTTCGCGCTGGATCGGTACGAGTACAGGTGGCGCACCGTCTTCGGCACCTTCGGCATCCTCCCGATCCTCGTCCCGCCGGTGATCGTCGGCGTGGCGTTTCTCATCTTCTTCCTCGAGCTCGGCTTCGCGGGCACCCGGACGAGCATCATCATCGCACACGGGATCTTCTACGCGCCGTTCCCGTTCATTTTGATCTCTCAGGGACTCGACGAGCTCGACCGGGTCTACGAGGAGGCGGCGATGAACCTTGGCGCCTCGCCGATGCGAACCGTCCGGACGGTGACCTACCCGCTGTTGCGGGCGAACGTGGTCTCGGGGGCACTGTTCGCGTTCATCCTCTCGCTCAACGAGTACATCATCGCCTGGCTGCTGTCGCTGTTCCTCGTCGACACCATCCCGATCCAGCTGTTCAACTCGCTTCGGTACGGCTACTCGCCGACGATCGCGGCCGCGAGCGTCGTCTTCATCGCCCTCACGGTCGTCGTGATGGTCGCGATCGACCGCCTCTCCGGGGGGATCTGGGAGTGACCGAAGCGGCCGAGATCACGGTCGCCGTCGCACAGACGGTCCCCGAGTTCGGCGCCGTCGAGCGCAACCGCGCGCGGACGGTCGAACTCGTCCGCGAGCACGGTGACGCCTCGCTCGTCGTCCTGCCGGAGCTGGCGACGACCGGCTACGTCTTCGAATCGCGGGCCGAGCTCGAGTCGGTGGCCGAACCGCGCGACGGCGAGACGGCCCAGGCGTGGGCCCGCGTCGCCGCCGAAACCGACACGTGGCTCGTCGGCGGCTTCGCCGAGGTAGCCGGCGAGCGCCTCTACAACAGCGCGCTCGTCGTCTCGCCCGACGGCGTCGAGGACTGTTACCGGAAGCTCCACCTCTGGAACGAGGAGAAGTGGTGGTTCGAACCGGGCGACGCGGTGTCGGCGATCGACACCCCGTTCGGTCGCCTCGGCGTCCAGATCTGTAACGACCTGTGGTTCTCCGAACTCACCGTCGCCCAGGCCCGCGACGGGGTCGACCTCGTCGCGGTGCCGACGAACTGGGTGCCGGGCGCGACCGACGGGGAACGGCCGGCCGGCTGGACGATGGGCGTCCACCAGACCGTCGCCCACGCGAATGAGAACCGGGTCTTCTTCGCGTGTGCGGACCGCGCCGGCACCGAACGCGGCCTCTCCTTCGAGGGCCAGAGCGTCATCGTCGGTCCGGACGGCGTCCCGGTCGCCGGACCGGCGCCGGTGACGGGCGAACACGTCCTCGAGGTGACCTGCAACCTCGAGCGGGCGCGGCGAAAGGAGCTGTCGCCGCGCGACGATGCGCTCGCGGATCGTCGGCCGGACGTCTACGACGTCGATTAGTCGTCGAGGGTAGGCTCCGGGCGCGCCGCTCGGACCGGCTCGAGTGTCGCCCGCTCGACCGTTCCGTACAGCGTCTCCCAGTCGGCGGCCAGTCCGTACTCGCTGAGCGCCGTCAACAGGAGTTCGCCGGGGCCGACGTACGTGATCGAACCGAACGCCCACGTCGCGGTGCCGCCGGGGAGGTGGTCCTGTTCTCGCGGGCGCCGAAACTCGAGTGCGCCGCCGAGCGAGCGCCGGGTCGCGACCGCGAGGTCGCGAGCCTCCTCGAAGCGGGTGATCGGGAACTCCCGACTGTCGCCGACGAGGAGGCCGCGTCCGCCGGTTTCGATGACGCTCCTGACGTCGCTTCGGCCGGCCTCGATGAGCAGCGAGACGACGTCGATCGAGGAGCCCTCACCGTTGATCACGTCGGTGTAGCGCAGAATGCGCCCGCCGAAGGTGAGGGGGGCGTCGTCCGACTCGTCCTCGGTCGGTTCGTACTCGAGGACGCCGGAGTTCGAGATGCTCGCGTCGACGCCGTGGGCGAGCAACACGCCGTCGAGCGTGATGCTCGAGGCCGTCACCAGCCTGAGATCGCCCGGCTCGTGCTCCTCGCTGGGCTCGAGTGCGACTGGCAGCGGGCCGAGCGGGAGCGTCTCGAGGCGATCGATAAGCTCGAGCGCCGCCTCGGCGTCGGCCTCCGAGAGAAACGCCGCGGAGGCGACGAGAACGCCGCTGTCGTCGATCGGATCGTAGCTGACGTGACTCGAGAGCGTGGCGATCCTGGCGCGGAGCTGTTCGAGCCGGGTGTTGACGTCGCCCTTCTCGAGTTCCGCTCGCCCCTTCGCGGTCAGGCGACGCCCCTGGCCGGGAACTTTCTCAGTTAGCTCGAGCGAGTCGAGCTCCGAGAGCAACAGTCTGATGGTTCGATCTTTGATGTCGTAGCCGTGTAACTGCATCAGCTCGAAGAGGTGAATGCTGCCGATCGGCCCGTGCTGGTCGACGAGGCGAAGGAGATCGTACGTTCGTCTGTCGAGGTCCGGCGCCATTGATAGGTTCACAGTGGGCGGGGACGACCACGAAGCTTTGGTTTGTGCGGGAGCGATGCGAGTGCCGACGAAGATAACCTTTTACCCTCCCTGCGGAAACAGTACGGTGGCAGTCTCTTGCCAGCATGTGTGAATATGACATCCTCACCGATACGGACGAATACCCTGACCGTGGCGCAGCGAGACGACGCGGATCGGGCGCGGACGCCACCCCGGACGCCGCTCGAGCCCACCGGGGGTGGGCTAGATGAGTGACCCGACGCCCGCGGCTGCGTTCCGCGAGTCGGTCCCGGGCGCGTCGGTCGAACTCGCCTACGCCGGGCTCAAGACGTTTCTCAAGGGCGAGTCTCGAGCGATCGACGACGTTTCGGACGTCGACGCCGCCGCCCTCGGGATTCCCTACGACGGGGCGGTGTCGAACCGGCCGGGAACCCGCTACGGCCCCGAGGCGATCCGCCGGGCGAGCGGCTGGTGGGCGTACCTCTCGGATTACAAGGGCGGGCTGACGAACATGCAGACCGGCAAGCAGGTGAACTTCGACGATCTCACCGTGGCCGACTGCGGCGACGTCCCCGTCTTCCCGATGGACAGCGAGACGACCGCCGAGAGCATCACGGCCCACGTCGCGACGGTCGCCGAGCAGACGTTCCCGGTCCTCCTCGGGGGCGACCACTACTGTACGTTCCCCGCGGTCCGCGGCTTCGCCGAGGGGGCGGGCCACGACCGGGTGGGCTTCGTCCAGATCGACGCCCACACCGACACCGTCTCCGAGAGTCCGATCTTCGGCACCGACTTCCACGGCTCGAGTACGGCCCTGATCGCGGACTCACCGCACACCGAGTACGGCGACGTGAGTCAGGTCGCGATCCGGGGCTACGAGGCACCCGAGTTCTTCGAGTTCGCCGACGAGACGGGGCTCAACCTCTACACCATGCGCGACGTCGACGAGCGAGGGATCGTCTCCGTCGTCGAGGACGCCGTCGCGGCGGCCGCGGCGGACACCGACGCCGTCTACGTGAGCTTCGACATCGACGCCGTCGACCCGAGCGTCGCCCCCGGCACCGGAACGCCCGTCCCCGGCGGGCTCAGCGCCCACCAGGCGCTCGAGACGATGGCCGTCCTGGGCGGCTCCGACGCGGTCGGCGCGGTCGACCTGATGGAGGTCGCCCCCCGCTACGACGCGACGGAGGGGACCGAGCGACTCGCGGCGTACCTCCTCGTGACGCTGCTCGAGCGACAGTTCGCGGAACGATCGACGTGAGAGACAGATGACGAAGACACCGAGTTCGAAACCCGCGGTTGGCACCAGCCGAACGAGCAACGTCGTCGAATCGGTCATCCGGGAGATGACCCGCGAGGCGATCAGCGAGGGCGCGATCAACCTCTCGCAGGGCATCCCCGACGAGGACGAGACGCCGCCCGAGATCAAGGCGGCTGCCAAGGAGGCGATCGACACCGACAGCCAGTACACGATCACCTGGGGGCTTCCCGAACTCAGGGAGGCCGTCGCCGAGCGCTACGCCGAGTGGAAGGGCGTCAGTTACGACCCCGAGACGGAGGTAACGATCACCAGCGGGACCAGCGAGGCGATCATGTCGACGATGCTCTCGCTCGCCGGCTCCGGCGACGAGGTGATCTACTTCGAACCGGTGTACGAGAGCTACATCCCCGCGAGCCAGTTCGCCGGCGCGACGCCGATCCCCCTCGACATCACCGACGACCTCGAGATCGATGCCGACCGCCTGGCGGAGGCCGCGAAGCGAGCCCGAATCCTCGTGCTCAACACGCCGATGAACCCGACGGGGAAGGTGTTCAGCCGCGAGGAACTCGAGACGATCGAGCGAATCGCGTTCGAACACGACCTGATCGTGCTGACCGACGAGATTTACGAGCACATCGTCTACGACGACGACTACCTGAGCCCGGTCGAGGTCGGCGACCTCGCGGAGCGAACCGTCGTCTGTACGGGAATGTCGAAGACGTTCAGCGTCACCGGCTGGCGGATCGGGTTCTGTCTCGCGCCCGAGTATCTCTCGAAGGAGCTCCGGAAGATCCACGACTACACGAGTATCTGTGCGCCCACGCCGTTCCAGCGCGCCGGCGTCGAGGCGCTGTCGTTGCCCGAGGAGTACTACGAGGAGCTGTCTGACTCCTACGAACGACGCCGCGACCTGCTCTACGACGGGCTCGTGGAGGCCGGGCTCGAGCCGGTGAAACCCGACGGCGCGTACTACGTCATGACGCGGTATCCGACCGACGAGACCGACGTCGACTTCTGCTACCGCCTCATCCGCGAGGCGGGCGTCGCGGCCGTCCCCGGGAGCAGCTTCTACACCGCCCCCGACGCCGAGGCCGACTGGGTCCGGTTTACGTTCTCGCGAAACCGGGCCACGCTCGAGGAGGCGATCGACCGGCTGATCGAGAACCGGTGGTGGTGACGGCGCCGAGGCGACGGCAGTCGCCGGCGACTCGAGTCGCCCCGAGAACGAAACTCGCCCGTCGAAAACGCCCGGTTCGACCACGACCGAGCCGTTCGCCCGCCGCCGACGGACGTTCCGAAATCGACGTCCCCTCCGGTCCTGACGCGGGTTTAGGCGAGAACGATCGGCGCTCGAGTCGGTGCCACCGGTATCGCCGTCATAGACAACCACACAGCAAAAGAGCCCGAACCGACTCGAGCTAGCTATGGAGGTTCTCGTCCGGCTGCTCGCGTTGCTCGCCGTGCTCCTCGTCGGGGCCGGATTCCGGAGTTCCGGCGTGCTCGACGCCGGACGAACCGCGCGGCTCAACGCCGTCGCCTACTACGGCGCGCTCCCGGCGCTCATCTTCGTCTCGACGTACGAGCAGTCGATCGGCGAGTTAGTGTCGGGTGCGCTGATCGCGGGCCTGCTGGTCGTGCTGTTTACGACGGCCGGGCTCGCCTGGGTGGTGCATCGAACCCAGGAGGCGAGCGGCCGCCAGAGCGTCGCGGTCGTCCAGTCGTACCACTCGAACCTGGGCTATCTCGGTCTGCCGCTGGTCGCAGCGACGTTCGGCGCGCAGGTGACTGCGGTCGCGAGCGTCATTCTGGGCGTCGTCACGCTGATCCAGCTCCCGCTAACGATCGTCGTCCTCTCGACAGTCAACGGCACCGACGCCGAACTCACCGGCGCACTCCGGGGGCTGGCGACCAATCCCGTTTTGCTGTCGCTCGTCGCCGGACTGGCAACCGGTTCGATCGGCGCCACAGTTCCGGGTACCCTCGCCCTCGGCCTCGACGCCGTCGGCTCGCTGGCCCTCCCGCTCGCGTTGCTCTGCGTCGGTGCCTCGCTCACTATCGACCTCCCGTCGATCGATTTCGGTGCGACCGGATCCGTGGTCGCGCTCAAGATCGTCTGGATGCCGGTGCTGGCGTGGGCCGTTTTCTCGGCACTGGCCGTCGATACGGCCACGTTCGTCGCGGCAGTGGTGATGTTCGGTACACCGACCGCCGTCTCGACGTACGTCTTCGCCGCCGAACTCGGCGGTGACGAACAGTTCGCGTCGCTGAACGTCTTCACGACGACGCTCGTGTCGATCCTGACGCTGTTCGTCCTCATCACGCTCGTCACATAGCCACCGCCGCGACGATCGGTACCGCACCGGCGCCGACCGCCGGTCGCGTCGAGTGCGACTCCGACGACGCGTCGTGTGTCGGTCAGCGGAACGTCCCGACAGCGGTCGTGGGAGAATTCACTCGCTGTATGCGATCGTCGAGAGCGTCGCGTTCTCCGCCTGCCGGGTGTCCTGGCGACTCCACTGGACGACGACCGGGACGTTCGACTCGACGACGGCGCCGTAGTCCTCGCCAAGCGGCGGTGCGTAGGGGTCGATCAGGTCGTTGATGCGAACGTGTCGTACGCGCCGGGGGGCGACGGTGAGCGGGTACGGTCCCGCTTTCCGCCCGTCGGCGTAGTAGAGCGTGAGCTCGAGGGTCGCCATCTCATCGCCGGCGTTCAACACGCACAGTTTCTCGTGGCTGACCATCTCGGGTTCCGGTCCCGTGCTGTCGACCGGAACGTGTCCGCCGGGGAGTTCCCACCGCGTCGAGCCGATCGGATCGGACGCGCTCTCGTCCGTCACGGCTCGCTCTCACCTCGGCTGGCTGCGTCCGAAGCGCTCTCCGACTCGGCCTCGAACAGGTCCTCGAGGTAGTCGGTCATGAACACGCCCTCGGGATCCAGTTCGCGCCGGAGCTCCTGAAACCGGTCCCACTCGGGGTACCGTTCCCGGAGCTCGGGTGCACGGAGCGTGTGTTTCTTCCCCCAGTGCGGGCGGCCGGCGTACTCGTGGAAGATCGGCTCGATGTCGTCGAAGTACGCCCGGTGGGCCAGCTCCGCGTTCTGGATGCACGAAATCGTCATCACGTCGCGCTCGTACTCTGCCGACAGGTAGGCGTCGTCGGCCGCGACGGTGCGGACGAGCAGCCGCCAGCCGACGTCGGCCCGCCAGTCCTCCCGAACGCGCTCTCGCACCCGCTCGAAGCACTCGAGTCCGTCTTCGACGGGCACCGCGTACTCCATCTCGTCGAACTCGCGTCCGATGTCGTCGTGCTCCGGGATGATTTCGTGCCACCAGCCGGTCTGGTCCTCGACGAGCGTCGCGTACGACAGGTCGTCGTCGTCGGTACCGCCGCCCGGCGCGTTGAGCAGGCGCAGTTTCACCTCGTCCGAGCGAGGGTACCAGTAGAAGTCGAAGTTCCGGTTCGCCTCGATCAGTTCCGGGAGGTGGTCGCGACAGTCCCGCCAGGTCGTACAGTACTCGCGGCGCCTGAGTTTGTACGTCGTCTGTACGTCTAGCGTCACTTCGGTGAAGATGCCGAGGGTGCCGAGCGACACGCGAGCGGCCCGCAGGAGGTCGGGGTCCGACTCGGCGTCGAACGACCGGACCTCGCCGGTTCCGGTGACCAGTCGGCCGCCGACGAGCGAGCCGGCCAGGTTCTCGAACGCCGGTCCCGTCCCGTGGGTGCCCGTTCCGAACGCGCCCGCGACGGTCTGCATCGAGACGTCGCCGAGGTTCGGCATAGCGAGGTTCCGGTCGTGAAGTTCGGTTCCTGCCTCCTCGAGGGTCGTTCCGGCGTACAGCGTCGCCTCCTTCGACTCCGGCCGGTGGGAGACGAGGCCGGTCATGTTCGTCAGCGACACGACCACGTCGTCGGTCTGTACGACCGGCGTCCAGGAGTGACCCGCACCGGCTACGCGGACGGTTTCGCCGGTCTCGCCACACCGGGAGACGAGCGACCGGAGTTCGGCCTCGGTTTCCGGCTCGATGATCCGGTCGGGCTCGAAGGAGACGCTTCCCGACCAGTTCGACCACGTTGTAGCGCCCGAGTCGCTCCGCGAACCCCGATCCACGATTACTCACCCGGGTACGCCATCGTCGAGAGGAGCGCGTTCTCGGCCTGGCGCGAGTCGAGGCGGGTGTGCTGGCAGACGACGGGGACGTCCGACTCGAGGATGCTCGCGAACGGCTCGCCCTTGGGGATCGGTTCGGGGTCTTCGAACTCGTTGAACCGGAAATGCGTGGTTCGTTCGGCAGGCACGGTCTTCTCGTACGGACCGACCGGCTCGCGGTCGGGGAAGTAGACGGTGATCTCGATCCGGGCGTCTTCGTCGGTAGTGTTCAGTACGCAGATCGTCTCGTGGCTGGTCATCTCCGGTTCGGGACCGTTGCTCTCCGCAGGAATGTACCCCTCCGGAATCGCCCAGGTCTGTTTTCCGGTCATCGGTCTCCCTCGAACGACCACGAAGCGACGGTTAACTGGTTGCCTTGTAGCCTCAAGTTCGTCGGCCGCGCAACCTGTTCGGGCGCCCTCACCGAGTTCGGACGTCTAGTCGTCGGCTTCGCCCTCCGTATCGGTCTCGTCGTCCGTCTCGTCGGTGTCGCCGTCCGTCTGGTCCGGTTCGTCCTCGACGCCGGGCTCCTGCCCTTCGCCCGGTTCCTCTTCGTCCCCTCCCGGGCCGGTACAGCCCGCAACCCCCCTGTCGATCGCTCCCGCAGCTTTCACGACCGTCCGCCGATCGACCGTGGAAGATGTGACCATACATCCGCTCGCCGACGAACGATGAAGAGTAAGCAGCCGACACTCGCAACGTCGACACGTCGGGCAGTGAACGGCCGACCTCACCTGCCCCGGTCGCGTACACCACTCAGAGTACGGATCGGTGTCTGGAAAGCGGGGAACTCACTCGAGTCGCAACAGCCCGAGCGCCTCGCGGAGGTGGTACTTCGCCTGCTCGTTTTCGGTCGCCTCGAGGGCCTTCTCGAGGTGTTGGTCGACTCGGTTGGTTTCTCCACGCACGTCGCTGTCTACGCTGTCTTCGCGCTTCCGGAGTTGTTCCCCCATGGTAGCGATAACGGCGTACGGCTCCATCCTCTTGCAGGCTGACTATACAAGCCATTTTTCAGTAATGTGTGAAAATGATGATTTCGTGTACTGGTGTGGTATCGCCACGAGAGAGGTGACGAGCCGCGTTCGCTCTCCCGGAGCGTGATTCATCCTGTGACATCTTCGCCCGCCCTGAACAGTTGTTCCGACTGACAAAATTTGTGCATTGCGTAGTTTCACCTCGAAATCGACTGAACAGGTCGGTCGGTCCAGGACAAGTACATTTCAGCACCGATAGTTAGATGGCAGTTCAACAAGAGGTTCAGAAGATGAACGTTCGCGAGTATGTTCAGGGTGACGAGAAGGGATGGGTACGATGCAGAGTGCTCTCGTTTCTGGAGTCATCGTACTTCGATGACGTGTATCGAGAGAAGGAGACGTACGATAACCCCTCGATCGAACTGGTGGCAGAACACGAGGAAACCATCGTCGGCCTCATTGACGTCGAACTCGATATCGCCGAGCGAAAGATTTGTACAGGGGACGAGTCAGGCGGAATGATCTGGCATCTCGCTGTTCACCCGGATTTCCAGCGACGCGGGATCGCTACGGTGCTTCTCGACGAAGCCTCTCGCCGAGCACGCGATCAAGGAATAGCGTTTTTCGAAGCATGGACGAGAGACGATGAAGCGACGGTTTCGTGGTACACGAACCGAGGATTCGATCGACGTGAGTCATATCTACACGTCTATCTAACACGGGAGGACGCAGGACGCGTCTGTGACTGTGAAATAGATGGGCTGTCGATAAACTCGGCCTTCGCTCAGTACGTTGGTGACGACGAAGCCCAAATGAGAGAACAATTCGATCGAGTTCACGACTGTCAACAATTTGTGCGCGATATCTGATCGGTATCTCTATTCTTTCATGAAAACTGTGTGATGAGCAGTTAGCAGGTTCTTTCGGGTAGTTCAGGTATTATGGGGCGAAATAAAGTCGATCGTCGTGATGAATTCATGCGCTGTATGCAGCACACCACCTTTGACAATAGATTGGTAGTTTGATCGCGGTCTGCTGAACAAGCAACCCGTCCCCAGGGGTCGGAGCATACACCTCAGCCACCTGTGATACGCCACTTTTAAGGACTGATAATTCATAACTTCATAGACAGGTTTATCATATTTCATTACCATTAATCGTATGAGACGCTCGGTCATCCGGGTGACAGTCGATTCACCGGGAGTCACACACCGCGGTGAAGCGGGCCTTCTCGACGAGACCACTCATGGGATCAGAGACACATCAACTACTCGAGACCGACAGCAACGCATCGCCCACCGACGCGGGCGCACCGAGAGCCACCGAGACCAGCCTCGGCCTCCACGAGAACACCGCCGGCGCGGCGAGCTACGCCCTCGGCTTTGTGAGCGGGCTCGTGGTCTACCTGCTCGAGGCGGACAACGAATTCGTCCGCTTCCACGCCATTCAGAGCGTGCTGGTCTTCGGCGGGCTGTTCGCCCTCGGAATCGCGATGTCCGTCGCCGGCCTCCTCCTGGGGTGGCTCCCCGTCGTCGGCGTCGTCGTTGGCCTCGCCGTCGCGCTGGGGAGTCTCTTGCTCGTACCGGTGGCGTTGGTCTGCTGGGTCGTCTTGCTGTACAAGGCGTACACTGGTGAGCGCTTTCACGTGCCTGTCGTCGGGCCACTGGCCGAGCGGTACGTCTGAGATGACCGCCTCGACACTGCACACGGCGGATCGCGGCCGGTCGCCGAGCGCCGTCGATCGGACGGGCGCGTCCGGGAGGCGATGAGGATGGCGCTGTACTTCGGGCGGGCGACGCGGGTGTTCTTCCGGACGCTGCCGTTCGTCGCGCTCCGGGCTGGCGTCGGGGTCGCCATCGGGGCGGTCACGGTCGCCTACTTCGGAGTCGTCGGCTGGCTCGGGCTCACGCTGCTCGAGGCGGGGACGGTCTCCGGGCCGATCGCCGCGGGTGGCCTGCTCGTCGCCACGCTCGTCTTCCTCGGGGGACTGCGGCTGGCCGGCCGCTACGTGTTCTACCTGGTGACCGCCGGCCACGTCGCCGTCATCGCCCACATCGTCGACACCGGCGAGGTCCCGCCGCGCCAGTTAGCGTTCGGTACGGCGGCCGTACGCGACCACTTCACCGAGGCGAGCGCGCTGTTCGTCGTCGACCAGCTCGTCACCGCCGCGATCAAGCAGTTCAACGCCCGCGCGATCTCGTTTGCGGGACTCGTGAGCGTCGTTCCGGCGCTGCGGACGCTCCTGACCGTCCTCCGGCGGACGGTTGCGTTGGCGGCATCCTACCTCGACGAGGCGGTCCTCGCCTACGTCTTCTTACACCCCGAACAGGACCGCTGGGCGGCCGCCCGTGACGGCGTCGTCCTCTACGCGAAAACCTGGAAGGCGGTGCTGGGGTCGACGCTGGTGATCGTCCTCGGCTCCTACGCCGTGGCGGTCGGCGTGTTGCTCGGGGTAACGCCGCTGGCCGGCGTCTTCGGGGGACTCTCGCCGATGGGCGAAATCCTGGGTTGGGTCGGCGTCGCCGGCATGGCGCTGGCGGTCTACCTCGGGGTGGTCCGCCCCTGGGTGAAGACCGTCGTGATCACGACGTTTTTACTCGAGGCCAAGGCGCACACGCCCGACAGCGAGGCAGTGGACCTACTCGCGGCTCGCTCGCCGAAGTTCCGCGAGCTCGTGGCCAACGCCGAGGCCGAAGACCGGAACGCGGTTCCGACCGAAGACGCTGTCAGGGACACCGACGACGGGTTCACGGCCAGGAGGCCGACCTGAGATGTCGTCAATCGAAGACCCCGACCGGGAGCCGGTCGAGCCGATGCCAGACGACGAGGAGGAGACCGACGCGCCGACGCTTCGTCGACGGACGCTGCTCACCGCGGCCGCCTTCGGCCTCGGCGTTGGCGTCGGCGCCGGCGCGACGGCCTACCGCTACCGCGGAAGCGACCTCCCCGACGACCCGATCGTCCCGGCAGCGGGAGGGATCGCGGACGATCACGTGCCGTTTTCGGTCTGGGAGGAACTCCGAGGGACGCTCCGGACGAGTCCGGACCACCTCCCGGGTCGTGCCGACGCGCTCGTCGAGGCGGGCGACCTCGAGGCCTTATTCGAATTCGTCCGCGACGAAATCGTGACCGTCCCGACGAGCACCGACGGGACTCGGGACGTCGAAACCGGAACCCGCTGGGGCGTTCGAGGAACGCTTCGCAGCGGCGCAGGAACGCCCCGGGACAAGGCAGAACTGCTCGCGGCCCTGTACCGACGAGCCGGCTACGAGGCGACGGTGATGGCCGCGGACGACGGGCTCTCGGAGGCGGCCGTCCGCGATCACTACACCCGGACGATCGACCGGGTGTTCGACCCCGACATCGACGAGGCGACCCTTGAAGACTGGCTGGATCGACTCGGCCACGACGGCACCGAGGAAGGGGCGTTCACGGTCGTCGACGACGACGGCGCCGAGAGCCGAGCGGTCGCCGACCGCGTTCGCGACGCGCTCCCCGACCCGACCGAGAGTCGACGGGGGCCGAACGCGTTCGCCTGGGAGTGGGGCTCGCGCGGGCAGCACACGCCGGTCGTCGAGCTCTCGGTCCGCGGCCGCCCTCGGTACGCGAACCCCTTCGCCGACGTGCCCTTCGGCGAGGCGGGCGGTGACGTCTCCGAGATCCGGGCGCGGGACGAGCCGGAGACCGTCGAGGTAACGCTGTCGGCGGTCACGCCGCGAACCATCGACGACCCGCTCGAGCTCGTCTCCGGTGAGTGGACGGTGCCCGAGCTGATCGGCCGACAGCTCCTCGTTCAGACCCCGCCGATCGTCGCACCCTACGAGCAACCGACGGCGAGGCTCGGTGACGTGGACACGTTCACGCCCGCGCTCGTCCTCCAGGACCTCGAGCTGTCCCAGGAGGAGGCACTCGAGGCGTCGGTCGTCGGCGATCCGTTCACCCTCCACGGCGACCGCCTGTCGGCGACCGACGACGGCGTCGTCTCCCGGAACGGCGAGCCGTTCGTTTCTCCCGGGGCCGACGTCGACCTGAGCGACGTCGAGTCGCTCGCGGTGGCGGCCGACGCCGCCGATTACCCGACGATCCGTCTCGAGGTGACCGCCACCGACGGCGACGGCGCCCACGTCGAGGGACTCCCCGCGGCGGCGTTCGCGGTGACCGACGAGGACGAGCCAGTAATGGCGACGATGATCGAAGCCGAGGCGAGAGCCCACGTGATGTACGTCCGCGACGACTCCGGCAGCATGGGCCGGGGGGTCGACGCCGCGACCGACGACGCGTGGTTCGACGAGCTCCGAGCGGTCATCGAGGACCACCCGTCGACCCCCGTCGTCGAGTACCGGGAGGCGGACTCGGATATGTGGACCCACCTCACCGACGCCGTCGCCGACGGCCCCGACCTCATCGTCTACGCACACGACGGCCAGGAGACCGACGCCTACCTCGAGACGATGGACGCGATCCTCGAGCAGGCGCCGCCGACCGTACTGCTGAGCGCCTACGACGAGACGTCCCCCGTCGAAGACGAGACCGTGCTCGCACAGGCGGCGCTGACCGGCGGGACGGCCGTCCCGATGGGCGAGACCGAGACCGTCCACGAGGCGGTGCTCGAGGCACTCGACGCCCTTACGGTGCCGACCTACCGGTTCGACTACCACGTGCCCGACGACGAGGTCGGGCGCCGGACGGTCGCGGTGACCGTCGGCGACGACCACCGCGAGGCGACGACCACGTACGAGCCCACGGCGCGGAATCCGATTCCGCGCACGCTGGTCGGGCTGTACCTGACGGTGTCGACGGCGGGCGGGGAGGTGACGCGGACGATCGGGGGCTGGGATCCCGTCCTCGACGGGGACTGGGACCCCTTCGCGGACGACCCGGCGACGGCGCTCGAGGCCGACACCCTGGGGGACGCCCAGCGGTACGCCCTGGACGTCCACGGCGCCTTACTCGGCGGCGTGACCGTCTCCATCGAAGGCGACGGCGTCCCGTTTTCGGTCGCACTCGACGACGTCCTCGGCGCTCGCACGTCGGTCGCCCACATGGACGTCGCCGCGGTCGACGGCGACCGCGAGGCGCTGGACGCCGCCCTCGAGCGCGGCGGGGTCGTGCTCCCGTACGACCTCATGCTGGTCCAGTCGCCGGTCCCTGAGGCTGCCACGGAGCGAGGCGTCACCTTCTTCAGACACCCCCGGATCGCACTCTCGCGCCAGAAACCGCTGCTCGGCACGGACCGGCTCGAGCAGGCGATCGACGTGTTGCCGGTTACTCACGCGGCGACGACCGCCGAGGATCCCGCCGACCGGTTCGTGACGACGCTCGAGCGGACGGCGCGAATCGCCGTCGTCGAGGCGGCCGCCTACGAGGTGTCGACCGGGGCGGTGCTCGGCGAGACCGCGCTCGTCGACGTCGACGCGTTCGACGCCGATCACGACCACCGGGCCGGCTACCGCGCGCTCGCCGACCGCGCCGGCGCGCCGCGTCAGGATCACCAGCTGGTGCCCGTCGACGGCTCGGCGTTCGCGCTGTGGACCGTCGACGCGGGCACTGGAACGCTGGTGGGGGTGATCGACGACGCCACCGGCGGCGGGCGTCGCTACCGCGACCTGGAGGAGCGTCTCGATCGCCTGAGCCAGGTGATGAGCGCGTACAACCTCCTGTTGATGGCCGCGAAAGGCGGCGGCGCCATCTCCGCCGGGGGTGCGCTCGCGCTGGGTGTCGTCGCGCTCTACGGCCAGCAACTCGCGCGGATGTACGCCGGCGTTACGCTCGTCTTGATGACGATGGACGCCCGCCACCTCGAGTACCACCTCCGGATGGCGATCGCGGGGATGGTCTGTGGGATCGTCTGGGAGATCACCCTCGGCGTGTTCAGCGTCTTCGGCGCGGCCGCGGCGTTTCGGGTGATGGTGTTCCAGCTCTTCGATAACCTGCTCGGGACGATGGGCGTCTCGACGCCGACGTCCTGTGGGCTGTGACACCCACCCGCGACTGAAGGCGCTGAATTCCTTCCGTGGGACACCAGACTATCCTGTGCTCCCGGAAACGATACTCCCACTTGGTGTGGGTCAGTTCACTATTTTGAGGAGCTGTGGGAGGCGAAGCGCCGATCACTCCTCGTCTTGGTCTTCGTCTTCTTCCTCGGTGGGGTCGTCGGGACCCGCAGCTTCCTCACGTTCTTCCTCCTGGGCGGGGACATCAGCCGTTTCGTCTGCAGTAGGATCTTCGTCCGGATCCTCGAGACGGTGTAGATACGCATCTCCCATCACGATGTTCGGTACCTGAGTGGGGTGGATCTCCGTGGCATCGTCTTCTTCCTCGGTGGGGTCCTCGGGGCCGGCGGCCTCCTCTCGCTCCTCCTCCTCGTCCTCGCCGTTTTCCTCATCGTCGGCCGCCTCTTCACCGTTTTCTTCGTCGTTCGCCGCGTCCTCGTCGTTCTCTTCGTCGTCCGGATCGTCCTCGTCCGTCTGGACGACGATATCGCCGACCATCGTCCCGGAGTGGGGCTCACAGACGTACTCGACCATCTCCTCGCTGGCGTCGAACTCGAGCCACTGGTCGTCGCCCGGGTCCGTGGTCACGCTGGTCGAGAGGCCGTCGACGGTGTCACCGTCTTCGTCTCGGATCGCGATGTTATGGCCCTGCCCGTCGCCCTGGGTCCAGCCGAGCTCGTAGCTTTCGCCGTCTTCGAGGGTGAGTGTCGGGTTCTGCTCGCCTTCGATTTCAGCAGGGGCGATGCCGACCCAGCCGCCGGTCTGGCCGTCGAGTTCGATCTCGGTGCCGGGGGGAATCGTTTCGGCGTCCTCGTCGACCTCCTCGTCGTCGTCGGGGTCGAACGGTGCCGGATACGGCCCGTCCTCTTCGCCGACGGAGTCGACGTAATCGAACGTTTCGGTGCCGGTAGTGTCGCGGTGGACCCACACCTGGTAGAGCTTCTCGCCCTCCAGGGGGTCGTCGAGTTCGAGGACGACGTCCTCGTGTTCGCCGGCCTCGAGGAACGGTGTGACGCCTCTGACCTGGGTGGCGACGAGTTCCTCGAGTGACGGCATCAGTTCGCCTTCGATCGGCCACAGACTCTCGTGGGCAGCCACCGGGTCGACGATGGAGATGAACCCACCCTCGGGAAGGCGTGCCCACTCGATATCGATGGACGAGCCATCGGTCACCTGGTTTGGGAACACGACTGCGGCGAACTCCTCGTCGTCGTCGGCCGGCAGGTCGTCGTCGTGTTCGTCGGCGACGGCTCTCCCGCCGAAGACGGCGAAGGTCGCACTCGCGGCGGTCGATTTGAGGACGGTTCGTCGGAGCAGTTTCGGTGTCGTATCGGTTGGGTGTGTCTCTTGCATGGGTCTTACACCTCGAGGGAGTACGCGGTCACGATGCCGCTCTGTTGGGTCGAGACGAAGACGAACACCTTCCCCGCGGCGGGGTCGTGCCAGACAACCGGTGAGCCGTCGACTTCGCCGCCGATGTCGTCACACCAGAGTTGCTCGCCCGTCTCGGTTGCATACGCGAGGAACTCGCCGCCTCGGGTGCCCGCAAACGACACCCCCGCGGCCGTCGTCAGCGTGCCGCCGCGAACGACATCGTCCCGCCAGTCCTGCCATTTGACCTCGCCGGAGACGGGGTCGACACCGGCGACGACCCCGCTGAACCCGTTCCACTCCTCGAGGTACTCGGTCGTCTCGATTTCGCCGATACCGTGGAACGACTCGCCTGGTTCGTACCACGCCTCTTCCCATGCCCACCGCCACGGCGTGTTCTCGCCGGTGACGACCATCGTCCGGCTCTCGCTGTGGTAGGAACTGGGCTGGGGGTTGGTGCCGCCGATCCACGCCGGCATCATGAACGGCATCTTCTCGACCTCGTCTTTGCCCGGCAGCGTCCACATGTTGTGGTGTTGGACGTAGCCGTCACTGCGCTGGACGAGGCGGCCGGTTTCAGCGTCGATCGTGAACACCCAGCCCGCCTTGGGCGCCCATGAGACGAGTCGCCGTGACTCGCCGTCGACGTCGGCGGTGTAGGTGATCGCCGGACTCGGTGAGTCGTAGTCCCAGTAATCGTGGGGGGCGTCCTGGTGGTGCCAGCGGTACTCGCCGGTCTCCGTGTCGACGGCGACTTTGCCCGCCGAGTAGGGGTTCCAGCCGGGTCGGACCGTGCCGTACCACGGCCCGGCGTTGGCCGACGGGATGATCACCAGATCGTTCTCGACGTCGATACAGCCCGACGCCCAGGCGGTGCCGCCGCCGTGTTTCCAGGAGTCGCCGACCCACTCGCTCTGGGGGGTCATGTTGACGCGCCACTTCGGCTCGCCCTCGAGGCTGATTCCGTCGAAGAAGCCGCTGACGCCGTACTCCCCGCCGAAACTCCCCTTCATCAGGGTGCCGTTGTAGATGAGCGGCGGGAACGAGGAGGTCGTCCCGCGCGAGCGCTCCCACTGCAATTCCTCGTGCATCAGGTTCTCGGCGGGCTCGTTCCGGTAGGCACAGGCGCCGTTGTAGTACCACACCTCCTCTCCGGTGTAGCGATCGATCGCCAGCACCCCGAGATCGAGGGTGCTCTTGAACACCAGATCGCCGCAGACGGCAGCCCCGCGTTCTGCGGGGGCGGACTCCGGACTCGTCCCGACGACGGGTTCGTAGATGTGCGTCCAGAGGAACTCGCCGGTTCGGGCGTTCAGCGCGTGGAGTTCGTCGGGCCCGAACGTGAGGTACATGATCGGCGGGTCGCCGTGGACGATCAGCGGAGAGTTCTGATACGACGTCCGTGGGGGATCGCCGTACTCGAACTGGTACTCGATCTCGAGGTCCCCGACGTTCTCGGGGGTCAGTTCGGTGCCCGGATACCGTCGCTGGCTGTCGTAGGATCCACCCATGATCAGCCAGTTGTCGGTGCGGGTGCCCGTTTCGTGGAGGTCCTCGTCGGTGATCTCGGTCTCGGGGATCTGGTCGGTATCGAACTGTTCGATCTCGGAGTCGCCCGGCTTCTCGGTGTAAGGGCCCTCTAAGATGACCTCGACGTCCTCGAGGTGGTCGATCGGGTTCTGGAGCATGCGGTTCATCGGTCACACCCCCTCGGAGGCCGACCGTGGCTTTCGCATCTCGTCGTCGATCCACGCGATGTCGTCGGCGAGGAACTCCTGGCCGATGATCATGATCGCGGTGCTCGCGGTGGTCAGCGTCGTCAGGGTCTCGTCGCTGATCGTCCCCTCGGCGAGGCTGCGAGCAGCATCGCCCAGCACGTAGACGCCCGCCAGCATCGACTTGATGTCCCAGACCGCCCGTTCGATCATCTCGTCGGTGATGAGCACCTCGTGTTGCCAGACCCACCAGTCTAACCCGTCGATCCAGAGCAACGAACCCGCCACCGCCCGCTCGTGCAGCGGCGGAACGTCCTCGTGGGTGACACCCTCGTCGTAGCCGTCCGGGGCGTCGACAGCCGGGTAGTCAGGGGTCTGTTCCCACCACGAGAGCTGCTCGCGGCTGGTGACGATGTTCGCGACGAGCGCCGCCTGTTCGTCCTCCGGGAGGCCGAGGGTCGCCAGCGTCTCCGGGAGGGTTTCGACCTCGAGGAGCTGTCGCGTCGTCGCGGTAATCTGGTCGGGCGAAAACGCCGGCAGGGCGGCCTCGGCGGCCGCGAAAAACCCGACGTCCGCGAGGTGGGTCTCGAGACGCCAGGCCGCCGGCGTCAGGTCCTGATACGGTGTCTCGCCGTAGTCGGGAACGCCGCTCTCCCGGAGCGCCGGGAGCGTCTCGAAGGCCTCGGCGAGCGCTGCCAACTCCCGCTCGAGCAGCGCAGCGTCGAGTGAACCGGTGAGCCGGTCTTCGATGGCGCGGCCGCGGCCACCGACTCCGGCCTGCGGAAGAGTCGACGTTCCCGACCGAAGATCGGTTAGGGTGGGCCTGTCGGTGGTTTCGGTGCTCGAAACCCCCAACGCCTTCTGAAAGCGGTGATGGTTCGCCTCGCTTACAACACCGTAATTGTATCCTTCATGTGGATCGGTACCGTATGCCATGATACGTTTCGAGATACACTGTCTGTCGACTTAGTACTATCATGGATCGTGAGATGAAATTTATTAACTCAGACGTGTATGATAGATTTTCTTACTTCCGATTTCTCCAATATTTATTGCGATTATAGAAGCGTAGGGGCGTCCTATGACCCCGGATACCGATATTGTCGGAGGCCTCTGGTCGGCGGCAGCGCGAAAACTGAATACACCGGCCACCCACTCGAGGGAACGCGCGGTGAGTTGCTACTCGTCTGTCAACAACCCCGACCTCGAGGGGCAGGGTTCTCCCTTTACCCTCTACAGGTCAATCTCTGGGCGGAGCTCGTCTGTGTTTGGTAGGTCCGGTTCTCCCACGTCGTCTGGCAGTTCCGGGAACTCCGGTTCAGTCGGTTCTTCTGGCAGTTCTTGTCCCTCGCTGGGCAGTTCGACCGCTACTTCCTCTGAGAATTGCTGGCGCTCGTTGTGCTGTTCCTCAACGACTTCCGACCGTTCACCGGGGGACTGAGCCGCTGTGGAGCCGGTGAAAACGGCTCCGCCCACTGCTATGAGGCCGGTCGTTCGCAAGACGGATCGTCGGTCCAGTTTCTGTTTCATAGTCCAGGCATGCTCCCGAAGGAGCAGACGTGTTACCTCGAGATCAGTAATAAAACCACATTGTCAATGGTTATTTCAATCACTAATAGGTGGCGCATACCGGTTGAAACTCCCGCGGTTTTCGTTAGGCGGTAGGGGTTGCAGCGGCCGCGAGGTCGCCGGCCGTCAGATCGATGTGGACGAGGTTTTCGGTGTTCGCCTCCTCCTCCTCCTCGAGTGCGACGGTGATGATGTCCGGGTCCTCGCCCGAGAGCGTGTGGACCTCGACGATTTGGCCTTCGGTATGTGCGACCTCGACGTTCCCGTCGGCGGCGTCGACGTGGGGGACGATCACCGGTTCTCCAACGAGGTCGTGGTCTGTGGTGCTGACGGCGTCCTGGACGCGCAATCTGATCGGCGACGCTGACGAACTGACTGCCACTCGAACGAAACAGACCCAGCAACAGTCGTCCAGCCGCCGATAATAGCACCCCTCACGGTAGGTTGGACTGTGAACATTCCCCTGTGGACCTCGCTCGAACGGCATCGTTACGTGGAGCACGTGACACCTCACCATGAAGATATTCGTTGAGAATCGATACGGTCGTCTAGAACAGTAGACAGATAGCTTCGGCTCTCGGACCCAGGCGAGCGGCTATAGAGACTCGAGGGGCCGTCGCTTTCGCCCCGCTCCCCTGCGGCGGTGGGTCGGGGGTCGGCGTCCCGGCGACGGACATCGGCGGGACCGGGGTGGGCCGACGCCGGCGCTCGAGTCGTGGCTCTCTGCTCGTCTGGCTCGAGAGTCGAATACCGTCCTTCAAAGTATGATACTCTGAAGTATGATTATTCGAAGTATTATATTCGGGACCACGGTATCGGAGACTGTGCCCGGGCTCGTGAACCGAACGGAAGAACTCTCGCGCCTTTCGACGCTCTATACCTCGGATGAAGCGGAACTGGCAGTGATTTTCGGGTAATGACGGCTCTCGAGGACAGTCTCGCCGAACTGACTGCGGGGATACCTTTACTACGGCCCGGCCGCTCCATTCACGTATGTCTGCTACTGGGGGTGGCACAGAGCGATGGGACCAGACACCGTCTCGGGCAGCTGCCCGGACCACTAGCGGTTCGACGCGGTGGGCGCCTCAGAACCGATTTCGGCGTCTCGCATCCACGACCGTATCCTCTCTGCCTGTCTCAGGAGTCCAGCACCGAGCACTCCTGGCCGGCGCGTACCTCACCGAAGGTTATGACGAACACTGACGAGATCATCTTCACGGTCGTCTCAGTGCTGGCCGAGGCCGACGGCGTTCCGCCGGAGGAGCTCCCGTATACGCTCGCCGAGTACGTCGATCCGTCGATGATCGAGGCATTGGTGTCGAACGACTACGACTGCGAACTCGCGTTCCGAGTGCCGGGTCACGAGGTTACCGTCACCGCCGCCGGTGAGGTAACCGTCGACGAGCGCTCGTCTCGCACGGGGACCGATCCACAGCCGGCGCTCGCCGAACGGCGGGCGCTCGGTACACACCTCGAGCAGCGGCGCTTACAGCAGTTTTTCGATACCCTGCCGTGTACGGTGTATCAGTCGCGCAACGAGCCGGGCTGGCCGATCGAGTTCATCAGCGGGAACTGTCGTGAACTGACGGGATACGACCCGAACGCGTTCATCGTCGGCGGCATCACGTTCGGCTTCGATCTGATCCATCCGGCCGACCGCGGCCGCGTCGCCGAGACCGTCCAGGCGGCGGTTCGAAACGAAGACCCGTTCTCCGTCGAGTATCGGATTCAGACGGCCGAGGAGACCGAAAAGTGGGTTCGGGAGATCGGCGTCGGGCTGTTCAGCGAACCCGACCCCATCCCGTTCGTCGGGACCCTCATCGACCTCGCTGACCTGGAGAGCGAGCAGTCAGTCGGACGTCGGCTGCCGACATCCTCCGAGAACGGACTCTTCGACGACCGTCGCTGGTAAGCCTCGGTATCATGAAATCGCGCTCAGTCGTCAGCCGACCCGACGTGTGCGCGTACCGTCTCGCGGTTGCACAACCGTTTCGCCCGTTCGAGGACGGCCGTCGCCTCCTCGTCTCGGACACCGTCTCGAGCAAACTTGGCGCGTTCGTAGCGTTCGGTGATCGTCCGAAAGTGTTCAGCATCGTCGAGGTCGTCGGTTGATACTCGCCGGTAGAACTCCCAGTGGGTGAGCGTGCTCCCACCGTCGTGTCGGAGCTCGAGCGAGCGCCGGACAGCCGCGTATCCGCTTCGAACGGCCGCATCAGGCCGCCCATTCGCGAGTGGCCGCACCCGAGAGGTGACACGACGGTGCACCGAAAACGCTGTGTGGCAGTCGTGTGACGATCGACGGCGTACTGCCAAAGCCGTGGTGTCCCGTATCTACTAGTGATAGCCAACGGTAGGTTTACAGGCGGTCGCGTGGAAGTCAACCCGCGTCGTGGAGTCGACGAACGGTTTGTCAATCAGCGCTCGGTGTTCCCCCGTCACCGGGTGCCTTCCTAGAGTGTTCCGACGACGATGGAATCCTGTCGACCCGATGGTACAAGAGGGTCGGTATCTATACGTAGCGACCAAATTCTATTGGTGATTATCGTCGGCGTACTTATGTGGGTCCCGATACGAGGGTGTATGCGGTCGGGGTGCCTCTGACACTGTGCCCCATTCGATACCGTCCCCCTACACCGCCCGGCGGTTCCCCTACTTTGCCGGGCGGCTCCCCATTCGTTGCTCGAGGTGACATCCCCACGCTGAACGGTATATCCCGGAAAGTGCGGCCCTCGAGGGGACATACCTCACGAGCGGCCGACACGAGCGCGGTCAGTCGGGGTCATCAGTCGCTATCCGAGAGTACCCGCTCGAGATCCTCCAGTGACTTGAGGACGTGATCCGCTCTGCCGGCCGCCACGACCGGATCGTCCCGACCGATAAGGCCCGTCAGCACGAGGACGGTCGTCATTCCGGCACGCTCGCCCATTCTGATGTCGGTCTCCGGGTTGTCGCCGATCACCATGCACTCCGACGGATCGACGTCGAGGTGATCGAGGCTCACCTCGATCATTGGATCGTGCGGTTTGCCCGCGACGACGTCGGGGCTGCGATTGGCCGCGAAGCTAATCGCCGCGACGACCGCGCCCGACCCTGGCTCGGTACCCGCGTCTGTCGGGCTCTTCCGATCTCGGTTTGTTGTGACGAACGTCGCACCGCCCTCGAGCGCGTGGAGTGCGCGCGTGAGCGTCTCGAAGTCGAACGCCCGATCCTTCCCGACGACGAGGACGTCGGTCTCGAACGGGTCCTCGGTGAACGTCACGTCGGCTCGCGACAGTTCCTCGAACAGGACCGGTGCGCCGACGGCCATCACGGTCGCTGTCGGGTACTCCGTTGCCACGTACGACGCCGTTACTGCCGCACTCGTCAGGATCTCTGACTCGTCGGCGTCGATCCCGATCGACTCGAGCCGCTCGAGACACAGCGTTCGTGGTTTCGTAGACGAGTTCGTGACGAACGCGACGTCGACTCCGGCGTCTCGAAGCAGCTCGATTCCCTCGCGAGCGCCGGGGATCGCCGTTTCGGATCGGTACACGGTTCCGTCGAGGTCGACGACTGCGCCGTCCATCTAGCGCCCCCCTCCCTCAAGACGGGCCGGTGAGGGCTGTCGGCGCGGTGCCCCGGCGTCCATCCGGATCCAGCGTCGGGTGGTCGGGACGCTCTCGGCGTCTCGGATTCGCGTGCTGGTGGCTATCTCGTGGACCGCGATTCGGTGTCGAACTCGGCTCTCTGTGGTCAGGTAGCGCGTCATATCTGTCGTACTGGATTCCACTGGTTCGTATTGCTTTTCACGGAGAGTTCCGTTTCGGGAGGACGGAAGCATCGGAGGTAGGCTCGGCGGTCGATCAGCTCACCTTCTTTCGGAGGTACGCCGAGACGACCTCGCTTACGATCACGACGCCGAGGATCGTGAGCAGGATCGTAGACACCCGACCCCACTGCAGGAAGTCGACTGACGTGCTCAGCTCGACGCCGATCCCGCCGGCGCCGACGAGGCCGATGATCGTCGCCTCGCGGACGTTGATGTCCCAGCGGTAGGTCGTCACACCCACGAACACCGGCTTGATCTGGGGGACGATGCCGTAGATGACGACGTCCATCGGCGAGCCCCCCATCGCTTCGATCGCCTCCGTCTGTCCGGGGTCAATCTCCTCGATCCCTTCGGCGAGGAGCTTCGAGACGAAGCCGATCGAGCGGAACGCGACCGCGAGGACGCCCGCGAGCGCGCCCGTTCCGAAGACGACGACGAAGAACAGCGCCCAGATGATCACGTTGACCGACCGCGTCGCGACGATCATGAACTTCCCGAACGCATACGCCAGGGGGTTCGGCGCCGTGTTCTCCGCGCCCATGTACGCGATCGGAAGCGAGATCACGACCGCGAGCCCTGTCCCGAGGATGGCGATGTTTATCGTTTCGATCAGCGGCGGGACGAGGTCGATTATGTACGCGTAGTCCGGCGGCGTCATCCGGATTACCAGATCCCAGAGGTTCCGGGGGGTGTAGACGAGGAACTCGTAGTTGATGTTGAGCTCGCGCCAGGAGAACGCCACGATGACGAGCGAAACGAGGATGGCGAGCCACCGGACGCCATGGTAGCGTCGGGAGTGTTTTCGCCACTCCGTCTGTTTTCCGAACGACATCACTGGACCCTCCGTCGGGCGATCGCGCTCACGATCTCGCCGACCATGACGACCGCGATGATCGCCAGGATGATCGTGAGGCTAAAGTCGTACTCGTACCTGTCGAACGAGCTGAGTAACGTCACGCCGATGCCGCCCGCGCCGACGATGCCGACGATCGTGCTCGCGCGGATGTTGATGTCCCAGCGGTAGATGGCGAGGCCGACCATGCGGGGGACGACCTGCGGCGCGACGCCGTACAGCAACACCTGCAGGGTGCTCCCGCCGGCGGCGCGAATCGCGTCGGCCTGTCCCTCGTCGATGTCCTCTAACTCCTCGGCGAGCAGCTTCGCGAAAAAGCCCGGCGTCGCGATCACGAGCGCGACGACGCCCGCGAGCGGCCCGAGGCCGACGGCGACGACACAGATGATCGCCAACACGAGTTCGTGCAGCGCGCGCGAAATCGAAACGATCGCCCGTCCCACGTAGTAGACGGGCCGCGGCACCAGGTTCTCGGCTGCCATGACCGCGATCGGAATGCTGAGCGTGACGCCCAGCGCTGTGGCGACGAACGCCATCGCGATGCTCTCGACCATCCCGTTCCAGGTTCGCTCGAGCGCCTCGGACGAGAGGTCCGGTGGAAACATCGTCGAGAGGAGGATGGACGCTGCGTCGAGGCCGCCGACTAATCGACCCCAGCTCGGCCGGATTGCCCACGCGCTCCACAGCACGAACAGGACGATCCCCGCGTAGATGCCGTACTTGACGTACTCGTTGTAGAACCCGGACGGCCGGTTCCACGACGATGGGTAGCCGCCGTCGGGCTCCGTGTTAGACACGCGGGTCACCTCGTTGGCGGGCCCGGCAATCACAGTGGTAGTAGGGTACGACCATGCGACTAGTACGACGTTTCTCTGTCCGCGTCGGTGATCTCGACCGACGGGGATTGCTGCTCTTCGACCTGTTCGGCTGGCGTCGATTCCTCGCGTGCTTCACCCGACCGGTAGATGACGTCGCGCGCGTCCTGGTCGAGCTCGTCGGGCGTTCCCTTGAAGACGACCTCTCCGTCCGCGAGTCCGACGATCCGGTCGGTGTACTCGAGTGCGAGTTCGACCTCGTGGATGTTGATCAGGACCGGGATGCCCTCTTCCGTCGCGATCTCCGTGAGGAGTTCCATGACCGCGAACGACGTCTCCGGGTCGAGCGAGCTGGTCGGCTCGTCCACGAGTAGGATCTTCGGCCGCTGAAGGACGGCGCGCGCGATGCCGATTCGCTGTCGCTGCCCGCCGGAGAGCTCGTCGGCGCGCTTGTTCTCCATGCCGCTGACACCGACGCGTTCGAGGATCTCATACGCCCGCTGGACGTCTTCCGGCGGGAAGTCCCGCCGAAGCGCCTGCCACGTGTTGACGTAGCCGACGCGGCCCGAGAGGACGTTCTCCATCACGGTGAGCCGCTCGACGAGGTTGAACTCCTGGAAGATCATTCCCATGTCCCGTCGTGCGTCGCGCAGTTCCTTCTTCGACAGCGCCGTTACGTCGGTCCCGTCGAGGCTGACAGAGCCGCCCGTCGGTTCGGTGAGCCGATTGATACACCGAATGAGCGTACTCTTTCCCGCGCCACTGGGACCGATGATCGAGACAACTTCCTCTCCGTCTACGTCCATCGAAACGCCTTTCAGCGCCTCGTCCCCCGTCGGATAGACCTTTTCCAGATTTCGTATTTGTAACATGTGTACCGTCTATGTACCGTCTTGTTCGACGACCGAAGAGCAACACGACCGGCAGAGAGTCGCTCGTCAGTCGATATCGGCGGGGTCGTCGAGGTCGATGTCGTTGTCCTCGTGGGTGACCAGAATGTCGTGCCAGTGAGTCGCGTAGTCGATTTCGATGAACTCGCCGCGTCCCTCGAACTCCTCGGCGAACTCGGTGTCGTAGTAGTCGTACTCGAGGAACGCCCGTTCGATTCCCTCTTGGACGTCCTCGGGCAGGTTGTACTTGTATGAGAACGCCGTCGTCGGAATCGGATCGCTCGACCAGACGACCTTGATGTCGTTGGCGTCGACGTCACCGCGCTCTGCGACGCGAGCGACGCAGGTGCTGCACACCGGCGCAACCTCGTAGTCCTGATGGTAGACCGAGAGGATGACGTTCTCGTGATCGCCGACGTGTTCGACCGAGTAATCCTCCTCGGGCTCGACGCCGAACTCCTCGTCGAACAGCGCTCGGGGCATTAGGTTCCCGGAGTTCGAGGCCGGGTCGCCGTGAGCGCCGTTGCGCCCCGCGAAGTCCTCGACGGAGTTGATGTCCTCGTGGTCCATGTGGGTGATCGCCCACAGGCGATACCCCGCGTCGTCCTCCGAAACCTGGATCGAAAACGGCACCGCGCCCGCGAGATTGACGGCGAACGGAACCGCACCAGTCGAGAAGCCGGCGATGTGAAGCTGGTCCGCCCGCATCGCCTCGACCTGCGCGGCGTAGCTGTCCACCATGTTGTTCTCGCAGGGGTAGCCGGTCTCCTCTTCGATGTTCTCGAGGATCGGATCGACCATGTCCGCGTAGAGCGCCGGGTCCTCCGTCGGCGTGAGCGCGAACTGGAGCGTGCTCGGCTCGATGATCTCGTCTTCGCCCTCCACTTCGCGGATATCGCTCCCGTAGTGGGGTTCGTCCTGCTCCTCGAAGGCATCGATGTCCTCCATTCTTCCGGTTACGAACCCTTCGTCGATGAGCGTCTGCATCGTCTGGGGAAACACCGGATCGTCGAGGTCGAAATCCTCGAACTCGTCGTCACCGCCGGCGTCGTCGCCGTTCGCCGCGTCGTCAGCTGAGTCGTCAGCGGTGTCGTCATCCGCTGGATCGTCGTCTCCGAGACACCCCGCGAGACCGGTCGTTACTGCTGCACCCGTCCCGAGTAGTACCTTTCGCCGGCAGATACTACAATGTGGTCTGTTATCTCTGGCCATGTTGACGAAGATCCCTCACGGATAAACATATGTGTTACTCTTGCTATCAACAGAGAACATATATCGCCCAACTATCCCGAAAATCGAACACTTCGTTCTTTTCTCCGACGCGAACCGTCACGAAAAACCGCTCGCACGTCCGCTGATCGCCCACCCACACCCACCGCTGCCCGCCTGTACCGGGAGGAAGCCGTTCGAAGTGGACACCTTCACTCGCTGCGGAGCAGCCTCTCGACGGCCTGGTCGAGCGCCCCGAGTGCACCCGGTTCCAGTTCGCCGTCCTCGTCGGGGTTGGAGAGCCCCGGCTCCGACGCCGGATCGGGGCTGCCGACGACCACGGTTCCGTACATCCACGTCTGGTGTGGCGTACAGACGTAGTCGTACACTCCTTCCTCGAGAACGGCGTGCGCGAACGATTCTTGGTGCTCGAGCCTGTCGCTCGCCGGGTAAGGGGATATTAGCGTCTCAATTCGGGTGAATCGCCCCGGGGTCAAGCCTCGGGGCGTTCTCCGTGCACTTCTGTAAAGCACTGGGGCACGTTGCTCGCTGATCGGCGGCCGCCCGAGCGGCGAAACCGGCGCGTCGGCTCGTTCGCCGGCGAATCACACACAATCCTTATCCGACCCTGGGTGTACGGTACAGACGTCGATGAGGCTGCGCAGAAACGCAGACCCTGAGCCGCCGGGGCTGAATTGGGAGGTGCGTGGACCGTGGAAAACGCACAGCGAACTAACGAACCGGGGTACGCTCGAGTACGACGGCTCGACGTACTTCTGTCGGACCCATGAGTCAAACGGCGGCGCGTGGCGGGTCGCGTACGGGTCGCCCATCGGAGGCGACGGCTCGCGCGTGTTTCTGTTCTCAGACGGCGACCTGCGGTGGACGAAGCGCGTGGCGTCGTCGATCGTTGGCCTCGTCTCCCGGCAAGGAACCGTCATGATTCTCGGCGGCGGCGACGCGGACGATCTGAACGGGAGCGTTCACGTGTTCGATTCGACCGGAACCCGTCAGCTACATGAGTCGTACCAGGCGAACGTCGCCGACGGCGACCTGTCCGGGGACGGCTCGCTCGCGGTCGTCCAGACCCAGCCGCCGGACAACACGACCTACCTTTACGAACTCGAGGAGGGGCGGCTCGTCGCCGCCCACTCGAGCGACTGGGCCCAACCGACGGTCGCCCGGTTCGGCGCCGACGGAGAGTCCCGGTACGTCTACCTGAGCGTGTCACACGCGAAGCGGCCGATATACACCCTCGACGAGACTGGCGCGGTCGCGTGGGAGAGCGATCGACACCGAAAGATGCGACCGCTTATGGAACGACTTCGAACGCGGTTCGGCTCGTCCTGACGGTCGTGCGCCCCGTCGTGAAACGTCAGCGCTCGTCGTCGCGGTGGATCGGCCGAACGCCGTCGACGGCGGCTTGCCAGGTCCGTCGGGACTGTCGAGGAGTCCGGGCTCTTCGAGTCACTCGAGTACCAACCCGACCGAAACGGTGGGCGGCTCGAACGCTGCCTTGCGTCCGCTCGCTTCCGCTCGCGCTCAGGCGCTCGGGCGCTCGAACGCGAACGTCGCGCGGAAGGCGACGAAGTAGGCGAACACGACGACGCCGGCGAGGACGAAAAGCGCCTCGTAGCCAGTTACCGCGAGCACGAAGCCGAAGAGCACCGGCGAAACCGTCTGCCCGGCACGTTTCAGCGTGTACAGGGTGTTGACGATCCCGGCGAGGTACTCGGGGTGTCCCATCGACGTCACGGTGTCTTTCATCACGGGGTCGAAGAGCGCATCGCCGACGAAGTAACACAGCACGAACACCGACAGGACCACCAGATCGGGCGCGAACGGGATCGCGATCAGCGCGCCGGTGCTGACGGCCATCGACGCCAACAACGCCCGTTTACGGCCGATCTGCGCCACGATGAGCCCTGAAATCGGCGAGACGAAGACGTACGCGAACCCCCGGATCGACAGCAGCGCGCCGGCTTCGAACAGCGACGCGCCCATGACGCGAACGGCGAACAGGGGGATGAACGTCAACACGGCGTACCGGATGAACCCGCGGACGAAGCCGCCGACCACCAGGATTCTGAGGCTCGGTTCGAGCAGTTCGTTCCGTATCGCACCGCCGTACTGGCGTGTCACGGAGCGGACGCCGAGCCCGTCGCCTGCGGAAACGGTCGGCTGAATCGTCTCGCGCAAGAACAGGTGGGCACCGATGAGCATCGGAAACGCGAGCGCGAACAGCAGGAAGGGGGCGTTCCACGAGAGCCCCGACAGGTAGCCGCTGAGCGCCGGAATCGAAATCGCGCCGATGCCGACGATCGCGACCCGAAACCCCTGCGCGGCGGCGTTGGCCGGCCCGGTGCAGATGTCCCCGAGCATCGTTACCGTGATCGGGAAGATCACCGCTGCACCGACTCCCATGACGACCGCGAACGCGAGGAGCAGCGCAAACGTTTCGAGGAAGTACATTGCCACCCCTCCGGACCCGAACAGAAAGAGCGACGGCAACAACACGGCCCGCCGTCCGTACCGATCTGCGACGACCGCACCGATTGGAATCACGAGGATCGACGGCACCTTGAAGAACGTGATGAGCAGCCCGACGCGACTGTCAGACACACCGAGGGCGCTGGCGATGGCGGGCAGCGCCGGTGCGAGGGCCGCCTCGAGCATTCCGGTGAGCGTCGTTGCCAAAATCAGCGCGATCTGGTGATCGGAGGCGACCCGGAGGTAGATCGACGCGATCGTCTCGTCATCGTAGTCGCGCGTGGTCATGGCCGTTCTCCGGTCCGACCGGGACTCCAGGGAGAGTGGCACACTCTATCAGGACGAGCAAAATAACTGATTCGGTGACTGGTACGTTCGTCGCCACCCCGCCCCTGCGATCAGCCGTACCCGGCCGCGTACCATCGACAGATTCGGTTTTTTCTTCGCGGCCGCTTCGGTTCCTGCTGTGACTCGAGACGAAGCGAATGTGATGCATGAGGTGCGCGTCAAACGTGTGGGGGACGGCTTCGGCTGGTTCGAGTAGTTCGAGTGGAGAGATGGCTTCCACTGGAGAATCCGGTTCCACTGGAGATTCGTTTCGGATGGAGTCCTGTCTCGGATGCACGCTGAACCAACACGGACTAACTGTATGGAAGCGACGGCGCCACTAGCACACGCTGTGTCACAGTTCGACGGGCGAGCTGCGGTGGGTTCCGTGCACGCTCATACCTGGGTAGGGACTACCCTCGAGCCGCGGCTCTGGCTTCGATGGGTGAGTCGGGGAAAGGGGCAGTCCCCGACCAGTGCATGCGACCTCGGGGGCGGCGCAAAGAAGGCACCGTGAGTGGAGTTCCCCCGTACATCACGTGTCTCTCTGTCGTTGGTATGAGCTTTGTGGTTGGTTGACACGATAGGGGTGTTGAAACGAGCGTCTGACGCGACCACTACGGAGGTGGGTGGACAGAACTGATCCCGACTCGCAGCTCTCGAGCAGTCATATTTCGTGACGTGAATACGATCTGGTCCAGTCGAGATCTCGTCAACTGGTTAGCCGTCTTCGTCCCCTGCGTAGATTTCTTCCCACGTCACGTCCTCAGAGTGCTGAACAGGTTCGAGATAAATCCGTCCCCATTCGATCTGGCCTCTAGAGATACCCTTGATGACGACGCCACGGACGTCCAATTCGTCGCCGTTGGTTTGCGTGTCGGACATCCGCATCTCGATCCAGGCAACATCGTCGTCGATCGTCGTTCGCGGAAACTCGACCGCCAGATCAGGAGTCGTCTCGAACATTTGTATCCAGTTCTTCCGAACCTGGGCACGTCCTGTAAACGATCGGTCGGGGTGGGCCGGCGTTTCGCTTCGATAGTCCTCGTGGAAACACGAGAGCAGTGCCTCGAGATCGTGGTCGTTCATCGCTCGCCGAAACCGATCCACGACGTCTTTGGTGGTTTGTGACACGCTACCATCAACCATCACTGGACTGATAAACCCGGGGTGACGGGCAGCGACCGGTTCGGGGTTTGACTGTGTTCGACCGGTTTTCTCCTCCCGGTAGTACCACGAGAGTTAGCTCAAATTGTCAGTAACCCACGACTGAGGTCGTGGGCTTTCTCCTTGCATTTCTGTGATCGCTCAGTACAGAGGAGATCCGATCAGTGCCGGGGGTGCCTGACTGGCGAGACGCGGGGAGAGTGGGGCGTCTTGATCAGCGACGTATGCGTCCCCGTATCCGCCTTCGAACGTCATCGGCGGAGACGTACGTTTGGGTGTCGGTTGGGGAAAGCACTTCATTGAGGGATTCCCATCCACCCTGTGTTTCGATTTCATAGTCGCCATAGGCCTCGATCAAGTCCTCCGTCGTGGTCGGATAGTCATGGGTTTCGAGTGCGTCGTCGAGCTCACCAAGCTGGTCGACAGCGTCATCGCGCATCGGTTCGGCTTCGTCACCGCGAGTACGTGCCTCCGCCATCTCACGCTCTCGTTGGCGTCGCTCTTCGTCATCCGCTTGTTTGTTCCGGCCCTGTTTGTCGTCTGCCATCGCGTGCACTAGGCGACCGACTCGGATAACGGTGTGGTCGCTCATCGGTACGACCGCCTCCACAGACCTCTCGTAAGATCGGTACAGTTGCAGTCCTCTCGCTCGGGTAATTCTCGGGATTGGATACCTCCTGTACAGTTCGATTCGCCAACCCGGTACGGAACGGAGAGACACCGCGGCCGAAGAACTGCGAACTGCCTACGCCTTTCGCAACGAGCAGCAGCGGGCTTCACGCTACGCCGGGGTAGCGGTCCACTCCTCGGCTACTCGGTCGTTCGACCGTCAATCACTCGGTCGATCGGCCGTCAATCCCGTAGCGAGGGTGGTGATGAGCAGTTCCTGTACCTGCTCGTAGTAGTCTTCGTCGTACTCTTCGTAATCTTCCCGGTGGAGCGCCAGCAGTTCGATCGTTCCCACCATTCCGAGAATCGTTACCGGATCGCGTTCCGCGAGCAACCCGTCACTGCGCTCCTGAAAGAATTCGATGTACGGAACGATTTCGCTGACGCCCTCCTGTGCAATCTCCGCGAGTCGCTCCGGTGGAACGGTATCGCGAAACATCCGGTAGTCGTCTTCGCGGAACAGTTGTTGGACGAGTGGATTGTTTTCGACGAACGCCTTGTAGCACCAGCACAACCGTTCGAACCCCTCGCGAGGGTCATCGACGCCGTCAAGTTCGTTATCGAGGCTCTCGGTGAACTCGTCGACCTCGTGTCGCATGATCTCGAGGTATAGTTCGGCTTTCGAGTCGAAAAACAGGTAGAACGAACTTTTGGCGATTCCAACGGGCTCGGTGATGTCCGCGACGTTCGTCTTCTTCAATCCGAACGCGAGGACCTTCTCGCGTCCGACCTCCAGGAGGTCTTCCCGGATCCGATCCCGCTCCTCGTCGCTAAAGCCGTGCATGGCTATTTTTAGCGCTGAAACTTGATAACTAACTCGGTCACCGGTCATGACCTCATGACCGTAAAAGATATCTATTCATGAAGTCAAGCTAGAGATATGGCAGTCATCGAAGTGGCCGATCTAACGAAGGACTACGGGAGCGTCCTCGGTGCCGATTCCCTCTCGTTTACCGTCGAAGAGGGGGAGGTGTTCGGATTTTTAGGACCGAACGGAGCCGGGAAGACGACGACGATTCGTACGCTACTCGGCCTGCTCTCGCCCACCGCGGGAACCGCGACCGTGCTCGGGGCCGACGTTCGCGACGAAGCCGCGCTGCTCGAGGCGAAACGTCGGATCGGTTACCTGCCGGCCCACCTCGGGTTCGACGAGGGGGTGACCGGCAAGCGGGTCCTCGACTATCACGCGTCGATCAAGGGTGACACACGCCGGGACGAACTGCTCGAAATCTTCACGCCGCCGATCGACCGCCCGATCCGGGAGTACTCCACGGGAAACGAGCGAATGCTCGGGATCGTCCAGGCGTTCATGCACGATCCCGACCTCGTCATCATGGACGAGCCGACGTCGGGGCTCGACCCGCTCAAACAGGAGGCGTTCAACGAGTTCGTCAGGGCCGAGCGCGGAACGACGATCTTCTTCTCCTCGCACGTACTGAGCGAGGTCCGGCGGGTCTGCGATCGCGTCGGCATCCTCCGCGAGGGACGACTCGTCGGCCTCGAGGACGTCGAGACGTTGCTCGATCAGGGCGGCAAGCGCGTTCGCGTCCAGACGTCCGACGAGGCCAGTTCGGAACTGACTGCTCTCGACGGCGTCATCGACGTGAGCACATTCGCCGACGGCGTTCAGTTCATCTACACCGGTGACTACAACGCGCTGCTCCGTGAGCTCGCATCCCACGACGTCCGCGAGGTGGACATCAGCGAGCCGCCGCTCGAGGACGTCTTCATGCACTACTACGGGACGGACGGTTCCGAGACGGCCGGTCAGGAGGTGGAGACCAGTGTTTGAAACCGCCCGGTACGAGGCGAGCCGTCGCGTTCGAGGAACGGCGGTTCTGGCGATCGCACTGAGTCTCTACGTGGCATTTATCGTCTGGTACTTCACCGTCCTGGAGGGCGTCGATTACGACCAGATGCTCGAATCGATGCCGCCCGCGTTGATGGACGCGTTCGGCATCGAGACGATGGCGACGATCGAGGGGTTCCTCGGCTCACAGATCTATAACTTCGTGTGGCTGCTCGCGCTGGGCTTGTACTTCGCGTATACGGCCGGCGGACTCATCGCGAAGGACGTCGAGCGAGAGCGAATGGATCTGTTGCTCTCGTTGCCGGTCTCGCGGTCGCGGCTGCTCGCCGAGAAGGTCGCTTCGTTACTGCTGCCGCTCGTCGCGCTCAACGTCGTCGTCGGCGCCGTCACCTACGTGCTGGTGTTGGCGATCGGCGAGACGATCGATCCGACGCACCTCGCGTTGGTTCATTTGCTGTCGATTCCGTACCTGCTCGTCTGTGCGGCGATCGGCGTGGTTTGCTCGGTACTCGTCGATCGAACCGCCATCGCAGAGCGAGCCGCGATCGGTCTCGTCTTCGCGCTCTTCCTCGTCGAGTCAGTCGTCGGCGGCGCGAGCGATTTCGAGTGGATTCAGTACATCAGTCCGACGTACTACTACGAGCCGACGCCGATTCTCATCGACGGCACGTACGACCTCGCCGACACTGGAATCCTGCTCGCGCTCTTCGTGGTTTTGCTGCTCGTCAGCCAACTCCTCTTCCGACGGCGGGATATCTAACTCCGCTCCGTCTGCGTTTTCTCCTCGTTTCAGTGGCGGGCACGACCGTCCGCTGAGCCGAAACAATCGCGCTGCCCCACTCAAGAGAGGGGATGTCGGATTCCTCCCACGGCTAACGCCGTGGGCTTCCTCCTTGTCGTTCTGTGAAGTTCCCGTCCATCGGGCGTAGATGTCGTGGCAGAAGCAATGAAGGACGCCTTTCAGGAGTTCAGGTGGCTCATGTACCCGTGTTCGCCCCCTCGATTCGGGGGCGAACACGGGGTCTCCGTGAGAACTTGGTGCTGGACACATCAAATCCATCCTACTGCGTCCTTGAGAGGACTTCTGCACCACCGCTTGGATAGTATGCAAACAGAGTCGCCGGTGCTTCTTGATTTCCCGTTTCCGGAGGAACGCCTCTTTCGATACCGGGCGATGCAAGCTATCCTCCACCACCTCGTGAATGAACCGTTCGATGGGTTCACCCGCACCGAATTGGCCGAACTCACCGGTGCGGATATCTCTACGTCCAGTTGTCCTGGGGGATACACGGAGTCACGCAATCGGTCTCGTTGGCCTGTGCAACTAGTAGTAGACAATATTATATTATTCTGGAGTCATCCTCCGGTGATGAAGCCCTCTCGCAGTCGCTATTCTCGCCGGAGCACTCTCGTCGGAAGCGCTACCGGACTTGCTGCACTTGCCGGCTGTACCAGTGATCTCTTCGGCTCGAGTGAAACCACGGATGGGCGTCCGAGCGGTGACCGTGACGAGCCGAGCGACGCGCCCCGAAAACGAGACGACGACTGGTACGGTATCGCCGAGCGGTACGACTACCGGGACACTGCCCCCGCGTGGATCGCCCCCTCCGACGCCACCCCCACCAGCGTGTACGAACTCCCCCAGTACCGAGGAATCGAACACACTCTCGAGAGTCCTCCCGAAACCGAGGCCATCGCCGTCAGTATCGACGAGACTGGCGTCACCGTCGAAGCGGATCTCGCAGTTGTCCGCCCGCTCGACATCACCCTCCACCTGTTCGAAACCGATAGCGATGGCCGGTACGAGCCCCGTCGAGACACCGAACGTCTCCTCATCGAGACGCTCGAGCCGAACATCGAGATCACCGAGGATGACGACGTCGATGCAGACGACCTCACCTACGAGTCGACGACCATCACGTTCGACCTCCCCGAAGACTTCGACGCCCCGCTGCACCTCGTCGGCGATGTCGTCGTTACTGTTGCCGACACTGACAGCCCAGAAGTCCTCCTCCTGACCCACCACGAGTACCAGCCCCTCCCCTACTCGCTCAGCAACGACGACGGCATCCTGTACCTCGACGGCGACGAGTACGACCTCCGCCAAGACCAGAACAACATCCGTTACGCCACCTACGACCTTATCGAATACGACACCGAGTACCTCGGCATCTTTACGGTTCCCTACATGCGGCCCGGAGACCTCCCGTTCCAGATCGTCCGATTTGGAGGGACCTACACCATCCCGAAACACGAACTCGACGACTATCAACGTCAACTCTCCGACTCCCGAGACATCTACGACCACGCTGACGTAAAAAACTACATGGTTTTCAACGGACTCGGCCTGTCCCGAGTCCACAACGTCGAAGACTACTCCTACATCGGAGACTTCGCTCACACCCTCTGGGACGCAACCACCGCCGCCGGAATCATCGACCAGTACCACCGACTCGACGCCATTGCCTACACCATCAACGCAATGGGCTACAGTGAAGGCGAAGTCCAAGCCCGAAACGCCCCAACGGGCACACTCTTCGAACAAACCGGAAACTGTACCGAATGGACGTTCCTCTACAACGCCATCCTCCGATGCGCTCCTTTCAACATCCGAACCGCCTACATGACTACCTACGTCCGAGACTACGCTCACGAAGTCTCCCTCATTGATGCCCGAGACCTCGACCTGGAAACCCTCACCAACATCGATGAGTCCTCGATGTTCGAGTCCGAACGACCCGACATCGCTGAAGAACTCCCTGATACAGAATACGTCTGGGTTGACGTGACCAATAGTATGGATGACTCGTTCGTTGGGAACTACAGTAGCTCACTCTATCATAGCTCCTACATCACCACCACGTCCGACCTCCACCGATACGCCGGCCTCAACGGCTACCCGGACACCTACGAGCTTCCGGCCTCGAACACACGTTGACATCCTCCCCACCCTGACGGGTGCCGAGCAGGGCGGGGTAGTTCACGCGAGAACGCCGAAGGATTCATCAAGAGGTTTGAGAAATGGCACGGAGTGACAGATAGGAGCGACCTGTGAGCGAGGACGAGTTCGAGTCGATACCTGAACGCATCAGCAACCACTTCGACCGGGTACGTGCCCTTCTGGAGCAGGAAACCGACGACACCGACGCCTGAGGACGCTTCCAACTGGCGAGATCGAGTTCTTGGCTGCTGTGATTTCCACAGTATGAGAATCATCTACCGGACCCACGCCGGTTCGTCGGCATCGCCCCCGTCGGCGTCGAGCGCGTACGTGATCTCGATCGTCACCGTCTCGTTATCATTAAGGTGGAAATCGGCGTACGTCTCCGCTCGCGTCATACCGTAGGTGATGTCGACGGCCAGGATCTCGCCCGTCTCCGCGTCGATGTGTACCTCGCCACCGGTGTTGGTTAGCCGATACGGTCGGCTGCCGTCCCGCCAGGCGTCCTGTGGTTCGTACACCTCGATCGTACGCGAGTCAGTTCTCCCGCGTGTCGACGTGTTCGTACGGCGGGCGGTTCGTATTCGAGATAACGAGGGTGTGCATCAGCCTGACTTCGCTCTCGAGATGGGACCGCGCATCGGGACGTTCGCCGACGACGCCGTCGTCCGTCTCGTACAGCACGTCCACCCGGTCGGGGATCGTCCAGTCCGGGTCCGCCACGCCGGCGTCTGGGTAGTAAATGTACGTGGTGTTCTCGGCATAGACGGGCCGCTCGCAGCATACTAACAACCAGGGGCGGTTCGATATCTACCGTTGTGCCGAATCCCCGACAGAGCGCCAGTACGCTTCTCGTGATTTCTCTGGGTACTACGAGAAGCTATGATCAAGTCGAAGTCTGCAATTGCGGCAAAAACCACTCATATCGGTTACGAGAGGCAAGATTCCCTCGTTTACGAATCGTTTTGCGGCAGTATCCTGATTTGGGATGTATGAGCGACGACGCGTATGTTGATCTTGCCTATCCCGAAGAAGCACCGGAAGAGGTCAAAGAGATCTATCGAGAGATCATCGAGACCCGTAAGGGAGAGATGGATGACGAAATGAATCTTAATAAGATGTGGCTGGCCTACGGGACGTCGCCAGATTCACTTGCCGCGTTTTGGCCCCATATGCGAGATTCCTATCGTGCTGGGGTACTCCCATTTGAACTCAAATCGAAGGTGTCACTCGTGACCGCAAGCGTGATGGAGTGTGAGGGGTGTCGATTCTTCCACACATCTCGCCTGGCCGGTGAGGGTGTCGATGATGAGGAGATCGAACAACTACGCGAAGTTGAGATTGAAGAATCGGCGTTCTCCGAACAAGAGTACGAAGTACTTCGATTCGCCGAAACGCTAGCTACAGACCACCATGCGATCGAGGAAGAAAACGTCGACCGACTCCGTTCGGTTGGTCTCTCGGACCAGGAGATCGTTGAACTGATCGACTCCGTCGCGATCCACGTCCACACAGCGCTGTTCCAAGAGGCGACAGGTGTCGTCGCTAAGGGCATGACTGAAGATGATTATCTGGTTGGTTCACAGGGCCTTGATGAGTGACAATGGCGAAATCAGAGTCACCCTGCGTTCAGGTATTCTCCGCTTCTGACTGTGGCCGGTGCCCAGAAGCGATTGAGATCTCGCGTGAGGTAGCCAATGAACACGGGGTTGAGGTCGAAATCGTTGATATTGAATCCGATCGTTCTAAGGCACTCAGCGCTGGTGTACTGTCGGTTCCAACGGTTATCGTCGGCGACACCCAGCTACAGGGTGTGCCGACCGTTGATCGGCTCGAGCAAGCTCTAGAGAACGAGTTCTCTGGGTAGTAGCAGGTACCTCATCGCCATCGATAGTGTGAGCTCATCAGAGTCACTGAACTCCTGCGTAATTTTGCCACTATCTATTATCACGGGCAAATGGCCCCAGTAACACCGGCTTCAAGCAGACCGGTTCTCATTACGAGTTATGCCCGTTTCTTCCGAAAAGGCCGTGGTGATCGCAGCATACGTCGCCTTTGCTGGAGCGATGTTACCGCCGGTGCTGTGGCTTGTGAACGAACCGATACTGATTGCGGGGTATCCGCTCTTGTACCTCTGGGCCATCGCCTGGGGAACAATCGGCATTGCAGTGCTCTACGTGACGGTTCGCCTGAATCTCTTCGGGATCGGTCCGGATCAGGTGCCACCGGAACTCAGACAACAAGAGACACCAGTTCCGACGGACTCGACTGTACATGAAATAGATGCTACTGAGGGGGATGACTGATGGTCGATACTCAATCAGCAGTCGCATTAGCGACAATTGGTGTCTACATTGTTATCGTGCTGGCTCTCGGTTATCAAGGCTGGCGCGTTGGGAAAGTCAGCGTTGAGGACTGGATGACCGCTAGCCGAGGGCTCGGAATCGTTGTTCTCCTGTTCACGTACGCGGCAACCTACCACTCAGCATTTGCGTTCCTTGGTGCGTCCGGGTTCATGTATGAAAACGGCATCGGCCTCTTGCTTGCAGCGACCGGATTTTTAGTCATGTCCGGGCTGATATTCTGGGTCCTCGGTTCGCGAATCTGGTTACTTGGGAAGAAACACGGATACATCACACCTGCTGATCTGCTTCGCGATTTCTACAACTCGCGCATCTTAGGGCTGTTCGCCAGTCTTGTTCTGATTCTGTTTACGTTCCCCTATGTCGCACTTCAACTCATGGGAGGGGGAATTATCTTTGAGACGGCGACTGGCGGGCTTGTGAGCTTCGAAGTTGGTGCCGCCGTTTTACTTGCCGTTGGCGTCATCTATGTCTGGCTTGGTGGAATGCGTTCAATTGCGTGGACAGACACTGTTCAGGGCGTGTTTATGATCCTGGCCGTCTGGATAGCCGCTGCCTTCTTTCTTGCCTCTACGTACCACGGTCCGGCGGAATTTCTCACGGAGCTCACACTGTCGTTTGAAGAGCACGTGACTCTCCCTGGTCCAGAGGGGACGATGCAACCAGTTTGGTACACATCTTACGCACTCATGATCGGCCTGGGGATGATGATGTCCCCACACATCTTCCTGCGATACTTTTCTGCGAAGTCGCCGACAACGATCAAGTCTGTTGCCGTTGGTGGAACCGCATACCTGATCGGTTTCTACATTATCCTTCCAATCTTTGCGTTCGCCGCGGTTACACACTTTCCCGACCTTGCAGATCCGGATTCGGCAGTGCCGGCAGTTCTTTATGAGTTTACCCCTGTCTGGTTCGCTTCAATCGTCGTTGCCGGGGCGCTAGCCGCGGCGATGAGCACAAAAGACGCCCAGATGCACGCAGTCTCCGTACTTATCACACGGGACTGGTATGAGGAGTTTACTGACGACGTTGATAGCCGAACCGAAACGCGCCTCGCACAGGTGTTGATCCCAATCCTCGGCGTTATCTCGTATGTTTTCGCAATCCAGGACTTCGGCCTGCTTGCAATCGTACTAAGTATGGCCCTTGACGGCACCGCTCAATTGATGCCGCTCGTCGTTGGTGCCCTCTTTTGGTCGCGGGCGACGACCGAAGGTGCGTTCGCCGGCATCGTATCGGGCGTGACCGTCACTGCGGTGCTCTACCTCGGTGTGGTGTCGGTGCCAGCGATCCTGCCAGAGGCCGTTCCTGGATTCTACGGCCTCATTCTGAACGTCACACTCTTTGTGGGAGTGAGCCTACTCACCGATCCCGTCCCGACGGCGAACCGTGACCGGGTTCAGGGCTATATCGCTTACGCACGAGAACGCGGCTGGCAGACTGACGCGAACGTACCAGCCGACGACTGACAGCGTATGAGCCGACTCCCAAGGGACGAGTTTCCGATCGGGTGTTAACCCATCGACCGTGCGGGTTCCTGCTGTTGGTTGTTTTTACTTCGCGTTGAACGGCTCACCTGACATGATTTTAGACTCGATCGGGTCACTACGCTCACGTCTTGTTTGTGTTCGAACACTTCGCTTACCTCTCTTGTAAGCTCGCTTGCTTTGATGTGGGCATTCCTCTGTGATATTGTCCATGGGTCGGCGTTCCGGAGCGTCAGTTGTGTCGCTGCCGTGCCGCGTTCACACTAGATGGTTTCGCCGACACCGCAACGCGCTTCGTGGGGCTTGGAATAGTCTCTGTCGACGTCGAAATTGGTACTCTTACAGCGTCGTTTCAGGATCAACCGGCGTTGGTCGAACGTGACGGTGGCGAGACACCGTGTTTCCCGAGTAATTCAGGGGCTCGGCACCGCGAACCCACCGTCGGCGAGTGCGAGAAGCCTGAGCACGTGGCCGAAACGCTGTCCGGCCACTGCGCTATCGCTAAGTGCGATACGTGAGTATTTAGGTTCAAATGCCGTCGAAGAGGTATTCAAAAATCAGCCTCACTGAGGTAGAGGGACGTACGAAAAACTCCTCCGTTCCGATGGTCAAATCGCTGGGGTACGAATTACGCGCTCGGGGCGACCCACGGCCACGTGAACTTCGGTTCAATTATTTCTATTATGAGACAGGACAAGCTGTACCGCGTCACACTCAGCAGAAGCAAGAAGAAGTGTTCTTCATCGTTGAAGGCAGGTGCCGTGTTGAAGTGGATGGAGAGGAGTTCGAAGTCGAAGCAGGTGATGTTGTTGTCATTGATCCCGGTCCATGGCGCCAAATCACCGCCCTTGAACCAGCAGAAATCTTCGCCATCGGTGCACCGAATGTTCGCGATGATGCCGTCTTTGAGGACCAGACAGGAGCTGACTAACGCGCATTCAAGCCTCCCACGATGTGGTGAGAGATAGTGTGTACCGTTGAAATCACACCTCAAACACCTCCTCGAGCCGCTTTCGCATGAGCTCACGTCGGTAGCGCCGGTGTTCCCCTTCCGACAGGTAGTTTTTCAGAACGACAGACGGGTCCGAACTCCCCTGCTCGTCGGCGATTACTACTCCCAAAAATCGACCTCAGCTCGTGCCACATTTGCGCTCTGTATTCAGCACGACTAGCAAAGCAATCGCATTATAAGCATTTCGATAAATACGATCTGTGTACGATTCAACACTGTCCAGTCGACCGCCGGAGTCTCGGGGGTTACGGCGGTACGAGGGGAATTCTAGCAGCGTCAAAGCCTATGTATACGGACGCTATAGGCTCAGTGAGTACGATGGCAACAGAACACATCCAGTCACCCATGCCGGGAGTCTTCTACACGCGACCGGACCCGGACGAGGAGCCGTTCGTCACCGAGGGCGAGGAGGTCACCGAGGGGGACGTCCTCGGGCTGGTCGGCGTGATGAAGAACTTCCACGACATCACCGCGCCGGCCGACGGGACGGTCGCCGAATTCCGCGCGGAGAACGAACAGGAGGTCGACGCTGGCGACGACCTGCTCGTTCTCGAGACCAGTTGAGCGCGCCGCCGCTTCGGGATCTCAGACGTACTCGCTCTCGCTTTCGTACGTAGACGGGTCGTCTTTGAACGTCTCGGCGACGGTCTCGAGGGTGACGAACCTCGCGTTCTCGTGGCCCTGCACGTAGGTGATGAACTCCTCGAACAGCGGGATCATGTGCGGGAGCCCGTGGATGTCCGGGTGAATCGTGAAGGTGTAGACGCCCGCGCCGCGCCGGTCGTAGAGGAAGTCGAACTGCCGTTTGTAGTACTGTTCGTACATCATCTCCGGGTCCTTGTAGCCGGCGTGGTAGATCGGCTGCTTGATGAACAGCATCGGCGGGATGTCGTCGCGGTACCAGCTGATCGGAATCTCGACGACGTCGGTCTCCTCGCCGTACTGGTAGGGTTCCATCCAGGTTTCCGGGTTCTTGTCGTAGTCGATCTTCTCCCAGCTGTCGCCCTTGCGCATCCAGCCCGGCTCGAACTGCCGCTCCATGAGGCTGCTGTCGTAGAGAAAGCCGTGCTTCTCGACCAGGTCGGGCGTGTTGTCGCTGAACTCCCACCAGCTGGCGCGGTGGCCGGTCGGCGGCGAGCCAGTGACGTCCTCGATGAGGTCGATCGAGACCTCGAGGATCGCGTCCTCTTGTTCCCGCGAGAGGTCAGTCGGGTTCTCGTGGGAGTAACCGTGGACCCCGAGTTCGTGGCCGGCGGCCGCGACGGCCTCGATCTCGTCGCGGAACGTCTCGATCGTGTGACCGGGGACGTACCACGACGTCTCGATCCCCGTCTCCTCGAAGAGCGTGAGCATTCGCGGAATGCCTTCGTTGCCGGCCGCTAACCCTCGAGAGAGGTCGGCAGGCGAGTCGGCACCGCCGTACGAGCCGAGCCAGCCGGCGACACAGTCCGCGTCGACACCGATTGCGACGTCTACAGTACCCATGGCTAGTTGCTCGCACCAACGAGCGGTAAAGTACTGTTTCACGGCTCCCTTGACCGTCCCACGTGCCGACCTGTTCAGTGCGGGCGAGACTCGAGTATCGCTCTCAGATGTACCGGTCGGCGACGTGGTCGACCGCCTCGACCGTCGCCCCGGCGATCCGGTCGAGCGCCGCGTCGCTGCTGTTCAGCGGTGGTGCGAGCATCAGGTGGTCGCCGCGGTGGCCGTCGACGCTGCCGCCGCCGGGGTAGACGTAGACGCCGTTCTCGAAGGTGCGGTCGAACACGCGCGTTCGCACCTCCGCGTCGGGATCGAACGGCGCTTTCGTCTCCCTGTCGGCGACGAGTTCGATACCGATCTGCAGGCCGATTTGGCGCACCTCGCCGACGATGGGGCTCTCCGCGAGCGACTCGAGTCCGGCGGCGAGTCTGTCGCCGCGCTCGCGCACCCCCTCGAGCAGCGCCGGCGTGTACAGTTCGAGCACGTGATCTGCGACGGCGGAGGAGACGGGGTTTCCGCTGAACGTGTGGCCGTGGTAGAACGGCTGATCGGCGTCCTCGAGCGCCTCGACGACGCGGTCACGGACCATCGTCGCGCTGATCGGCGCGTACCCCGCGGCGATCCCCTTCCCGAGCGCCATCAGGTCGGGAACCACGTCGAAGTGGTCGCACGCGAACAGGCGACCGGTTCGGCCGAAGCCGACCATCACCTCGTCGGCGATGAACAACACGCCGTACTCGTCGCAGATTCGGCGGACCTCCTCGTAGTACGCCGGGTGTGGATGTGCCGCGGGGATGCTCGAGCCCGAGACCGGCTCCGCGATGAACGCCGCCACGGTTTCGGGACCCTCCTGTCTGATGAGTCGCTCCAGTTCCGCGGCGGCGGCGACCGCCTGCTCTGTCGGCGTCCCCTCGTGGGGCCAGCGGTAGGGATACGCCGGCGGGATCTTCGGCCAGTTCCGGAGCAGCGGTTTGTACGTCGTCCGTCGGCCGGTGTTCCCCGACGCCGAGAGGGCGCCGAGAGTCGCGCCGTGGTAGGATTGCCAGCGCCCGATGACGGTCTCTCGGGCGTGGTCGCCCCGGGCGACGTGGTAGTCACGCGCCAGCTTGATCGCGGTCTCGACGGCCTCGCTGCCGGAGTTCGAGAGAAAGGCATTGTTCAGCGAGCCGGGGGCCATCGACGCAAGCGTGTCGGCCAGCGATTCGACCGCGGGCGTCGTGAAGTACGACGTCGAGACGTAGCCGACGCGGTCGGCCTGTCTCGCCATGACCTCGTCGACGCCCTCGAGCGAGTGGCCGAAGTTGACGACCGCCGCGCCCGCCGCGGCGTCGATCAGCTCCGCTCCCGACTCCGTAACGAGGTACTCGTCGTGGGCGTGAGTGACGGTCGGGTGATCGGGGTGACGGCCGGCGCCCCACTTGTAGAACATCGTCATGAATACCGAAAGAGCGTCGAAGACTCCCAAATAGCTTGTCGTACCGGTTTCTTTCGGGCGCCAGGGGAGCCGCGCGTTCGGAAGCGGCGGGCTCACTCGCCGCCGCGATAGTCGTCTATCGGGGGCGCGAACGCGTCGATCAGCTCCGTTCGCGGCGCGCGCCCGACGATGCCGTGTTCGGTGCCCGGACCGACGACGAACGAATCGCCCGGACCGAGGACGGTTTCGCGTTCGCCGAGGAGCTCGACGCTGCCGGCGATAACGTACACCGCCTGGTGGGTGTCGTCGTGTTCGTGTACCGGAAACTCCGCACCTTCCTCGACCGTGTAGTGGACGAGCATCAGCTCGTCGGTGTACGCCAGCACGCGCCGTTCGATCCCGTCGTACGCCGTCTCTACCTTCACCGGGTTCGTCCAGGAGGTGATGTCGATCATCCCGTGTGACTGCGTGCGGCGACCACTATGGGCGTTGTGACATCGGGCGGTCCGACAAGAGAGCGGACTGTTGATCGTACCGCACGAGAAGTCCCGGTCGCGCCATCAACTCGGCAGTCGTCCCGCGCTCGAGGAACACCAGCACCCCGATCACCGAGCCGAGTGCGACCGCCGCCCGACGAACACCGCGTCGTAGGTGTATCCCTGCTCGAGGAAGACGCCCAGCACGGCCGAGCCGAGCGACTGGGTGAGCACCCAGATCGAACTGAACGCCTGGGGCCGGTCGAGAAAGAACCATACGCATCGAACTCGTCGACTCCGGTATGGATGCAGGAACTCCGGTTTCAGACGTCATGTCCACGCCCCTCGAGACCATCTCGGCTTCGGCGACGGTCAGAGCGGCCACCAAGCAGATGCGCGAGAAGAACATCAACGCGCTCGTCGTGACCACCCAACCCCCGTCGATCGTCACCAGCACCGACGTCCTCGAGGTCGTCGCCGAGGGCCGCGACCCCGAAACGCTCGCGGTCGCCGACGTGATGACCGAGGGCGTCGAAACCGTCCCACCGGAACTCCTCCTCGAGGAGGTCGCCGCGATGATGACCACGTTCGGCATCAAACACCTCCCCGTCGCCGACGACGACTACATCGGGATGATCTCCTCGACCGATATCGCCGCTCACATCGCCTGATACGGCCTGTCGCCGTCTCTTAGCGGTAAGTCCCGCCCGCACGACGCTCAGGCAGCGTCCGCGTCGTCGAACACGACCCGGATGAGGCGCCGTTGTGCCGTCCGAAGGTGCTGGTGAAACGTGGGTGCGGCGACGCCGAGCGAGTCGGCCACCTCCTCTCCGGTCGAGTCACGGGGCCAGGCGAAATAGCCCGCGTAGTACGCCACCTCGAGCGACGTCCGCTGGCGATCGGTAAGCAGGTCGAAGACGACACCGCCGATCCCCTCGGCCGCGCGGCCGCGGTCGACCTGTCGCTGACTGACGAGTTCGACGCCGGGATACGCCTCCCGGATCGACTCGACGACGTGGCGAACGTCCGCGCTCGGCGGGAGGTGGACGCGCATGTAGTAGTCGCCGTCCTCGATCCGCGCCGCTTCGATGTAGCCGCCGTAGCCGGTGATCGTCGAGAACATTGGCGGATCGACCAGCGTGAGTTCGAACTGGCGCGTCTCGCCGTCGGTCCGAAGGATCTGTACGGACTGCCAGTGGGGGACGGCGTCGGAGGCGACCGCCGCTTCCATCGCCTCGAGTGCCGCCCCTGTCACGGTCCCGTACTCGAGGAAGACCCCGTCGCCGGCCGGAACGGCCCGCTCGTGCGTGATCGTCCCGGCGACGTCCGGCGACTCCGCGACCGGGGCGAAGAAGTCGTTGATCTGGAACTCGAGTTCGCGGACCTCGTCGCTCAGCAGGGCTCGCTGGCGCTCGATGGCGGCGATCGCGTGGCCGACGACCTCGCCGAGTTGACCGATCACCGCCCGTTCGTCGTCCGTAAACGCGTTCGGGCGGTCCGTGTACACGCACAACACGCCGTAGTGGGTTCCGCCGTGAGCGATCGGAATGGCTGCGGCGGCCTCGAAGCCACACTCGCCAGCGAGTCCGGAATCGGAGCCGGCGTTCTGGAGCACCCGCGTCTCACCCTCCCGGAGGGCTCGCCCCTCCGGATCGTGGCGCCCCCGTCCCGACGGGTCGACGGTGATAGTGGTTTCGTCCACGCGATCTTCGACGCCGGCCCCGGCCCGTATGGTGACGACCTGGCGCCTGACGTCCACGTCGCCGATCCACGCTGACGTATACGACTCGGAGTCGGCGAGGCGCTGGCAGACGATCTCCTCGATCTCTTCGCGCGAAGACTGCTCGATGACCGCGTCGGTGATGTCGCTGACGACCTCGTGAAGGCTGTTCAGCGCCTCCAGTTGTGACTTGGCGCTTCGAAGCAGCGCTTCGCGTTCTTTCTGCTCTGTCACGTCCTGTGACATCCCCATCGCCGCGAACACCTCGCCGTCGTCGTCGCGCACGGGGACGAAGTGAAACCTGTAACTCCTGTCGTCGATCGTGGCCTCGAACGTCGCTGAGTCGCCCTCGAGGGCCGCCTCGTAGTGCGGGCCGACGACCTCGGCGACAGCGGGTGGCAACACGTCGTAAATCGGTTTTCCCTCGAGTTCCGTCCTCGGAACCGACGTGTTCCCTTCCAGCGTGCCGCCGAACGAAAGGTATCGACACGCTTCGTCGACGAGCGCGACAGCGCCGTTAGGGAAGTGTTCGACGAGCGTCCGGTACTGGCGGCGGGTTTCCTCGAGGGCGCGTTCTCGCTCCGTTCGCTCGGTGATGTCCCTGACGGTGCCGACCGCTCGGACCGGTTCGTCGTCCTCGAAGGCGAACCCGCCGTGTGTCTCGATCCAGCGGCGTTCCCCGTCGCGCCGGATGATTCGACACCGAAGCGCCCACTCACCCGTCTCGAACGCCTCGTCGAGACTCCGGGCGACTCGCTCTCGATCGTCCCGGTGAACGTGTTCGAGAAATCGCTCGATACCCCACTCCTCGAGGGGTTCGTCGTAGCCGAAGATCCGGTCGTGATGGGGGGATCGAGTCGGCGACGCCTCCGTCTCGAGGTCGAGTTCCCAGATGCCGATATCGGCCGCCTCGAGCGCGAGCTGCAACAGTTCCGCACCCGTGTCGACCTCGAACGCGGTGTCGTCTGTCGGCGAGGAGGAGCGTCGGGCGACAGTCGCGTCCTCGGTATCGTCTCGGTCGGGCGGGTTTCGCCACCAGACCCGGGCGCTGGACCCGACCTTTTTCGTCTCGAGTTCGCCGCGCTCGACGAGCCGTTCGAGGCGCTCGTACGTACTCCGCCGGCCGAGATCGAGATCCGCTGCGACCTCGGTCGTTGTCAACGGAATCCCGGCCTTCGCGAACAGCGCCCGCGTTTCCCGAAGGGCCGGGGTGAGAGAGTCCGAGGACATAGGTTTTCAACCGGCTCCGCGTACATCAAACCTCCGGCGGCGGAGGCAAGTCGAGTCGGCTCCGCTCGAGTACTCTCGAGGGAGAGCAGGCATTAACGGCGCCAGTCGCGGAGCGTATCTCCAAACAGTGTAGGGGCGCAGTCTATAGGCGGTGCAGGGCGAGAACCCCGAGGCTTGACCTCGGGGGTGAAGCCCGTCACGGAATGATACACACCACGTGCTGCGATCTCACACCCAATAAGTAGCTTTAAATAATAGTTCGATCTCTAATAGAGTGTGACCGTCGTCAGGAATATCCAAGTCAAACTCGACATCCCCGAGGAACACCACCCCGTAGTGGATGCCACGTTTGACGAGTTCCGCCGAGTCACCGAACCAGTCATCGACTACGGCTGGAGCGACGACCCTGACGACATCATCACCAACAAAAACCACCTCAACGAAGCCACCTACCACGACATCCGCGACGACAGCCCACTCACCGGCGGACACGTCCAATCCGCTCGCAACCTCGCAGCCAACGCCCTTTCAAATTGCAAAGACTTGCTCGAAGACGGCAAGAACACGAGCAAGCCCGAGTTCAAGGGCACGGTCGTCACCTACAACTCAAACACCATAACGTACAACGACGACCACTGTACTCTCTCGACGGTAGACGGACGAATCCACGCCGAATACGTGTTCCCACACGACGACGAGGGAACGCCGTTCGAGGAGTACTGGAACGAGGACAAGTGGGAGAAACGAGAAGCAACGCTCCACAAGCGTGACGGTAAATACTACCTCCACGTTGCCGTTGAACACGTAGACGACACTGATTCTACCGACGAGCAGACCGAGAACGGAGTGGTTCTCGGCGTTGATTTGAACGTGGACGGCTCCCTCGCCGTCACTAGCACCGGGGCGTTCCTTGGAAACGCGGACGAGTTGAACCACAAACGCGACGAGTACGAACGCCGCCGTGGAAACCTGCAACAGACGGGGACGCGCTCGGCGCACCTTACCATCCAGTCAATTGGTGACAGGTTCGCCGAGTGGAGTCGCCACTGTTTGCACGACGTATCGAACGGCATTGTTCGAGAAGCCCGCATAAACGACTGTACGCATATCGCGTTCGAGCGGTTGACGTGGATCTGGACGCGCATTTCGAATGCCTCGAAGTTCCAGCAGTGGGCGTTCAAAGAACTCCAGCGACAGGTCGAGTACAAGGCCGAAGAATACGGCATCGGAGTTGAAACCGTCGCGCCGCAGTACACGTCTCAACGATGTAGTCACGGTGAGTGTGGGTTCACCCACGAAGATAACCGCGATGGTGACGAGTTCGAGTGTCTGAAGTGCGGAAAGGAGTTGCACGCGGATTACAATGCGGCTCGGAACGTGGCGTGGCGTCTTGTCCAGAACTGGCTCAAGTCTGGGTCTGGACGGGCTACCAGTCAACTAGCCCTGAAGTCAGGAACCGTGAACGCGAATGGTCAGTTTAGACCGACTGCACTCAGCAGTTAGAGCGGGAGTTCACTGACAAGCCCCAACCCTTGAGGTCGGGGTTGTTGACGCGTGGCCGACGACTGGTGAGCGTATCCCCGTTCGGGGACAGAGCTGCCATGTCATACTCGAAACTCGATTCACTGACCGAGCGAAGTGGCGAGGAGAGACCGGCGCTATCGGCGTCAGAGTACCGCTTCTCGTCGGTGCGGCGACGGCGTCTCTGTGCGGTCCTCGCGAGTCGATCGCCTCCGATCGCGCTCGAGGACCTGGCTCGAGCGACGGCCCACCTCGAGAGCGAGTTCGAGAACGAACCGCCCCCGACCGTCGCAGAGGTTGCGATCGCGCTCCACCACCACCATCTGCCCGTGTTGTCGGACGCCGGGCTGATCGAGTACCGTCCGGCGACGAACGTGATCGAGTCGACCGACGGTATCACGCGGTGACCTCGAGGGACCGAGATCCGAAGCGTTCGACCCGTACCGGCGGTTACGGGGAGCAGAGACGACCCGACTGACGCGACCCGCGTAGCCCCGGTACCTCGACCCATACTTAATATGCCCTGCTGTCGAGGGATATTTCTATAAGGTCTGAAGATACAGTGTGAATAACAAACATACAGATATCCGTTATGAATCGCCGCCAATTTCTGCTCTGCTCGTTCGGGGGGTTCTCGGTAGTCTCGGGGTTCACGGGGCTCAGGTACGGGCAGGCATACTTCGGGTGGGGCGCTCCGACGTTCACGCCGCCGACCGAACCCGTCCCCTGGGAGTCGACGGTCGGCGGACGGATTCGGTCCGTCGACGCGGACGGCATCGTCGTCGAACTCACTGCACATCGGCGGGTCCACGATCCCTTCGTGGTCGCCGTCCAGGAGCGAGCGTACCCCGACGGTGAGGTCGGTGGGGTCGTCCACAGCCAACCGGAGACGATAGACGAACCGGGATCGACGACGAAACTCTCGCTGCCGCTTCCGTCCGAGCTGCGGTCGGTAGACCGAACGCGGTTTTACGAGGTGTTCATCCAGCGACGGCCGGACGACGACGGGGCCGATTCCCGGATACGGTTTCTCTGTGAGTCGCGACCGTACCGGATGCACGATCGGTCGGGCGACAGCGTGACACCGTGGTCTCGCCAGTACGCCGTTCGACCCGAGCCGGAAACCGCCGGGGTCACTCGAGAGCAGTCCGGCTCCGAACTCACGATGACGTACACCTGGCCCGACGCAGGTGACGAGCAACGGTCGGTCGAACACCGGATCCGCCGTTCGGCGTACGACGCTGCCAGAGGGCACAGCCGGGGCCACGTCCGGACGTACGAGGAAACGATCAGCCACCCGGAGGTCGCCACGTTAGCGAGGACGATCGAAGAAGCGTTGCGGTCGTCTGCTATGACACCGATGAACGCCGAAACCGTCGTCGACGCCGCGACGCACTTCGAGGCCCTGGTCCGGTTCGTCCAGCACCTGCCGTACGGACACGACCAGGAGGTGTTAGAGAGGTTCGACTACAACCGAACCGCAGAGGAGACGCTCGTCGACGGGATGGGCGACTGCAAGGATAAGACGAACCTCCTGGCCGGACTGCTCGAGCAGAGCCGCCTCGAGTGCAACACCGCGTTCATCTGCCAACCGTCACACATATTCCTGGGGGTGTCGCTGGCGGACGTGCCGACGGAGTTAGAAAACGCCGAGCAGACGATCGAGATAAACGGACGGACGTACCTCCCGATCGAATCGACCAGTCCGACGCCGCTCGGCGAGTATCGCGACACCGACCCCATTACGGCTGTCTACGACGGGGAGTGGGTGTACTACGATCCGACCGCGGTGGTACCGATCGCGAAATCGGTCGCGGAAGGGCTGCTCTCGGTGCACACGTAGCGGTTCCGGGCGACCAGAATCGACCGGACGGAACAGACGAGTACCCCTACAGGGTGGAAGTGGCCGGTGTAGTGTGTCTCACTCGAGTCCCGAACTGCGCTATCTTTAAACAGCGAGAGAATCCCGCCGTTCACGGCGGGTGAGGATGTCACCGCTTCGTGTCCTCGACGTCGGAGCCGTTCGATACCACGAGACGGTCTCCGAGTTCGGGGAGCATCGACTCGCCGCCGAAGTCGGGTCGCACCAGGACGATCGTCGAGAGGATGCCGAGCGTCAATCCGAGCGTCGCCGCGACCAGTCCCCAGGCGAGAACTGACTGGCTGAGATGCCACGTCTCGAAACCGATCAGCGCGGCGAACAGCCCGGAGACGAACAGCACCGCACCCGAACTAAGCAGCCAGCCGTTCGCGTTCCCCTCGGTCGCGGCCCGGCGAGCGACGAGCAGGAGCGCCGCGCCGGCGATGAACTGAAACCCGAACACCGCGAGGACGAACCCGGCACCCGAAAGCTCCGGCACCGACTGATCGACCGAGTGTCGTGCGCTACTCCACACACCATCCGTGACGAGGAGGACGAGTTCGAGCCACGCGGCGAAGAGGGCGTCGACGAGCTCGATGAACAGGACCACGGCGCTCGAGGCGGCCGAAATAACCGCGTCCGCCAGGCGGTCCCAAAACCAGTGGTCGGTAAACGCCGCGAGGAACAGGCTCGTAAAAACCGGCACCAGCACGAGTACGGCGAGGAGTTTCGCCAGTACGGCTACGACGAACCAGCTACGACGGACGCCCCGGTAGCCGACCCAGAGCGCGAAGGCGAACGCGGGAATCGTTACCGGATGTGTAGAGAGCAGGTGAAACGTCGAATCGAACATGTCCCCAGTTGTATCTCGGCTATGTGGGCGATCGGAAAGAGGGTTTCTCTGCCTCGATAGAATCCGAGATCGGACACGATCGACCGCGGACGGCCTCGAGAGGGCGAATGCGTGGACTGTAACCGAATAGACCCGGTTGACGTGCGGCCGAAATTCTATAAATCACTATGAGGTTTGTATCGTAGCGCACGCACACGCCGACTCGGGTCGGTGTTCACACAGACTCACACGGTCTGTGTGTCCCCAAATTATATGTGTTATCTGAGTGAACGTCTCTACCAGCAGAAAATGACTGTCTCAGAGTCGGATACCGGGAGAGCGAGGCTGCTACGGGTGTCGAGAGGGAGCGAATCGCGGAAGGCGGCGAAACCTGGGGGCCGACCGTGAGCGAACCCTCGAGTCAGCGTCGCCGAGACGACTGGGACGCAAGCGACGTCCCCTGGACGATGCTCGAGGTAGAGGAGCTGGTCGACGCCTACTGGGCGGTCGTCGCACCGCGCTTCGAGGCGGACGGCTACGACCCACACGCCGAGAAACCGACCCACGAGTGGCTTCGCGCGAACGATCTCCGGCCGCTGCTCTACGCCCTCCGGACGTACCACGACCGGACCTTTACGGAGTTCTGGCGTGAAGACCTGGGTCTCGAGGGAGAGGACTCCGGCTACGAGTGGGAGACGACCGACGAGCGAACGATCGACGCGCTCGAGTCGTTTCTGTCCTCTCGCCGGGAGCGCAAGGGGCTCGCCGAGTCGTCGATCACGACGCTCCGGTACCGACTGAACCGGTACGTCGGGGCCTACCGCGACGAAAACGGGACGGGTGACCTCGTCTCGCCGATCGCCCGCGACAGCGACCGGCCCGCGTACGAGGCGGTGGACGCCTGCTGGGCGGCGTTCGACCGACTCCACGCGGAACTCGAGGGCGGCCAGACCAAACGCCGCATCCACCTCGCGGTCTCGAACTGGTACGCCCACCTGGTGCGCCGGAGGTGGGCGTCGGTCAATCCCGCAGAGGGACTCGACGAGGAGTTCGACTGGTCGACGGCGGCCGACGACGACACGGATACCCCGTGCCTGTCGAGCGATCACGTCAACGCCCTGTATCGGGCTGCGGATGACCGCGAGGAGCGACTGCTGGTTCTCGCACTCTGTGCCTGGGGGCTGCGACCGAACGAAGTCGCCCGCCTCCACGTCCAGCAGTTCGTCCTCCGGCCGTCCGACGACGACGTTCCATATATCGAGTTCCAGGAGCGCAAGAACGGTCCCGGGGAGGTGTCGTTGCTGTACGGGCGGGACGTCCTCGAAGCGTACCTCGAGGAGGTAACCGACACCGAGGGATGGAGCGGCTACCTGTTTCCCTCCCCACACGCCTCTCGGGACCACATCTCGCGGTGGACCGTCTGGAACCGATTCGACGGACTCACAGAGCGGGCGGAGCTGCCCGACGAGATCGACGGCGTCTCCACGGCGCCGAAGATGGGGCGGCGGTTCTGGTACGACGCCTACTCCGCCTCGCTCGACGTCGTTCTCGGGAGCCTGGACGAAATCGCCGCAGAGCAGGGGAGCTCGAGCGCGGAGGTCGTCCTGCAGAATTATCTCTCGGAGAGTCGAGCGCGGCAACTCCGGCGTTCGTACATGCGCGAGCAACTGGCCGACGCCTTCGGCGAGACGCCGAACGAGTAGTAGTTTGTAACGGGCGTTTCAACCAAGTGCTTCAATCAGGTGTTTCAAACGTTTGCAGCAAGCAGGTCTGCCGCTGTAACAGTCCCGACGTCCCTGTGTCTGCTACGAGGGAACGAAACGGTCGAACCCGACACTCGAACGGACGCATAGCAGGTAGCAAAGGTGCGCGACGAGCGTTCGGATCATGTACTTGGTTCGAGGAACCCGTACAATGGATAGATACGTCCGCTGAACGCAAGCGAATGAAGCGCTCACGTGATTCAAACAGAGGGTGCAGCCCGGCGAGACAAGCCATCGTTACAAATCCGAGTTACAAGCACAAGATTCAATCAGTTGTTTCAATCGTGTGTTTGGAGTGTTGGTTCCGAATGATGGTTGGGGTTGTGACAAGCAAGGAATCGGCACAATCGAAACGTCTGACGAATACTTATGATTGAAGCCACCCATGGAACGATCACAATGCTATCGTACGCCGTGTACAGTGAGGCCGGTGGCGTCGGAAAAACGACGCTCGCCGCAAATCTGGCGGTCGCGCACGCTCGAGCGGGACTCGACGTCCTCGTCGTACCGCTCGACCAGCAGGATGGCGACCTGAGCTACCTGTTCGACGTCGATCAGGACAGGGCAAGTACCGACGTAGATACACTAGTCCATCACCTCGTCGGCCGGGGGAAAGGCGAGTTCGCAGACCTCATCCAGACGGTCGAACACGGGATCGACATCATTCCGGAGCACAACCGCCTCGAGGACCTCGGCGAGGCACTCCGGAAAGAGCGCGAGGCGCGCAGCGACTTCGGCGAGTCGTTCCCGATGTGGACGCAGCTTCAGCGCGTCCTCCGCGAGGCGGCGATCCACAACCACTACGACGTATTGATCATGGACCCCCCGGCGAGTTCCGGGCCACACCTGTACAACGCACTCGATGCGACGCGAAACCTCGTCCTCCCCGTCGAACCCTCCGGAAAGGGTCAGGCGTCGGTGAGCGGACTCGACGTCCTCGTCCGGAACCTAGAGGAGCAACTCGAGATCAACATCGGGGTCCTCGCCGCGGTTCCGAACCGCGTCAAAGGGACCCGAGACCAGGAGGAGATCATCGAAGAGGTCAGCGAGCAGGGGTTCGACGTTCCCGTTATCCTGCGGGACCGAACCTCACTACTCGAGGGCTGCTGGCGCGAGCGCTGTAGTGCGTTCACGTACGTGCGCGATCACCGCGAGCGCCGCCGCGACTACGAGCTCGAGACGCTCGCAAAGTTCGACACGCTGGCGCGCCATCTCGAGGCCGAGGGCGGACTCGAAGCGCCGAACCCGCCGGAGCCGGGTGCGCTCGAGGACGACGACGAGATGGAGGTCCGTGCATGACCGGACTCAAATCCGGATCGGGCGACGACCTCTGGGGGGACGACGAAGAAACGGCGGACGAGGAGCCCTCGGAAGCGCCGCAGTCTTCGACCGAGGAGGCAGCCGCATCGGGGAGTTCGGACGACGAGTCCGGGGTTTCGGGCGCGGAAACCGCCACGAACGGGGCTCGTGATCAGGGACAGTCGTACCTCGTCCGGCGAGCGATTCAGGACAAGTCGGTGCAGTTCGAACGCGACGAACGGCTGACGTTCTTCGTTCACGACGACGTCGTCGAGGGCGAACGCGACCTGATAACGGACCTCGAGTCCACGCTCGGTCGCGACGTGCCCAAATTCGACGTCCGCGAGGCGGTGTACCGCGCCGCGCTGAACAACCCGGACGATGTGCTCGAGGAGTTGCTCGCGATGGGGTACTCGCTCGGCGAAGAGTAGCCATACACTGCATCACGATATATAGAAATCGGCCGCACGAGTTCCGAACGTCAAAATTCGTGCATGGCTTTCATTCACGACAATATCTCTACTAAGATTGGGGAGTTCCGACTCTGCTAAATACAGAAGAGGAATCCATCATAGAGACTTCGTTTGTTTCGTATCTCCGAAACTGAACCAATCATTCAGGAAGAGTGTGAACTGAGTAGGTCAAACAGTTCTTTGACCATACGAAAGGTCTATAACTTAACATCTATAAATATTGCTATGGAACGGCGTGAATATCTCGGGCGGTCCACACTTATACTGTCCACTGTGGTAGGTGGGTGTTTGAGTAGCGAAACTGAACCGAGTGTTCCAGAGAGTATGACTGTTGAAACAGAACATTGGCCAAAGGATATTCTTGAGAAGGGATTATGGTATCAGCAGAGGGAGCAGGAGGAACCTCCATCCAATTACTATACGGTCATCGCTGATAAAAAAGCGGTCGGTAAGAAAATAGCCGAAGATGTTGATGCAGAGGAATTCACTAGCGAAACTGATTTTGACCAATCGTATCTTCTGGTTGTCCAGAACATGATGCAGAGTGCACGGTGGTTAGAACTTCAGCGGATTAACCAGAGAGAAGAAGGCGTTGATGTTGATGTCGTAACGGAATCACCAGATGAAGACTATGCTGATGATGCAACCGTTCACTCACTTCTGATTCGAGTATCTGACCAAACTGAAGGCGTTCCCACTGAACTGAATGTGACTATTGATTCAAACCCGGTCGATGCATGAATACACTGTACTGACCACATTGTTCAGACGAACGAACTACTTTCACTCCGCTTAGCAGGGCTTTATGAGTGTAGAAATTCTATGTTGGCGTACACTGGCGAGAGTCACGTGTGTCGCACGAGAATGACTCGAATAGGAGCGGATACAGCGACTACACCATTCCAACGTGCCGCCCGAGACCTACTGGAGTCCAATCCTGATGCGACACCGCTTGACCTCGCAACGAGTCTTGATTTTCTTACTTCTGATAGCGATGACGCTCATCCCGACTGGCATCCTTCATCTAAACCATTCGATGCGATGGTTCGGGCGTACTTTCTCCAACAACTCACCGGATGGTCTGACCGCGAGACGATAGAAACCATCACTGACGAGACGGAGACGGCCACCGCATTCGGCTTCGAACTAGACGAACTCCCCAGCCGCTCCACTCTAACCCGAGCGAGGAACAATCGTCTTTCAGAACCTCTCAAGGCCTCTCTTAAATGGAAGGCTGGGTGGATTGAAGCACACCTTCAGGCAACAGGTCATCCACTCGCAACACAGGACCTCATTCCTGAAGACAAGAGTAGTGATTCCCAAAGGAATGTGAATCGCTTCATCCGTGACAAACTCGATACCGTTCCGCGTGAGATGGTCAATCTCATCGCCGACGAATGGAACGACTGGATTCCCGACCGCGCACGGAACGCTCAGTACCATCTGAACTCGTTCCTCGAAACCGAGTGTACGATGGGGTTAACGCGTACTGCCGCCGAGCAGGGCTCGGAAATCTATAACGACAATACTGACCGAGATGGTGGCGGCCCCGGTGGAGACCTCTTTGTAGAGTACATGAAGCGGTTAGAAAGGGCTGACGTGCTTCGGATGCTCCACAACTCGACAGGGTTGATGCTTAACACGGCGAAACGACACCTCGAATTCGAGCGCCCCGTAACCGTCGCTATTGACATAACGCTCCTCCCGTTCTACGGCGATACTGACCACGCCAAGCAGAGTGAGTGGATTGTGGATACGCGCAAGCGGCCTGACACGGAGTACGATTGGAGTTACAGGTACGCGACCATCGCCATCGTGGGGGAGAACGTGAAGTTCATGCTCGGATTGAAGCCAGTTCACGAAGATGACAATATGGGGGTTCTAGTTGAGGAACTGCTCGACGACGCACTCCACCACGTCAGTATTGACACCGTGTACGCAGACCGTGCGTTCGCTTCTGCAGACGTGTTAAACACACTCAACCAGCTCCCGGTTAGATACGTCATCCCAGTTCCACTGAACTCTCGTCTCAAAAACGACATTCGACGAATGAGGCATGATGTTAAGGTAACTCACGAATATCCGATTCACGGGAACGTACGAGACGGAGCCACTAACGAGAAAGTGAGAACGACCCGTGTGTTACTCCCCTCTGTCAAGAGCGAAGACGATGGAGCGGGCACTGTCGCGTTCTACACAAATTTGGACGTAGACGATGAATCAGCGGTTGAACGCGAACGGACTGAGAAGGCCATCAATAGGTATCGGCGTCGATGGGGCATCGAGAGTGCGTATCAGTCGCTGAAAACGTTCCTCCCGTGGACTTCCTCGAAAGAACCGGTAGTTCGATTGTTCCACTTTGCGTTCGGGGTGTTATTGTACAATATGTGGCGACTTATCGACTTCCTCATCCAGTTAAGCATAGATGAGTACGAGGTGCGGACGAAGCCGCGTTTGAAATCCAAGCGATTCGTCAATGCGGTGAAATCGCGCAAACTTCTTGCGTAATCCTGTACTCGCGTACTTCTATTCCCCATTTAAAAGATACAACGACCACATAGTAACGGTTTTCAGTAATTCTCTCACCGCACGGAGCAACGCGCTGAAGTTCCGCTCTTTTCTGACTTTTCGTACGGAGAAGGAGACCGCCTACTGCACGAAACTGGCCACATTCGGAACTCGTGCGGCCGGCGGCCCGAGTCCGGATCGGGGTCGATTCCACGGACGGCAGCCCACCAATTTTCGTGCGGAGGCTGTCAGCGCGCGAACGCCGTTTTGATCCACTCGAGGTGGGCCTCCGTCGCCAAACTGTGGTGGTACACCGAGAGTTCACCGTCGGTCGTCACCTCGATCGCGTCGACGAGTTCGTGAAACTGCGCCGCTCGTTCGACGACATCGGGGTCGAGCGTCACGCCGGCGTCGATGGGGAGGTCGACGAGTTCGTCGAGCACCTCGATTCGGCTCCGGGCGGTTTCGGGATCTCGCACGTAGCAGATCGCGGTCACCCGATCGAGGTGGCGCTCGAGATCGGCGAGTCTGACGCCCGCGAGTTCGAGCCCTGCCGGGTCAGAGCCGTAGGCCTCCATCGCGTAGTAGTTGAGCGGGGTCGAGCCGGCCGCGGAGGCGACGCGCTCTACGAGCGAGCCGACGACGCTTGCCCGGAAATCGAACAGCGCGTCCACGGCGGGTTCCTCGTCCGCGAGTTCGGAGTGTGATGGCAGCGACGCGGTCGGATCGGACAGCGACGGGGCGATCAGCTCGCGGACTCGAGTCCGTGCGCGCTCGAAATCGACGCTGTGGGAATCCGCGGCGGCGCGACAGCCGTCACAGAAACACTGCGAGAGGAGCGCCGACTCGAGGGGGTCGGTGACCGTCTGGCGCTTGTCGTGGCCGTGTGCGCTCCCGTGGTCGTGAAACGCACTCGGGAAGCCGATCGACTCGAGTTGCACCTCGTCGACGCCGCGATCGACGATCGCCCCGACGACCGCGCCGTAGTAGTCGCGAACGGCCGGATGCGAGGGACACAGCGAGTGGTCGTGAACGTCGCCAAAGGCGCTCTCGAAGCGGTACTCCGGGTTCGCGGCCGCCAGCGCCGTGTTGTGTAAAACCACCGTCCACGCGTTGACGGCGAGGCCGTGGTCGTGGACGCCGTCGACGATCGCCGCGAGCGGATCCGCCCACGGCTCGACGTCGTTGACCGGCGGTTCGATGGGGATCTCATCGAACCGGTCGTCGGGATCGAAGTAGCAGCCGCCGGCATACGACCTGAACAGGGCGTCGGGAAACCGGGGCTGCATCGATCGGACCGAGTGGTAATGACTGGCCACGTTCAGCGCGTCGACACCGCAGGCATCGAGTTCCGTACAGGCGTCCTCGAGTCCGCTGCGACTCAGCGTCCAGGGATACGTCCACAGGGCTGGCATATACGCACACGCTCGAAGAGGAGGGAGAAAAACGTTCGCTCTCGGCCGTGACGAACCGGTCGAACATCCGTAGCACACCGCATCAGCGGGTCGAACGCGTGAACACCGACCGACGCGCAGGACAGGACAGTTTTGTCACACAAAACAACGTGTGATAGTGACTGACTGACGCGAACGGACTGCGACCTCGAGTACGACACCTCCTCACACGACCGTTTCACGAGGACTTCGAACGAACTACTCCGACCGAACAGCAGTTCCGTTACGTGACTATACTCGTAATTGCTACCCGCGAACGAGCAAAGAGACGGGGTTTTCGACCACTATTCGTTTAGTGACACAAAACAGAACCGGCGAGCGTGTAAATGGGATAACGCGACAGTTCCGCAACGAAACGACCGGGACGAGCCGGCAGAACGCTCGGTCTAGCCGATCTCGGCAGGGGGCTGGCGGAACAACGTGGACCGACTATCAGATCGGGCGCGTTCGCCGTGACCGGGAACCCCCAGATCGTTTTACGTCCCGAAACGGTGTCGAGCGCGCACCACCAGCCGTTCAGACGCGAGAGCGGGCGAAAAACGCTAACACGGAAGAAGACTTATACGGATTCCTCGAGAGCCACCACGATATGGGAAAACTTGCCATTACCGGCGGGCCGAGGGCAGCGGAGGCGCTGTCAGTTCCGGAGTGGCCGCAACCGACGGACACCTGCCGCGAGTACCTCCTCGAGGCGTTCGAGAGCGCCGACTGGTGTCGGGGGCCGTGGATCGAACGACTCGAGCGGGAGTTCGCCGAGTTCCACGACGCCGAACACGCGATCGCCGTCGCCAACGGAACCGTCGCGATCGAACTCGCGTTGCGAGCCGTCGGCGTCGAACCCGGCGACGAAGTTCTGGTGCCGTCGTACTCCTTCATCGCCAGTGCGAGCGCCGTCCCGGCGGTCGGCGCGGTTCCGCGCTTCGTCGATACCGACCCGGCGACGTACAACGTCGATCCCGAGTCGGTCCGCGAGGCGATCACGGAGGACACCGTCGGCCTCGTCGGCGTCCACTTCGCCGGCTACCCGATGGACATGGACGAGCTGTTGCCGATCGTCGAGGAACACGACCTGTTCCTGATCGAGGACGCCGCCCACGCACAGGGCAGCGAGTGGCGCGGCGAGAAGGTCGGTACCTTCGGCGACTTCGGCACGTTCTCGTTCCAGGAGACCAAGTCCCTCCCGTCCGGAGAGGGCGGCATCGTGATCACCGACGACGACGTGCTCGCAGAGCGAGCGAGCACCATGCAGAACATCGGCCGCGCGCAGGGCGAGACCGGCTACCGCCACTACCACCTCTCCTCGAACTCTCGCATGTCTGCGTTTCAGGCCGCGGTCGCCATCGGTCAACTCGAGAAACTCCCCGAGGAGAACGAGATCCGGGAGGCGAACGAGGCGATCCTGCTCGAGGCGTTCGCCGACATCGACGGCATCGAAACGAAGCCCCGGGACGACCGGATCACCGCCCGCGGCTACTGCGTCGAGAACGTCCGCTACGATCCCGAGGGGTTCGGCGGCCTCCCGCGCGACCGGTTTATCGAGGCGCTGCGCGCCGAGGGCGTGCCCGTCTACGACGGCTACGAGGTGCCGATATACAGACAGCCGGCGTTCTTCCGCGACCAGGTGCGCCGCCTCCTCCCGCCGGGGATCGAGGTACCAGACTACCGGAACCTCCACTTACCCGGCGCTGAGGAGCTGTGCGCGAGGAACGTCTCCTACTCGCACCCCCTCCTGCTCGCGGACGAGCCCGACATCCGGACGATCCCGGAGGCAGTCCGAAAAGTCCAGACGAACGTCGGCGAACTGCTGGAGGGCTGAAGGGTGGGCGCTTCGAACGCCGCCCGCGAACGGGCGACGGAGTGGGAAGCGGGCACCGCCACGCGCGTCATCACCCCCGAACAGCCGCTGTGGATGGCCGGATTCGCAGCCAGGGACGACCCCGCAGACGGCGTCGAAACCGACCTCCACGCGAAGGCCCTCGCGATCCGAGACGCCGACGGCGAGACGGTCGTCCTCGTGAGCGTCGAGGTGATCTCGATCCCGCCGGGAATGCGCGAGGAACTCGAGCGGCGCTGTCTCGAGGCCCACGGTCTCGGCCCGGAGGCCGTCGCGTTTACGGCCACCCACACCCACTGCGGGCCGATCCTCCAGGAGTTCCGTGGCCGGATGTACGGCGCCGATCCGGCGCTGATCGACGCCTCGCTCGCCTACCGCGACCGCCTGACCGACGCGCTCGTCTCGCTCGTCGGTGACGCACTCGACGTCTGCGAGCCGGCGGCGCTCGAGTACGGCCACGCCCGCTGTGGCTTCGCGACCAACCGCCGGCTGCCGACGCCAGCGGGGATCGCCCACCGGGTCAATCCCGACGGGCCGATTGACCACGACGTTCCGGTGCTGGCCGTCGAGACGAACGGCGCCCTCGAGGCGGTCGTCTTCGGCTACGCCTGTCACGCGACGGCGTTGAAACTGGATCGCTACTGCGGCGACTGGCCGGGGTACGCGATGGCGACCCTCGAGGAGCGGTATCCGGAGGCGACGGCGCTCTTTCTCACCGGCTGCGCCGGCGACCAGAACCCGTACCCGAAGCGACGGCTCGCCGTCGCGAAACACCACGGGACGGCGCTGGCGAACGCCGTCGAAACCGCACTCGAGGCGCCCAGACGGCCCCTCCACGGTCCGCTGGGGCTCACATGGGAGGAGGTGCCGCTCGAGTTCGAGGGGTACGATCGGGACGACCTCGAGGCGCTGCGAGCGTCCGAGGACCCCTTCGAGCGCCGCCACGTCGAGTTGCTGTCCGAGCGCCTCGCGGCGTCCGACGCCGACGAACTGCCGACGGAGTACCCCTACCGGATGCAGGCGATCGGCTTCGGATCGGACCTCGTGGTGCTCGCGCTGGCCGGCGAGGTCGTCGTCGACTACTCGCTCGCGCTGAAGGCCGACAGTGCGGAACCGCTCTGGGTAGCAGCGTACACGAGCGGCAGTTTCACGTACGTTCCCACGAGACGGCAACTCGCCGAGGGCGGGTACGAGGGGGGCGACGTCACGCGCTTCCGTCGGTACCCCGGCCGGCTGACGCCGGACGTCGAAGAGCGAGTGATGACGCACGCGCGAGTGCTCGTCGACCGGGTTCGCGGTCCGTAAGCGGGTTCACGGCGGTATCGTCCACGCGTACCCGTCGGGTTTAACCTGGCCGGCAGAGAAATCGTCACCGCAGTGGCGGCGGTCGATCACCTCGACGATGGGGCGGTCACCAGGACGGACGTCCATCGGTACGTCAACGGCGACATCCGTGTCGATCACATCGACCTCGACGACGACCTTATCGCCCTTCCGTGACTACTCCTACGACTGAATCGTGGACTTCCCTCACTGAGGCTGGGTCGGCATCTCGCCTTCAGTGAGAACACGTAGTGTGGTGTGAGTTATCATTATCCCTGAAAATCTGTTACAAATTATATTAAATAGCCAACAAGTTATTTGAGGGTATAAAGAGTCGTAAGGAATGAAATGGAACGACGAAAATTCATTACGGGTTCTGCGGTTCTAGCCGTTGGACTGGCAGGGTGTGCGGCGAGCGACGATGACGACGAGCCAACCGTCGTAGACGACGATAACGGAAACGGAGACGACGCTACGGGCGCAGACGACGATGCCGGAAACGGCGACGAAGAGGAAGGCGAAGACGTCGAGGTTGTCATTGGCGAACTCGTCTCGAGCGACGACCTAGAGTTGGTCGTGGAGAGCGCCGAACGAGTAACGGAACTCGACGAGTTCACCGAGGCGGACCCCGGTAACGAGTTCGTCGTCGTGAGGCTCGCCTACAAGAATGTCTCCGACGACCACATCTCCGTGAGCGGGTTGCTTCAGACTCGCCTCCGCGACGACGAGGACTACTCGTACGACCAGTCTCTCTTCGGGACTGGCGAGTCGCTCAACGACGGTCAGGTCGTCCCCGGCGAGGTCGAGCGCGGTGATGTCGTGTACGAGGTTCCCGAGGACGCGAGCGGCCTCGAACTCGAGTTCGACTTCGACATCGGCCTGTTCAGCGGTATCGACCGCGTGACCGTTAACCTCGAATCCGAGGACGACGTTCACCAACTCGAGCAAGACCTGCAGGTCGATGTCCACGACATCGGCCAGACCATCGAGTACAGCGGCATCGAGATCACCGTCAACGACGTCGAGTTCGAGACGGATCTCGACGACTTCACGCAGGCCGAGGAAGGCCACGAGTACGCCATCGTGGACATCACCGTCTCGAACCAATCCGGTGAGGAACAACGCGTCTCGACGGCACTTCAGATGATGGCCAAGGACGAAGACGGGTTCAGCTACAGAGAAGACTTCGGCGCGGCGGCAGCTCTCGACCAGAGCTACGACGAGAGTGCGGAACTCGCCGACGGAGAAGACCGGCGCGGGAAGGTCGCTTACGAGGTTGAGGAGGGTCTCTCGCCCCTCTACTGGGTGTTCGAATTTGACCTGTTGGACGACGGCGACAAGACGTTCTGGCAGTTGCGGTGAGGCGCTAGTCCTCGTCGACCGGGTTCGCGGTCCGTAAGCGGGTTCACGGCGGTATCCGTCCGCCCACACTCGTGGGGTCACCGGTGCCGGCTTCCGGGACGGGTATACTTATCCCACCGCCCTGTGAGGGTATTGCACATGGGACTTCAGCCCGCGCTGTTCAGCAAGGTGCTCGGAGAGCGAAGCCTGCAAGAGGCGGCGACGCTGACCGCCGAGTGCGGCTACGACGGCTTCGAGCCGATGTGTCGCGACCCGCACCTTGGACCGGACCGGTCGCTCGAGGAGGTCCGCGAACTCCGCGACCACCTCGACGACCTCGGCCTCGGTGTGCCGTGTCTGGCGACGTACACGGGCAACTACGCCGCTCTGTCGGAGCCCGAGTGCGAAGCGGAACTCGAGACGCTCGAGTCGTTCCTCGGGTTCGCCGAGATCCTCGACTGCGACGTCGTCCGCCACGGGCCGGGCGGGCCACCCCTCAGGGACGCCACCGACGCTGACTTCGAACACGCCGCGGCCTGGATGCGTCGGGCCGCCGACCGGGCGGCCGAGTACGACGTCACGGTCGCGATGGAGATCCACGCCCACCGGCTGAGCGAAACCGTCGACTCGACCCGGCGGCTGCTCGAGGCGATCGATCGCGACAACGTCGGCGCGATCCACGACGCCGGCAACATGTACATCGTGGGCGACGACTACGGTCCCGAATCGGTTCGCCGGCTCGGCGACGACCTCGTCCACGTCCACGTCAAAGACCTCCAGCGGATCGAGGATGCGACCGGACCGGGGACGTTCGAACTCGAGACCGACGACGGCGTGGAGGCGTTTCAGCGGCGCCGCCTCGAGGAGGGCGCCGTCGACCACGGGCCGCTGTTCGCCGCGCTCGAGGAGGCAGGGTACGACGGCTACGTCACCGCCGAGTCGACGGCCCCCGCCGAGGACGACGTCGCCCTGGCCGAACACGAACTCGCGGCGCTGAGCCGACTCCTCTCCTGAAGGTCGCAGCGTCCGGCTGCGAATTACTCGCTCCGATCGGCCAGAACGGCCACCTCGTCGTCCGAGAGGGGGCGTCTGTAGAGCCGAACGTCGGTCGCGGCGCCGTCGAACCCGCCGCCGAGGAGGTACTCCCCCTTGAGCAGCGTCCAGCTCGCCAGCTCCTCGAAGGCGAGCGGCCCCTCGAAGGGAGCGTCGGCGACGACCTGCCCGTCGACCGCGAACTCGACGGCGGCGCCGTCCCAGCGGCCGGCGAGGTGGCGGGGGACGCCGGCGACCGCGTCGGAGTAGCTGACGACCGTTTCGTTCCCCCGCTCGTCCTCGAGAGCGAACCCGTAGCCGGGTCCGTCGAGGCCGACTCCGAGTGTGACCGCGCCGCCGGCGTTCGCGACGACGCCTCGCTCGTCGAGGGTGCGCGCGTCGACGCGGGCGCAGACGGTGAGCCCCTCGCGGAACGCGGCGGCGTCGTAGAGGTCGACGCCGAGATCGACGCCGTGTCGGCCGTCGCCCTCGAGTTCCCCGCCGGCAAGGTGGTCGGCCGGCAGCCCCCGGAGCACGGTCTGGGACGTGTCCATGTGCTCGTAGGAACCCGCGAGCCAGAGCACGGGGAGTTCGTCGCTCGCGTTTCGGGGGACGACGGGCCGCAGGTCGCAGCCGTTCGGCCGCCGCGTGACGGGGACTTCGGCCCACGTCTCGCCGCCGGTGTCGGTTTCGAACCGGCGCAGAACGCAGTCGTCGCCGCGGGCGACGCAGCCGTAGACGACGGAGGGATCGTCGCGGTCGAGAGAGAGGCCGCCCGAGTAGTGAAGCTCGATCGGGCGCCGCGCGACGTATCGCCCGGCGTCGGCGAGGTGGAAGTCGCGCCAGCGGTCGCCGTCCCACCGGGCGTAGCGGTACTCGTGGGCGAGCGTCGACGGGAACGTCGCGTAGGCCGCCACCGGATGGCCGTCGGCGTCGACCGCCGCGTCCCAGATCCACGTGGAGTGATTTCCGGGGGCGGTCGAGTCGTAGACGACCTCGAGGTCGTCCTTTCGAAGCGGCAACTCGTCGGGGTCGGCGATCGGCGTACCGTCGGCCGCGGCGAACGAGCCGTCGCGAAAGCGCGCGTACATGACGTTCCACTTCGGCGCGTCGCCGCCGCGTTCGGCGTCGGTGAAGAAGAAGTGAATCGCCTCCTCCCCGGCGGCCGGAACGAAGTACATCGAGTAGTGACCCTCCGGCGGCCGGACGATCCGCGTCTGGTCGCCCCAGGTGCGACCGCCGTCGGTCGAGACCCGGTAGTAGACGTTGCCGTCTCCGACGTAACCGTACTTGTCGTCGGTGGCGTCACTGGTGTAGGTCCGGTCGCGGTAGAAGAGGTACAGTTCGTCGCTCCAGGGTGCTCGGACGGGGTTCGGGTACGTGACGCTCTCCTGTTCGATCCGGCCCGGGCGTTCGAACGCGGCGATCGACTCGGGTTCGCTCGAGACCGCCGAGAACAGCGCGTCGCCATTGTGCCCCGCCCAGAAGACGAGTACGTGGCCGTCCTCTCGGACGTGAATCGACGGGTTGGTGTGGTCGTCGGCGGAGAACTCGCTCGCGAGCACCGTCGTCAAAAACGACCGGTCGTCGTGGTCGTACGCCGCCGCGACGATATCGCGGCCGCTCGGACCGCCCAGGTAACACAGGTAGGTCCGGTCGCGGTCGTCGACGTGGCGCACCGCCCGCGGGTTCGTAAACCAGATCCAGCGCGCGTCGACGCCGTAGTTGCCGTGGTTGGCCTCCGGCGAGCGGTCGCTGACGACGCCGTCCGGCGACCGCTCGCCGGGCCAGTGACCCAGGAGACCGCGGCGGAGGTTCGGACCGTCGTTCATCGTCGGGGATCTTCCTGTCTCATGTTCACGTTGTCTGTGTTCACTCGAGAGCGCGACCGATCAGCCGTACTGCTCGGCCAGCCGCTCGGCGTGTTCCTCTCGGCCCGTCTCGATCAGGTGGTCGATGTACGGCTCGAGGTGGTCCCACGTGTAGTAGGGCCCCTTCTCGCCCAGCACGTTCCACATCGGGTCGGTGAACGCACCCGGCGCGTGCGGGTTGCCGCCGTTCTCGTCGTTGACCGTCTCGAAGCGGCGCTCGTCGTGCCACCGCTGGAGTTGTGCCAGCCCCGCGTCGACGATCTCCGGCCGTTCGTCGGCGAGGTTCGTCGTCTCGTGGGGGTCCGCGGCGAGGTCGAACAGCATGACGTCCTCGAGGTCGCTCTTGAACGCGGTGTGGTAGGTCCGGATCAGGAGCCAGTCGGCCCAGCGAACGCTCCGCTGGCAGGTCCAAGTGCCCTGGCTCAACACGAGCGACTCGCGGCCGCTCTCCTCGCCTTCGGTGACGGTGTCGGCGAAGGACTCGCCGTCCCAGCCGTCGGGGGCCTCTCCGCCGATCAGATCGACCAGCGTCGGGGCCAGATCGAGCTGGTAGCGCAGCCCGTGGTCCGTCCCCGGTTCGACGTCCGGTCCGCGGACGATCAGCGGGACGTTACACGCCGGTTCGTCGGCCGTCTGGTGGTCGCCGTAGACGTTCAGTTCGCCGAGGTTTTCGCCGTGGTCGCCGCTGAGCACGATCAGCGTCTCCTCGAAGACGCCCTTCTCGCGCAGCAGGTCGAACAGCTTCCCGATGTGGTGGTCCATGTAGCGGACGCCGACGTCGTAGCCGTCAACCATCTTCGCGAAGTCCTCGCGCGAGGCGATCTCGTCGGGCATCCGGTCGTACTCCCAGGTGCCGCCCCACCCTTTCAGGTCCTGGGCGCTGTGAGCGCCGCTTTCCTCGTAGTGGTCGGCGATCATCTCCTCGGTGAGCCAGTCGGGAGTGGGGTCGTCCGAAAAGGGGTTGCCGTAGTCGGCGGGCGTGCGGTAGGGCGTGTGCGGATCCCAGAAGTTGACGTGGAGGTACCAGTCGTCCTCGTCGGCGTGGGACTCGAGCCAGTCGCGGGCGTGGGGGTAGACCTCGTCGGCGCTCTCGCCGCCGTTGCCGCCGGTGTCGTAGAGTTCGCGAAAGCCCTCGACGACCTGCCAGCCGTCGTGGCGCGCCGGGAACGGGCTGATCATCGCGGTGTAGAACCCCTCGTCTTTGAGGATCGACGCGAGCGTCCGGTACTCGCGAGGGTACTTCGCGCGCCGCGGTTCGCCGACCCGCCGCGGGTCGGCGTTGCGTCCGCCGTGGTTGATTACGCCCGTGTGGATGCCGAACCGGCCGGTGTAGAACGCGGTCCGGGAGGGCAGGCAGGGCGCGTCGGAGGTGTAGACGTTGGTGAACGTCCGCCCGTCGGCCGCGAGGTCGTCGATGTTCGGCGAGGTGTCCCGCTCGTAGCCGTAACACCCCAGGTGATCCGGGCGCAACGAGTCGCAGTCGATGTACAGTATTCGCATACCATGTGCTCACACTCCCCGGCAATAACGTTTTCTCGATGCGACCGTCTCGTCGGCGGAACTGTCTTCAGACGGAACGCATCTTTATTGCCGTGGGACGTCTCGTAGCCGGTACGACGCATGACGGACAGCAGCCCACGCCTCGCCACGACGGACGACTACCCCAGGATCACCGAACTCATCGACCGCTACTTCGCCTACGAGCGAGACGGTATGGCCGCCAGACTCCCGTTCTGTTACGACCCCGACCGGCCAGAGCGTCACGCGGTCGTCGAGGTCGACGGTCGGATCGCCAGTCACATTGCGGCGGTCCCCCAGACGCTCGCCGTCGGCGACGACACCGTCGAGTGCTGGGGCATCGGCGGCGTCGCGACCGACCGGCGCTACCGCGGCAACGGCTACATGAGCGACCTGCTCGAGTTCTGGCTCGATCGGATGGCGGACGAGGGGGTTCCGCTGTCGGAACTCAGCGGGAACCGCCAGCGGTACGGCCACTTCGGCTACGAGCGCGCCGGCATCGAACACCGGTACCCGATCGACGAGCGGTCGTTCGCCGGGACGCCGGCGGCGGCCGACGACGGCGTTATTTCGGTGTACGACGGCGACGCCGACCGGCTCTCGACGCTCCGCGAGCTCCACGAGCGCGAACCCTACCGCGTCGTGCGAGACCGCGAACTGAGCGAGATCACCTTCGGCCAGCGCGGTCTCGAGACGCTGTGTTACGACGGACCCGAGGGGCCGGCGTACCTCAGCCTCAGCCGGGAGAGCCGCAGCCGAACGGTAAGGGAGTTCGGCGGCTCGCGTGGCGGCGTCGAAACGCTGCTCGCACACGTCCTCGCAGTCTACGATCTGAACGAACTGACGGTGTGTGTCCACCCCCGCCACCCGCTCGATTCGCTGTTCCACGAGCACAGCCGCTACTGGAGCCAGCGGCCCCACCGCCTGCTGAACGTCCGGAGCCTCGAGGGGCTGTTCGAGAGCTTCGAAAGCCAGCTCGAGGCCAACTGGCGCGAGAGCGGCCGCACCGAATCCGGCAGCCTCTCCCTGGGCCTCGCAGAAACCGGTGAGGCGGTCGAAATCGCGTACGGCCCCGGCGAGCTGTCCGTCGACACGCGGGCGGACACCGACCCCGATCTCACCCTCGACCGGCTCTCGATGACGACGCTCCTGTTCGGCTTCCACGAGCACATGCGAGAGACCAAACTCTCGGAGCCGGTGCTGGCGGCGGCGCTCCCGCTGCAGTTCTACATCTGGCCGACAGAACACGTCTGAACGGCCAGTTTTCCCGCCGATCGCGGCGTCGGTTTCCTCAGAGCGTGACGGGTCCGTGTTTCTCTCCCGACTCGTAGGCCGCACGAACGATCTCGAGGGCGGCCCGCCCGTCGCGGCCGGTGATCGGCGGCTCCGTCCCCCCGAGCACAGCCTCCGAAAAGTCCTCGATCAGACGCACGCCGGAGGGACGGCGCTCGGGGCTCGAGACCTCGTGCCACTCTTCCGCGGGGCCGAGACGGGTCTCGGCGTTCGTCCGGACCAGCAGCGGCTCCTCGACGACGAGTTCGCCCTCGGTGCCGTAAATCCGGGTTCCCCGTGTCGACCGGTCCCGCGGCGCGTCCTCGAGGAACGAACTCGCGTGGACGGTACCGATCGCGCCGTTGTCGTACCGGAGCGTGACGCTACAGAAGTCCTCGACCTCGACGTCCGTGGCGAACGTGTCGAGTTCGGCGTAGACGCGGGCGATCTCGAGTCCCGTCGCGTAGCGAACGGCGTCGAGGCTGTGAATCGCGTTCATGTTCAACACGCCGCCGCCGCTGTGTTCCCTCGAAGTCCGCCAGTCGGTCTCCACCCGGCCCGTGTAGCCGCCCGTCCAGTAGCTGTCGGGCTTTCGGACCATGACCTGCACCCGAATGCCGACGACGTCGCCGAGGAAGCCGTCCTCGAGCAGTTCCTTCGCTCTCTCGACCTGCGGGGAGTACCGCCGGGGCATGCAGACCGAGAGCGCGACGACGTTCTCCGCGCAGGCCGCGATCATCTCGTCGGCCTCGGCGACGGAGACGGCGATCGGCTTCTCGACCAGCACGTGCTTTCCGGCCTCGGCTGCGGCGATCGTCCCCTTCGCGTGGAGGTGATGCGGGGTCGCGATATACACCGCATCGACCGCCTCGTCCTCGAGGACGTCCGCCGTCGCCGTGGAGTGCGGAACGTCGAAGCGCTCGCCGATGTCTCGCGCGGCGTCGGCGTCGACGTCCATCACCGGCCCGAGTTCGGTGTTCTCGGCGCTCGCGATGCTATCTGCGGTTCGCTTGCTCGTGATCTCGCCGCAGCCGAGGACGCCGACGGTGCAGAGTTCAGACACGGATCCCCTTCGAGCCGCCGGCCGACCGCCCGCCGATCGGCGGCCGTCGATGATGTGCGACGCTCCCGTCTGCCGTTCGGATCGCTGACATGGGTTGTTCGGAGCGAGGGGCTCCGGTCTCATAACGCTGACGTCGGTTCGGCCGCCGCAACCGTATCAACCGAAAGCTATGTCCCGATTGACGGGAGTAGTAGCCGAACGCATGTCCGAGACACGCGGCAACTTCATCGGTGGCGAGTGGACAGATTCGGAGTCGAACGAGGCGTTCGTCGTCCGAAATCCGGCGGATCCGAGCGACGAGGTCGCGTCGTTCCCGCAGTCGTCGGCCGACGACGTCGACCGCGCCGTCGAAGCGGCGAGCGACGCCGCGGGAGCGTGGGCTGACACACCCGCATCGGAGCGCGGAGCGGTCCTCTCGCGGACCGCACGGGAACTCGAGGCCCGCACCGACGAACTCGCAGAAACGCTCGTGCGGGAGGAGGGGAAGGCTCGCCCCGAGGCGGCAGGCGAAGTCGGTCGCGCGGCCGACATCTTCGAGTACTACGCGGCGAAGACGCGGGACCTGGGCGGCGTCGTCAAGTCATCCAGCTCGAGCGGACAGCGCCTCTACACCGTCGCCGAACCGCTCGGCGTCACCGCCCTGATCACCCCCTGGAACTACCCGATCGCGATTCCGGCCTGGAAGCTCGCACCGGCGCTCGCAGCGGGGAACACGGCCGTACTCAAGCCGGCCACGCTCGCCCCGGAGATCGGCCGCCTGCTGATCGAGTGTCTCGAGGAGGCGGGCGTCCCCGACGGCGTCGTCAACTACGTTACCGGCTCCGGAAGCGAGGTCGGCGACGCCCTCGTCAGTCACGAAGACGTCGACGCTGTCTCCTTCACCGGCAGCGCCCGGGTTGGCGACGCTGTCTACCAGCGCGCCGCCGAGGACCAGAAGCGAGTGCAACTCGAGATGGGCGGCAAGAACCCGACGATCGTTTCGGAGAGCGCCGACGTCGAGGAAGCCGCAGAGATCGTCGCCACCGGCGCGTTCGGCGTCACCGGCCAGGCCTGTACCGCCTGCTCGCGGGCGATCGTCCACGAGTCGGTCCACGACGCGTTTCTCGAAGCCGTCGTCGAGCGCGCCGAAGCCATCGACGTCGGCCCCGGCCTCGAGGGCGGCGAGATGGGGCCGCAGGTCAGCGAGGACGAACTCGAGAGCACCCTCGAGTACGTCGACGTCGCGAAACGCGAGGGCGCGACGCTCGAGACCGGCGGCGGCCGGCCCGAAGACGAGCAGTGTGAGTCGGGGTACTTCGTCGAACCGACGGTATTCTCGGACGTCGACCCCGAGATGCGGATCGCCCAGGAGGAGGTGTTCGGCCCCGTGCTCTCCGTTCTCACCGTCTCCGACTTCGAGGAGGCGGTCGCCGTCGCCAACGACGTCGAGTACGGCCTCTCGGCGAGTATCGTAACGAACGATCACGCGGAGGCCAACCGCTTCGTCGACGACGTCGAGGCGGGCGTCGTCAAGGTCAACCAGAAGACGACCGGCCTCGAGTTGCACGTTCCGTTCGGCGGGATGAAAGCGTCCTCGAGTGAAACCTACCGCGAACAGGGCGACGCTGGCCTCGACTTCTACACCATCACGAAAACGGTGTACGACAGCTACTAGAGCCGTCCAAAGGGCAGCTGGCGTCAACCAGCGGGTCGTCGTTCGTCCGTCGCGGCCTCGAGCGAACCGACGAAAGACACCCGGGCGGGTGGGTCGGCGTGATCGAACCGTTCGGGGACGGCTATTCGGCCGACCACGACGAGACGAGCGGAATCGTCACGTCGTCGTCCTCGTCGATGATGTACCGGTAGCCGCCGTCTTCGAGCTGGTCGGGGTCCTCGAAGTCGCGGGTGAACGTCTTGTCGCCGACGTCGACCGTGACGAGGTTACCCCGGCCGCTCGAGAGCCCTTCGATCGGGTAGGCGCCGTTACCGCGACCGCGACGACTGCGTCCGAACGGCGGCTCCTCGGGGTCGGGGTGGCCCCGCCACGGGTTCGAGTCGTCGTTGTCGACGTAGACGAAGCCGGCGTGGCGCTCGAGTTCGCCGCGGTTGCCCGCGACCCGCATCGTGAGCTCGTTCTCGAGGCTGATATCGCGCGTGAAGTCCTCGACGAACGCCTGGACGGAGGCCGTCGACTCCTGGATCAGCGACTCGCCGTCGACGACGAGGTGGGTGCCGTCGTGGACGTAGGCGTACTCCGGCTCGCCGTTCTCGACGGAGTAGAGGCCGAAGAAGCCCTTGAACTCGAAGGTGTCGTCGACGACGACGGTTGTGTCGTCGTCGAACGCGCAGACGACGTAGTCGGTCCGGCCGGTCGTCAGCTCGACTCGGACCGCCCGCGCGTTCGTCGGCTCGCCGTCCTCGTCGACGGCGGGCACGACGTCGACCGAGTCGACGACGCGGTCGCCCTCGTAGTGCTCGATCGTCGAGACGAACGTGCTCTCGAGGTCGCCGCCCGACCGGTTGAGGAACGCGTAGGGGATCGAGGGCTCCGGCGTCGCACCGTCGGTGCTGTTCGGCGGGTAGCCGTCCGCGATGGCGACCTCGTCGAACTCGCCGAAAGATGTCAGCCGCATGGCGACGCCCTCGGCGTTGTCGTCGCGGAGGTCGAAGTGGTCCTCGACGTCCCACTCGATCGAAACCTTCTCGGCGGGGTCCGCGTCACGCGAGACGTTGTCGAAGTAGTTGTAGCCGGCACCTTCGGCCGCACCCCAGCCGGGGATCCGCTCGTCGTTGTAGTCCTCGTCGGCGTAGGGAACGTCCTCTCCGGCCAGCGTGCCACCGTCCTGGGGGACGAGCTCGAGCCCCTCGGTGTTCACGTCGGCTCGCGTCCCGTGGAAGCTGTAGAGGTGGTCCTCGCCGCCCGCGACGCGGAAGAAGTCGACCGCGTAGGAGTGTTCCTCGTCGACGGTGATCCAGGCGACGGCTCGCCGGTACTCGTCGGTCTCCTCGTAGACGTGCGGCGCCTCGACGTCGATCAGGTTCACGCGCTCGTCTTCGCCGTCGAAGTGACGCGGCAGGCCGACCCAGTGGTGTTGCTGGCCCGCCTTGTTCACGACGACGGTGTTGTGGCTGATCGTGTTGTCGGTGAAAAAGCGCCGCGGCGGGTGGTCGCCGGTCGACTCGGGATAGCCCAGGTCTCGAGCCAGCTCCATCTCGTTGGCCGCGAGCCCGACGTTCAGCGTGTCGCGGTGGCCGTGGACGGTGCCGCCGCCCTCGATGCCGTTGCGGCCGTAGTACATCCAGAGCTCGCGTTTGGTGTTCCCGAGGGTCGAGGCGCCGTCTCTGATCTCGCGATCCGTCGAGTCGAGTAACTCGAGGGTGTACAGCGCCATCCGGTAGCCGTTCGCGTCCTCGTTCCGACCCACGTTTTCGAAGCGGATCTCGGTCGTTCCCGCCGCCAGTTCGTGCGTGTACGTCAGGGTCTCGCGGCCGCTACCGTCGAACGCGAAGTCGACCGTGTCGACGTGCTCGTCGTCGATGTACACCTCGTAGATGCCGTAGGTGTCCGCGAACAGCACGTCGACGTCGAGGTCGTACTCGTCGCTCGCACCGACGTCGACCGCGAACGTCCACTGTTCGCCCGCCTCGTCCGCGTTGAGCTGGATCGCCTCCGGGAAGCTGTCGTCGACGTGTGTCGACGCCTCCTCGAACAGAGTCGAGAAGTCGTGGGTGACGCCGTAGGAGACGGTCAGGTAGTTCTCGCCGTCGCGCAGGGCGGCGAAGCCGTAGCCCGCGAGGTTGTCGCTTCCGAGGTCGAGCGGTCCTTCGGCGTCGATGATCGACTGGATCTCCTCGTCGAGCCCCTCGGGGTCGGCGTCGAAGATCGACCCCTGGATGCCGTCGGTGGAGTAGCCGTTCAGGAAGTGCCAGAACTGGGCGTAGTAGCTGTCGCCGGTAACGTGGTAGCCGTCCTCGATCCCCGTCTGGCTCACCTGGTAGGGCGGGCTCATATCGTAGGTGTGGGTGTCGCCGATCTCCGGGAACACCGTGTCGAGGAGCACGAGGTGGGAGTTGATTCCCAGCGCCTGCTGGAGCTTGGGGTGCTGGTAGAGGTCCGCGCCGTCGAAGCCGTCGTACCCCTGAAGCACCTCCGCGACTTGCCGGACCGAGGACATCTGGATGCGGTTGTACAGCTGTGCGGCCTCGTGCCAGTAGCCGTCGCGGTCACAGTCGTTGACGACCGGTACCAGCAGCTCGCCGCCGGTCGTGTTCCAGTTCTCCGGTTCCTCGTCCCAGACGTCGCCGTCGAAGATCTCGCCGCCGGGCTGGAACAGCCACTCGAGTGCTTCCCTGGTGTACCCCTCCTCGCGAACGTCGTCCTGAACGCGAGCCGAGACCGCGATCGTCGGGCGCTGGCCCCGGTCGGGGACGAGATCGGAGTTCTTGGCAGCGGGGAGCATCTCCATGATGAAGTTCTCCTCGATGTTCTCGCGAATCGCCTCGACGGAGTCCTTCGCCGGCAAACCGGGGTACTCGTCGACCCGGCCCTGCAGGAAGTCGAGCACTTCGTCGGCGACGTCCTCGTCGTCGAGGGCGGGGAAGAGCGCGTCGTACGCCTCGATCAGCGGCCGGACGAGGTTCGTCTCCCAGGAGCCGCCGATGACGCGCCCGGTCTGGCGGCCGCCGTGGTTGTTCCAGAAGCCGTCGAGCGACTGGGTGTACTCCGTGAGGTCCATCTCCGGGTAGACGTCCGCGATCCGATCGAGCATGACGAGCCCGGCGACGGCGTACTTCGAGTCGCCCGTCAGCAGGTAGGCGTCGGCGAGCGAGGGGACGAGGTCGTCGACGCCCCGCGGACGCCAGACGAACCAGTGGTTGTAGTAGGCGACGAAGTTCCAGCGGTTGCCCGCGCCGAGCCCGAGGTCGTTATTGTCGTCGTGCCAGCCCCAGCCGTCGTCGACGCCCCAGCCCTCGCCCATCTCGGGGTGCTCCTCGTTGACGAGCAGCGAGTCGTCGGCGAGGTCGGGGTCGAACATCCCGCGGTCGTCGAGGCCGCTCTCGCGGTAGGCCGCGAAGTCGTTCGTCGGGAAGACGAAGTTCCCGTCGCCGTGGGGGTTGTCGATCGCCGATTCGATCTTCCACGGCCTGTCCGTGCCGGGTTCGCTGTAACCGCCCAGCGCGTTTCGCTCCGAGGTCTCCCCGCCGCCGCGGGGGATCTTCTGGGAGGTGATCAGGCTCCAGAGACTCTCGAGGTCGGGGCCCCACCGATCGAGGTTCGATTCGGCAGTCGACACCGCGCTGTCCCGCTCGCTCGCCGCCCAGTCGTAGTTCTGGACGTTCTGGCGGGCGTTCTCGCGCATCTCGGTCGTGTAGAGCGTCGGCCGCGTCTTCAGGTGATAGGCGCCGTCGCCGCTCTCTTCGGCCGCGACGCTGCCGAAGCCGGTGAACATGCCGCCGACGATTCCTGCCCCGGTCGTCGCCAGCAACGTTCGCCGCGAGAATCCGCTTCTGTCGCGCGATTCGCCGGTATCGTACCCCGTTTCGTCTGACGGTCCGTTCGGTAGGCCCCGATGGCTATTGCCTGCCATGGTTTGCCATGGCGATGCCGGTAAATAACAGTTACTGTGTTTTTATATGTATTCGATATTTCAGAACAGTAGGACAGAAGTTCGACTCGCGGAACGTCTCCGAAAAACGACCGACTCTGGTACCCGGCAACGAAGCCACAACGCCACAAGAATATTATCGCCTCGCACGAGAGGGAGCGTATGGTCGATTCGCCAGCGGAAATGTCGGAGCTGTCGCTTTCGGAAAAGGTCGGACAGCTGCTCCACGTCGGGATCGGGCTCGGCCACCTCGAGACCGACGAGGGGTGGCCCGACGAGGAGTTTCGCACCGTCCTCGAGGAGCTCAAACCGGGCGGGGTCAGAGTGTACGGAAATCACGCGGTCACCCCGCACTTCATGGCCCAGTACACGAACCGGATCCAGGAGTGGGCGGCGGAGACCTCCCACGGGCATCCCGTGTTGATCTCCTGTGACGGCGAGTACGGCACCGTCGACATCACCAGACACGAAGCGCAGGCGTATCCGGCGCTCATGGGACGAACGGCGGCCGGCGATCGGACGCTCGCGACGGACGTCTCGAGCGCGGTCGCCCGCGACATGCTCGCGATCGGGTTGAACATGAACCACCAGCCGGTGGTCGACGTCAACACGAACCCGGACAACCCGGTCATCGGCGTCCGTTCGCCCGGCAGCGATCCCGAGACGGTCGCCGACTACGCCGGGGCGGCCCTCGAGGGGATCCACGCCGAGGAGCAGATCGCCGTCGCGAAGCACTTCCCCGGCCACGGCGACACGGAACTCGACTCCCACGAGGTGTTGCCCCACGTCCGGTACGACCGTGAAACGCTCGAGGAGATCCACCTGCCGCCGTTCGAGGCGATGATCGAGGCGGGCGTCGACTGCATCATGACCTCCCACATCGTCGTCGAGTGTCTGGACGACTCCCAGCCAGCGACGCTCTCGAGGCCGGTGCTCACCGGCCTCCTCCGGGAGGAACTCGGCTTCGACGGCGTCGTGATCACCGACGCGATGATGATGGACGCTATCGCGGACAACTACGGCGTCGGCGAAGCGGCCGTCCGGGCGGTCGACGCCGGCGTCGACCTGATTCTGACCGGCTTCGTCCCCGCAGCGGACCTCCGGGAGACGCGCGACGCCCTCCTCGAGGCCGTCGAGGAGGGGCGACTGTCCGAGGAGCGCATCGACCGATCCGTCGAGCGAATCCTCGCGCTCAAGGAGCGCTACGACCTCGCCGAACGGCGGTCGGTCGATCCCCTCGCCGCCCTCGAGACGATCGGCGGCGACGAGGGAGGCGCGCTCGCCGTCGAGGCCTACGAACGGTCGCTGACGCTGCTCGGAAACGACGACCTCCTGCCGCTGGCGCCCGATTCGAACGTCCTCCTGACGGGAATCCGGGGCGTCCACGCCCTCGAGCCCCACTTCGACGCCACCTTCGGCGACGTCGTGAGCTGTTCGCTCGCCCCGGACCACGCGCGCATGCTCGACGACGTGAAACCGGAGACCGAGCCGGATTCGATCGAGACGCAACTCGAGACGCTTCGGTCGCTCGCGGGAGCCGTCGACGTCGCCGTCGTCACCACGTACTCCCGAGAGGAGTTCTCCGAGGACCAGCGTCGGCTCGTCGACGGTCTCGCGGCCGACCTGCCGGTCGTCGTCGTCTCGCTCGGCCTCCCGAACGAGTACGAACGGCTCCCGGCGGACGTCGCGTACCTCGCGACGTACCTGCAGGATCGCCTCGGAATGCCGGCGCCGGTTCCCGACGCGGCCGCCGCCGCGATCGTCTCGACGCTCGAGCGAGACGTCGACGCCGTCGAGTCGCTCCCGATCGAGTGAGTCGGCGCAGACGGCAGTTATAAGGACGTTCCGAAACTGGATACCGGTATCATGCCCCCTTCCGACGACGATCCGTCCGCTCGAGCGGGTTCGGCGCCCGATCCCGAGACCGCCGCGTCGGTTCCCGCGGACGTCGCCGATCTCGTCGACCGACTGCTGTACGGAGACGAGCGAGAGCGACGGGACGCGCTCGAGTCGTTCGACGAACTCACAGCCGAGCGCGAGTCCGGGGCGGCGGCCGTCGCGGACCACCTCGAGACCATGCTCGTCGCCGAGGACGCGGAAACGCGCCGTCGGGCGACGCTCGTCGTCGACTCGCTCGTCGACCGCCAGCCCGACGCGTTCGCCCGTCTCCGCCCCGAACTCGCGGCGATCGGCTCCGACATCGCCGATCCGGCTCGCGAGCGGGCCGTGCTCGCGCTGTCGAAGCTCGCACTCGAGCGACCCGACCTCGGAGCGCCCGCGACCGAAACCCTGGTTGCGATGTGTCACTCGCGGATCGGCTTCGACGACGAACCGGCGGACGGAATCGCGGGGCCGCCGGGAGCCGGACCGCCGGTCGAGCGGGTCCGCGAAAGCCCGGAGCGCGAGCGGCGCGATGCGGTTCGAATCCACGCCGCCGGCGCCCTCACGCGCATCGCCGCCGAGCGCCCCGACGCCGTCGTCGATCACGTCCCGCGAGTCGGCGCGCTCCTCGAGTACGAGGACGAGAACCACCTCGTCCGCAGCGGCGCGTGCGAGGTGCTCGAGTCGATGGCCAGATCGAATCCCGACTCCGCCGAACCGTTCGCGCCGGCGCTGGCCTCGCTCGTCGCGACGAGCGTCGAGCGCACGGTCGTCTGGCGGGCGGCCGACGCGCTCGAGGCGCTCGCCGAGGGCGCCCCCGAAGCGGTCGGCGAGGCGGTCGCGTCGCTGGCCGCGGAGTTCGGCTCGCGCCTCGAGTCGACCCACCCCGGACTCAGGGGCGCCAGCGCGGGACTGCTCGCCTACGCCGCCGAGGTCGACCCGTCGACCGTCGAGCCGTTCGTCCCCCGGTTTCGGGACCTCCTCGCGGACGAGCAGCCGCCGGTGCGGGCGAACGCGGCGCTCACACTGGGGCTTGTCGACGCGGTCGAGGCCCGCGAGGAACTGGACGACCTCGCGACGAACGACCCCGACGAGGACGTTCGAACGCTCGCCCGCAGCGCGGTCGACCGCCTCGAGGCGGCCGAGGCCGACGACGCCGACTGACTCGAGACTGCCGTGTTCGCGTTCCTGACCGCGAACACGGCGCCTCCTCGTCGCCGTCCGAACGCGACCTACCGGCAGGTAGTGCCGATGCAATCACGTATTTACGGTCCGGTCGGCGAACAGATACGATACATGGTAATTACTGACAAGCACGGCGGTAGTAACGCGACGGAGACGGCGCTGACGCGGCGCAAGATGCTCGCGGCGAGTTCGGCGCTGCTCGCGGCCGGTGCGGCCGGCTGTCTCAGCGGCGGCGAGGACGACGACGGCGAGGACGGCGCCAACGGCGGCGGCGAGGCGGAAACGATCACGACGTGGACCTCGACCATCCCCGGCGAGATGAACCTCAACAGCATGGCGTCGGGGTTCCCGTGGGACGAGGAGTGGATCTTCTTCGAGCAGATCACCACGTTCTACGCCGACGGCGAGGTCGAACACGAACTCGTCGAAGACTGGGAGTACGACAACGACGACCGCACGCTCACCGTGGAGTTCGCCGACGGCTGGTACTGGTGGAACGGCGACCAGGTCACCGCCGAGGACATCTACTGGACCGACATGGTCAGCCACCACAGCAATCCGGAGATCAGCCAGTGGGAGGACCTCGAGCTGGTCGACGAGATGACCATCGTCCGCACCTTCAAGGAAGAACAGAACCCGATCCACATCGACTCGATGGTCAGCGGCGCCTTCGGAGAGACGGTTCGCGGCCACCGCGACTGGTACGAGCCGTGGGCCGAGCGACTCGCGGAGGCGAGCGACCAGGAAGAGCGCGCCGAACTCCAGGACGAACTCGCCGAGGAGATGCCGATTCACCTCTCGACGGCCGTCGAGGAGGGGCTCGGGAACGGCCCGTACGCGATCACCGAGTTCGACGAGCAGTCGATCCGCCTCGAGTTGAACGACGACCACCCCTACGCCGACGAGATGGACATTCCCCGCCTCGAGATCATCCTCGCCGCGGACGACGCGCTCGCCCAGCGCATCCTCGGCGGCGACATCGACTTCGGGAGCGGGCTCCTCGAGACGCACATCGGCGACGCGGAGCGACCCGACCACCTCGATGACGTCGTCCGGTACGACGACACGTACATGCGGAACGTCAAATTCTACGAGCAGGGGCCGGGCGAGGCGCACATGCGCACCCTGGAGGTCCGACGTGCGATCGCGCACGTCCTCGATAATCCCGATATTTCGGAGAACTACGCCACGCCGAGTACGCCGCGGGAAGCACAGACCGGCATGACCGCCGCCGTCACCGAGACGTTCTTCGACGACGAGTTTATCGACGACTTCATCGACTACCCGTACCAGGCCGACGAGGACGGTGCGATCGACCTGATGGAGTCCGCGGGCTACGAACTCGACGGCGACGACTGGGTCGACGAAGACGGCGACCGGGTCGAACTCGAGATGGTGATCCCCGACCGGCACACGAACATCGCGCGAACGGTCGTCGATCAGCTCAACGAGTTCGGATTCACAGTGGATCTGAACGTCCTCGAGGGAGCGACGTACAACGATCGGCGCTCGGACGTGATCGACTGGGATCTCACCGTCGGCGAGCACGGCGGGATGATCGCCCACCCGTGGTACTACTTTCGGCTCGAACACCAGCACTCGAACGACTTCGGCGAGATCGACGTCGCGATGGACGCCATCGAGGAAGGCGAGACGCGCACGCCGTACAACGGACGCCAGACGGTCGTCGACCTCCCCACCGAGGTCGGCCAGGAAGATCCCAGCGGCTCGACCGAGGAGGTCAATCTCGTCGAACTCTACAACGAGTGGTGGATCACCCAGACCGACGAACGAAACCAGGAGATCGCCGAGACGTTCGCGTGGTGGTTCAACTACTACGTCCCGATGGTCGACCTCGTCGAACTCGAGACGGGGTCGTTCGGAAACACGCGGGACTTCCAGTTCGACACGGAAACGAACGACTGGCAGACCTACCGGGGCGACTACCGCGCGCTACGTCGCGGCCGGATTACCGCCGGCACCGACTGAACCGCCGCCGACCGAAAGCGCACTGCCAGCAGGGGTATCTACACCCTCGGAACGTAGTTTTTGGAAATCACCGATAGATTTACTACCTGTTGGTGGGAGATGGTGTCTGTATGTCAGACAGTCACAAGAAGGGGAGTGAATCGCGAGGCGACTCGAGTCCGTCGAGCGACGCGAGCGGCCCCGCCCGCCGCGACTTCATGAAAGGAACGGCGGCAGCGTTCGCGGTTGCAGGAACCGGCCTCGTACCGATGCAAGCGGCCGCGAGCGAGGACGGCGGCTGGGAGGCAGAGACGATCCGCGCCGACGACGGGATCGTCGCCGCGTCCCAGCCGGTCGCGGCGGAGGTCGGCGCGGAGGTGCTCGATGCGGGCGGGAACGCGTTCGACGCCGCTGCGGCGGTTCAGCTTGCGCTGACGGTCGTCGACCCGTACGGTTCGGGCCTCGGCGGCAGCGGGATGATGGTCGGCTACTCCGCCGCCGACGAGCGGACCTACACCCTGAACAGCCAGGTCCGCGCGCCGATCGACGCCTCGGTCGATATCAGGTACGACGAGGACGGCAACCTCAAACCATCCAACGACCGCCGCTTCGGCGGTATCGCGGTCGGAACCCCGGGTACCCTCAGGGGTCTCGACGTGATGGTGAAGAACTGGGGAACGATGGATCTCTCGGAACTGGCGGGCCGCCCCGCCGAGATCGCCGAAGACGGGTTCGAGGTCGACGAACGACTCGCGAGCGTCGTCGCGGGGGTCGCCTGGCGGTTCAACGACGCCGCCGAGGAGATCTGGGGGACCGACGGCGATCCCGTACAGGCGGGAGAAACCGTCGTCCAGGAGGATCTCGGGAGGACGCTCCGTCTAATCGAGGACGACGGGATCAGACCGTTCTACCGCGGCGAGATCGCCGAGGCGATCGTCGAAACCGTTCGCGACGCCGGCGGCGTGATGCGGATGGCCGACCTCCAGTCGTACCGACCGACGCTCGACAGACCGACGCAGATACGATACGACAACCCCCACCCCACGATCGCGAACAACGAACCGATCGACGTCGTCTCCGCGCCGGCGCCGATCGAGGGCGGCTACATCGTTCCGGGGATGCTGAAACTCCTCGACGAACTCGACGTCTCCGACGTCGACTCGCTGTCGGCCGAACGGTTCAACCTCACCTGGCAGGCTCGAGCGGCGATGGAAAATCCCGTGATCACGACCGCCGCCGATCCCGAGTTCGTCGACGTGCCGTCGTCGGGCATCCTCGACGACGACTTCCTCGACACCCGACGGGACCTGATGACCCCCGGCGAACGAAATCCGGACCTCCTGGACGAGGAGAGCGACCCGTGGGCCTACCAGGCAGGCGAGCCGTGGACGACCGACCCGCCGGTCGGGATCGACGACGAGGACGTCCCGGACGAACACGAACCACCGGAGCAGGACACGACGCACTTCACCGTCGCCGACGGCGACGGCAACGTCGTCTCGTTCACCGGCACGCTCTCCTCCGGTTTCGGCACCGGAGCGATCGTTCCGGAGTACGGCTTCTTCCTCAATAACTCGGTGGCCCAGCTCGCGAACAGCGGCCCGACCCAGATCGGACCGCTCCGTCGGTACACCACCACCGTCGCACCGACGCTCGTGCTCCGGGGCGGGAAGCCGTTGTTCACCTGCGGCTCTCCAGGTGGGATCGTCATCTCCCAGGCCGTCGCGGACGTGCTGGTAAACGTCCTCGAGTACGGCATGACCCTCAAGGAGGCGGTCGAACACCCGCGGATGTACGTCTTCACCGGTCAGTGGGAGCCGGGGACCCCCGAGGAGACGATCGACGGCCTCGAGGACCTCGGCTACGAGATGAACGCCTCGCCGGGCGGCGGCGTCGGCGACACGCAGATGATCGCCGTCGACCAGGAACGAGGTGAACTCGTCGGCGTCTACGACCCCAGACGCGGCGGCGGCGTCAGCGGCGTCGGCACCGATCGCAAGCGGGCGCCGCGGCGCTAACCGCGGACGAACCTTCCGAGCGCAACTGTTTTACCGTCCGAGTCACGTGCAGTTACCAGCCATGAAATTCGGGTTGTGTACGCTCTCGCGGACCGAGTCGCCGGTCGAATCCGTCGTCCGGACGGCGGGGGACGTCGGCTACGACGGCGTCGAAATCTGGGGCAAAGATCACGTGGACAGCGGCGACGAGGGCGTCTGCCGGTCGATCCGCGACGCAGCGCAGACTCACGACCTCGAGATCCCGGTGTACGGCTCCTACGCTCGAGCCGGCAGCGCCGAGTTCGGCGACGAGATTGCCGACGAGGTTGCGATCGCGGATCGGCTGGACGCGGACCTGATCCGCCTCTGGGCGGGGAGTCAGGAGTACGGCGATCACGACGACGCCCACTGGGAGGCGGTCGTCGAGGATCTGGAGACGGCCGCCGAGCTCGCCGCCGACCGCGGGCTCGCCGTCACCGTCGAGAAACACGCGAACACGCTGACGAACGACACCGAGGGCGCCGAGAGGCTGATCGAGGCCGTTTCTCACCCCGCCTGTCTGCTCAACTGGCAGCCCGTCTTCGGGATGCCCGCCGACGAGGTCGTCGCCGACGCCGAGCGGCTGGTCGGTCTGTCGAACAACGTCCACATCCAGGCCGTTCCCGATCCCGAGTCGAGCCCGAGCGACCGCTGCCTGCTCGAGGACGCCTACTTCGACGTCGAAGCGATCCTCGAGGTCTTCGCCGCGGACGGGTTCGACGGGTTCGTCAACGTCGAGTTCGTCACCGACGACGTGGCGTACGAGGAGGCGATCGAGGCGGATCTCGAGTACCTCCGCTCGCTGGCAGTCTGAAAGAGGGGAAACGAAGTCGCGGAGGTTACTCGTCGCGCGACCAGGTCTCTGCGACCGGGATCACCACGCCGTCGTTCTCGCCGACGATGTACTCGTAGCCGCCGTCCTCGAGTTCGTCGGGGTCGGTGAACGCCTTGATGAACGTCCGGTCGCCGACGTCGACGGTCACGCGGTTGCCGCCGGCGGACTCGATCGCCTCGACCGGGTAGGCGCCGTTGCGGGCGTGCGTGTCGGGCTGGTCGAACGGCTCGTCCACGTCGACGAAGACGAAGTCCGCCGTCACCGACGGCTCGTCGCCGATGGCCGCGGCGTCGTCGTGGTGGCCCTCGAGAGAGACCTCGAGTTCGTTCTCGTGGGCCATCTCGCGGGTGAAGTCGTTGATGGTTCCCGTGAACCGGCCGTAGGGACGCTGAATGAGGGGGCGCCCACCGACGGGCTGGAGCAGCCGGCCGTCCTGAACGTAGGCGAACTCGGGCTCGCCGCCCTCGACGGAGTACGCTCCGAGGAAGCCGCGGAAGCGGAACGTTTCGTCGACGGTGACGACGTCCTCCTCGCGGGAGTAGACCACGTAGTCGGTCCGTCCCGTCGCGAGGTCGACTTTGACCGCTCGCGCGTCAGCCGGCTCGCCGTTCTCGTCCACGACGTCGACCGTTTCGATCGCCTCGATGGCGCGGTCGCCCTCGTAGTGTTCGATCACGGACGTGAACGTACTCTCTACGTCCTCGCCCTGACGATGGATCATCGCGTACCGCAGCGATTCGGGCTGGCCGCCGTGTTGCGGCGGTTCCCCGTCGGCCAGCGCCACCTCGTCGAACTCGCCGAAGGTCGTCAGCCGCATGTGGACCTCCTCGGCGTTATCGTCGCGGTGGCCCCAGTGGTCCTCGACGTCCCAGTCGATCGCGACCTTCTCGTCGGGGTCGTCGCCGCGCTCGACGTTCGCGAGGTAGTTGAAGCCGCTGCCGACCTCGTGGTTGTACGGGTGGTCCTCACCGTGGCCCGGCATCGGAATATCCTCGCCCGCGTACGTTCCCTCCTCTTGAGAGGCGAGGTCGACGCCCTCGGCGGTCGCCTCGCCGACCTGGCCGTGGAAGCTGAAGTGGTGGTCGTCGCCGCCGAGCACGCGGAAGAAGTCCACCGCGTAGGAGTGTTCTTCGTCGACCTCTACCATCGCCAGCGTCCGCCGGTACTCCTCGGTCTGGGGGTAGACCTGCGGCGCTTCGACGTCGATCAGGTTCACCCGCTCGCTCGAGCCGTCGAAGTGATGCGGGTAGCCGACCCACTGGTCGCGCTGTTCTGACTCGTCGACGACCACGGTGTTGTGGCTCACCGTGTTCATCGTCCAGTAGTCGGCCTTCGGCCAGTCGCCGCCGGTCTGCTCGATGTAACCCAGGTCTGGCGAGAGCTCGAGTTCGTGGGCGGCGACGCCGATATTCAGCGCGTCGCTGTGGTTGTGGAACGCGCCGCCAGCGTTCGAGCCGTTGCGCCCGTAGTACAACCAGAACGCTCGCTTGGCGTTGCCGAGCTCCGCCTCGTCTCGGGCCTCCCGGGCCTCCTCGTCGAGCAGCGTGAGCGAGTAGAGCGCCATGAGGTAGTTGTCGGAGTCGTCGTTCTTCCCGATACACTCGAAGCGCATCGTGTTCGTCCCCGCCTGGAGGTCGTGGGAGTACGTCAGCGTGCTCTCGCCGCTGCCGTCGGCCATGAAGTCGATCGTGTCGACGTACTCGTCGTTGATCGTGAGCTCGTAGATGCCGTAGGTGCCGACGAACAGCGCCTCGATATCGAGGTCGTACTCGCCGCCCTCCTCTATGTCGAACTCGAAGGTCCACCACTCGCCGGGCTCGTAGGCCTGCAGCTGGATCGCGCGGTCGAAGCTGTCGTTGACCTCCGTCGAGGCCTCCGCGAACAGGTTCGAGGTGTCGAGGACGATACCCAGCGACCGGGCGTCGTAGTTGACGCCGTCGCGCAGCGCGGCGAAGCCGTAGCCCGCGAGGTTCTGGCTCGGCAGGTCGAGCGGTCCCTCGGCGTCGATAACTTCCTGGATGTCCGTCGCGAGCCCCTCGGGATCCTCGTCGAAGGCGTCGCCGCGGATGCCCACCGTCGAGTAGCCGTTCAGGTAGTGCCACGTCTGGGCGTAGATGGGGTCGCCGAGCGTCGTGAACCCGCCCTCGATCGCGCTCCCCGAGACGTAGTTATCGTTCGGGTGGGAGTTGCCGATCTCCGGCATGTGCTGGTCGAGCAGGAGCAGCGGCAGGTTCTGGGTCAACGTTCGACGGAACTTCGGGTGGTCGTAGAGGTCGGCGCCGTCGAACCCGTCGTACCCCTGGAGGTAATCCGCCGTCTCGAGGTAGGAGTTGTTCCGGATCCGGTTGTACATCGGCGACGCCCGGTTGTTGTAGCCGTCGCGGTCGACGACGTCGACCAGCGGCGCGAGGATGTTTCCGCCCGTGGTGATCCAGTTCCAGGGCTCCTCGTCCCACTGGTCGCCGACGAACAGCTCCTCGCCGGGCTGGAAGATCCACTCGAGGGCCTCCTGGGTGTAGCCGTCGGCCTCGTCGAGCGCGCGGGCGGCCTGCGTGACGACGCTGTAGCCGCCGCTCTCGAGGACAACCTCGGAGTTCTCCGCGGCGGGGAGGATCTCCCGGTGGATGCCGTCCTCGATGTTCTTTCGGATCTCCTCGATCGAGCTCTTGCTCTCGAGGCCGGGATACTCGTCGGTCTTGGCCTCAAGGAACTCGACGAGTTCGTCGTCGCCCTCCATTCCCGGGAAGAAGGCGTCGTAGGCCCTGACGATCGGCCGCATCAGGTTCGACTCCCAGGTCGCGCCCTTGACCTTCCCGGTCATCCGCCCGCCGGTGCTGTTCCAGAAGCCGTCCAGGGTGTACACCGAGCTATCCATCTCGGGGTAGACGTCCGCGATGCGGTCGAGCAGCACCGAACCGGCCCGCGAGTAACGCCGGTCGCCCGTGTAGAGGTAGGCGTCCGTCAGCGCCTGGACGATGTTGAGGATGCCGCCGGGCCGCCAGACGTGCCAGTGGTTGTAGTAGGCCACGGGGTAGAGCCGCTCGCCGGCGCCTACGATGTCGCCGTCCTCGTCGAGCCAGCCGTAGCCGTCGTCGACGCCCCAGCTTTCGCCCTTCTCGGGGTACTCCTCGTTGACCAGCAGGGAGTCGTCCGCCAGTTCGGGGTTGAACAGGCCCCGGTCGTCGAGCCCGCTCTCGCGGTAGGCCGCGAAGTCGTTCGTCGGGAAGACGTACTCCTCGCCGTCTGTACCACGTACGAAGAGCTTCCAGGGCCGGTCGGTCCCCGGGTCTCCGATACCGGTATACACGTTCGCCCGGCGGGTCCCGCTCTCGCCGCTTCGGGGGAGCTGTTGGCCGGTGACCATACTCCAGAGGTCGTCCAGGCTGTACTCGTCGAGGTAGCCGTCCGCGCTCGAGACGGCGCTGTCGCGTGCCGACGCCGCCCAGTCGTACCGTTCGACGTTAGCGAGCGCGTTTGCCCGCATCTCCTCGGTCCAGATCGTCGGTCGTGTCTTCGCGTTGAGTGGGTCCGAGTCGTCTGCGCCGACCGCACTGCTGGCCGGGAGCATCCCGGCGAGCAGTCCGGCACCGGTCGTCGTCAGTACCGACCGCCGCGACACGTCGAGGTTCGTCGCTTGATCGGAGTTCGAACCGCTCCGTCCCTTGCTATCGCTTTCGATCGGATCGTCGCTTGCCATCAATTCGCATGAGACTTCCACTCACGAAATAGCTTCCGGCTATGGCCACTATCATCGCTCGTGAGAGAAAGATCGGATCGCAGAACCTCGAGGAGGGTTGACGGGCCCCGCTGCGGTTCCGAACAAAGGAACTGCCGGTGACGAGCGACAGTACCCTTATCTCCCGTCCCACGCCGCCGACAGCGGGATGCGGATGTCGTCATCCTCGGAGATCATGTACTCGTAGCCGCCGTCCTCGAGTTGGTCGGGGTCGGTGAACTGGCGGACGAACGTCTGGCGTCCGACGCCGACGGTGTACCGGTTGCCGTGCCCGGACTCGATGTCCTCGATTTCGTAGACGCCGTTGCCGCGGCCGCGCTGGCCACTCGCAGCCAGTTTCTCCTTGGGGTCAGCGTCGTCGCGCCACGGGTTAGAGTCGTCGTTGTCGACGTAGACGAACCCGGTGTGGCGCTCGAGGTCGCTGCGTCCGCGCATGAGCTGAACGTCGAGTTCGTTCTCGAGGCTCATGCCGCGAGTGAAGTCCTCGACGACGCCGCCGACGAAGCCCTGGGACTCCTCGACGAGTGGCTCCTCTTCGTCAGTGGGGGCCAGCAGCGTGCCGTCGTGGACGTAGGCGTACTCGGAGTCGCCGCCCTCGACGCAGTAGACCCCGAAGAAGCCCTCGAACTCGAACGTATCGTCGACGACGACCTCGTCCTTTTCGAACGAGCAGACGACGTAGTCCGTGCGGCCGGTCGTCAGTTCGACCTTGAGCGCGCGGCCCTCGCCGCCGGCGACCTCGACCTCCTCGACGTCCTCGACGACGCGCTCGCCGTCGTAGTGCTCGATGAGCGAGAGGAACTCGCTCTCTACGTCCTCGCCCTCGCGGTTGAACAGCGCGTAGTCGAGGGAGTCCGGATTGCCGTCGCGGTCGGGCGGGTGGCCGTCGGCCAGCGCCACTTCGTCGAACTCGCCGAACGTGGTGAGCCGGAGGTGGACGCCCTCCGCGTTATCGTCGCGGTGGCCGTAGTGGTCGATCACGTCCCAGTCGACGGTCACTTTCGAGCCGGGGGAGTCGTCGCGGGCGACGTTCGTGAGGTAGTTGAAGCCGCTGCCGTTCTCCTGGTTGTACTCCGTGTCCTCGCCGTAATCGGGCTTGGGAACGTCCTCACCGGCGTAGGTGCCGCCGTCCTGGGGAACGAGGTCGACGCCCTCTGCAGACGCCTCGCCGGCCTGCCCGTGGAAGCTAAACACGTGGTCGTCGCCGCCGGCGACTCGGAAGAGGTCCACGCCGTAGGAGTGGGCCTCGTCAACCTCGATCATCGCCGTCGTCCGGCGGTACTCTTCACACTGGTCGTAGGCGCGGAACGCGTCGACATCGATCAGGTTCACCCGCTCGTCCTCGCCGTCGAAGTGCCGCGGGATGCCGACCCAGTGGCTGTCTTGCTCCGACTCGTCGACGGTCACCGTGTTGTGGCTGATCGTGTTCTCCGTCCAGTTGAGTCGCTTGGGGTGGCTACCGGTTTCTTCCGGATAGCCGAGGTCGGGCGCGAGTTCGAGGTCGTGAGCTGCGACACCGATGTTGAGTGCGTCCTTGTGGTTGTGGGAGTGAGTTCCGTTTCGGCCGTAGTACATCCAGATAGCGCGCTTTGCGTTGCCGAGGGCTGCCTGCTCGTCGTCCTGATCTTCCTCGTCGAGAACGGCGATCTCGTACAGCGCCATCAGATAATTGTCGGAGTCGTCGTTCTTGCCGACACACTCCAGGTACATCTCGTTGGTTCCCTCGAGGAGGTCGAGGTCGTACGAGATGGTGTCGCGATCGTCGGCGTCGGCCATGAAGTCGATCGTGTCGACGAGTTCGTCGTTGACGTACAGCTCGTAGATTCCGTAGGTGGTCGGACCGAACAGGGCATCGATCTCGAACTCGTACTCGCCGCCCTCCGCGAGGTCGAACTCGAAACGCCACCACTCGCCCACGTCATTGGCCTGTAGCTGGATCGCCTCGGGGAAGCTGTCGTTGACCTCGACCGATGCCTCGACGAAGATCTCCGAGGTGTCGAACGCGCCAGCGCGAATCTGCAGGCCGTAGTTGTTTCCGTCTTTGAGGGCTGCAAAACCGTATCCTGGGAGATTTCGGCTGGGGAGGTCGAGAGGGCCTTCGGCCTGGATGATCGCATCGATTTCCTCGGAGAGTCCTTCGGGATCCTCGTCGAAGATCGACCCCTGGATGCCGTCCGTGGAATACCCCTGGTCGAAGTGCCACACCTGGGCGAACAGGGACTCTCCGATCACCTCGAACCCTTTCTGAATGCTGGTCGAGTTCCACTCAGAGGTGTACGGTCCGTGCTGGTTTCCGATCTGCGGGGTAAACCGGTCGATTACGAGCAACGGCACGTTCACGTCCAGCGACTGCTGGAGCTTCGGGTGCTGGTAGAGATCCGCGCCGTCGAACCCGTCGTACCCCTGGAGGTAGTCGGCGACCTCGCGGGTGCCGCTTAGCTGGATAGTGTTGTATCCCGGTCCCGCTCTGTTGTTGTACCCGTCTCGATCCCAGACGTCGACCATCGGAACGAGGAGGCCTCCGCCAGTGGCGTTCCAGTTCTCGGGTTCTTCGTCCCAGACGTCGCCGTCGAAGATGTGCTCGCCGGGCTGGAACACCCACTCGATCGCCTCTTTGGAGTAACCATCGGGCTCGTCGAGGACGCGGGCGGCCTGGACGAGGGCGCTATTCCCGCCGCTGTCCATGTTGATGTTCTTCATCGCCGGAAGGATCTCCCGAAGGATGTTGTCCTCGATGTTCTTTCGAATCTTCTCGACGGAGTCCTTCTCCTCGAGTCCCGGGAACTCGTCGGTCTTGGCCTCGAGGAACTCGACGAGTTCGTCGTCGCCCTCCATCGCCGGGAAGAAGGCGTCGTACGCCTGGATGATCGGCCGCAGGGCGTTCGACTCCCAGTAGGCGCCGACGACCTTTCCGGTCTGCATGCCGCCGTGGCTGTTCCAGAAGCCGTGGAGCGTCTCGGTGTACACCGTCATGTCCATCTCGGGGTAGACGTCGGCGATTCGGTCGAGCATGACCGTGCCTGCCCGCGCGTACTCCTGGTCGCCCGTCAGCAGATACGCGTCGGTCAACTCCGTCAGCACGCGCGAAATGCCGCCACCGTGGTGCCACACCGCCCAGTGGTTGTAGTGGGCGACGAAGTTCCAGCGAGTTCCCTCTCCGGCACCGAGGACGTTCTCCTCGTCGTACCAGCCCCAGCCGTCGTCGACGCCCCAGCCCTCGCCGAGTTCGGGATGCTCCTCGTTAACGAGCAGGTCGTCGTCGGCGAGGTCGGGATCGAACATCCCGCGGTCGTCCAGCCCGCTCTGGCGGTACGCCTCGAAGTCGTTCGTCGGCACCGTGATGGTCCCCTCTCCTTCGGGGTTGTCGACGCCGGTGTCCGTCTTCCACATCTGACCGTCTCTCTCCCCATCTTGAGAGATGAACCGCGTTGGTCCGGGCCCGGCGCCGCGGGGGATTTTCTGGGAGGTCACCACTCGCCAGAGGCTCTCGAGGTCGGGGGTGTCCGCGTCCGAGCCGAACCGTCCCTGCCAGTCCTCGAGCCGGGACTCGACCCTCGAGATGGCGCTGTCTCGCTGGTCTTCCGCCCAGTCGTACTGCTCGACGTTGTTTCGAGCGTTTTCACGGTCTTCCTCGGTCCAGATCGTCGGTCGGGTCTTCGCGTTGAGCGCGTCGGACTCCTGGGCTCCGGCCGTCCCCGCCGTCGACAGGAGTCCGCCGAGGATTCCCGCCCCGGTCGTCGCCAACATCGATCGTCGCGAGAGGTCGAAGCGTCCCGTCGAATCGACGACAGAACACAATCGGTCATGAGTCCACTCACCGCTGCTATCGCTCCGCTCGTTGCGTGCCATCGCCGTGCAAGAGAAACTCTGGCACGAAGTATGTATCGGTTATCATCAGTTACAACGTTCCATGAACGAACGATAGCGGCAGAAACGCTAGAGGATGAGCGGTGGCTCGGGGTTGCCGCTGCTCAGGGGCGGTCGATCACGCCTCGCCCCTCCCGATCCGCGACCTCGATAAGCCACTCGAGCACGTCCGCGTATGCGTCCGCGGTCTCGGCGTAGACGGCCTCGCCCTCGTCGCGGAGCCCGGTGAGCGTCTCGAGGGTCTCCTCGTACCCCGCCCGCGCGGCCGCCGGGGTTCGGTCGCCAAGCGAGGCGTTGGCGTGCGCCCACGGCTCCTTGCCCGATCGGCGCCAGTTCGTCGGGACGATCAGTCCGCCGAGATCTCGATAAATGTCGAATCCGTCCGGAACGAACGGCCCCAGCGCGTGACGGGTCACCGCCTGTGAGAACGCCGGGCGGTCGTGGGGCTCGGGATTCCAGAGCCGGTCGGCGAAGACGGGAATCGCCGAGGGGAGCGCCCGCTCGAAGTAGGCGTGGCGCTCCTCGCTCGAGGGTTCCCACGCGAGCAGTTCCCCGCCCCGGACCTGCGAGGCGCGTTCCTCGGGGACTGTCGGCCGACGCCGCGGCGCCCAGCCGAGCATGTACTCCTCGGAGATCCAGCCTCTCACATAGGCCGCGTGGACGTAGGAGTTGAGCACGTCGAACCCCTCCTCGAGGAAGCGCTCCATACTCACGCCCTCGACGGGTCCCCGGCCCGGAGCCGCGACGCGCCAGAACTGGATCAGGATGTCGCGGGGGAGGTCGGGCGACTCCGAAATGTCGATCTGGTCGTTCCACATGATCGTCCGCCGGTCGCGGTCTGCGAGGAACCCGTGGAGGTGACGGACGAACGCGTAGAAGTGCTCCCGAACCGTCTCGGAGCCCTCCTCGGCCATCTTCCGCCGGCAGTCGACGCACTCGTCCCAGGAGTGGCCGTGCATCTCCCATTCGTCGCCCCCGACGTGGACGTACTCGAAGGGGAACAGCTCGAGCACCTCGGCGTACAGCGTCTCGACGAACTCGTAGGTTTCCGGGCGGCCGATGCAGATCGTTCTGTCGGCCGGCTCGCCGTCCTCGACGGTGCAGCGCAGTTCGGGATAGGTCTCGAGGACGTGCGTGGCGTGGGCCGGCACGTCGACCTCGGGGAGTACCCGGATCCCGCGGCGGTTCGCGTACGCGACGATCTCCTCCACGTCGGCCGGCGAGTACGCCGGCCGCTCGGTGCCGTCGGCGTCCCGGTTCAGCTCGGGGTAGGCTTCGGACTCGAGGGCGTACCCCTCGTCGTCGAGTACGTGGAGGTGGAGCCGGTTGTACTTCGCGCGGGCGGCCTGGTCGATCCGTCGTTTGACGTCCTCGACCGGCAGGTGGCCGCGCGCGGGGTCGAGCATGAACCCGCGCCACTCGGTCTCCGGCCAGTCGTGGATCTCACAGGCGGGAAGCGACCAGCGCGCGCCGTCCCCGCCTCTGCCGTCGGCGGTGACACCGTCCGCAGAGAGCGCGGTCACGAGCGTCTGACAGCCGTTCCGGAGGCCGTCTCCCGTCTTCGCGGTGATCGTGACGCCGGCGCTCCTCGCCTCGTCCCCGACGCCGGCCTCGAGGACGTACCCCTCCGGGTCGTCGAACCGATCCGAGGGGGTGGACTCGAGGCGCAGCCGGACGTCCGGCCGCTCGCCGGCGCTCGCGCGGGTGACCGTCTCGTTCGTCTCGCGCTCGAGGAGTTCCTCGAGGAGCGAGGCGACCGCCGCCGTCTCCTCGCTCGAGTCGATCGCGAGTGGGGTTTCGAAGCGAACGCGCTCGTCGTGGGTTTCGACGCGCCGGGGTCGCGGAACGACGCGCAAGTCTCTCGCTGCCATGTACTACTCGCTCGCAGACGGGCAACCGTCTTAGTCGTTGTCACCACTGCAAGCCCGTCGGCGGGTCCGCTCGATCCCCGCGACCGTCGCTCGGTTTTTTGCTCCGTCGCTCCAGAACTGCGCACACCCCATGACAGAAACAGGTCCCGTTCTGGGACGCCTCGAGGAACCGACGACGGAGCAACCGACGCGTCTGGCGTTGCTCTCGGACCTCCACCTCGCCGTCGAGATGGAGGGGTCGTGGCGCGTCTCCCACCGAACCGAGAGCCGCCTCGAGGCGGCCGTCGACTCGCTGAACCGCCGGGAACTGGACGGCGTCGTGTTCGTCGGCGACCTCGTCCAGAGCGGCACGCGCGCCCAGTACCAGGCGTTCGACCGGCTCGTAGACGGGCTGGACCACCCCTTCTTCGCGGTGCCGGGAAACCACGACCTCGTCGAGTTCGGCTCGGGCGAGAAGCTCGCGCTGTCGGCGTTCGAACGTCGGTACACGCCCGGCCGGCTCCCTTACCACGAGCGGATCGGCGGCGTCGACCTGCTGGCGCTCAACAGCAACGCGTCGACGCGGGACTCTGTCGCGGAGACGTATACGGGCCGCCTCTCGCCCGACTCCCTCGCGTGGCTCGAGGGAAAACTCGAGACGGTCGACGTGCCGCTCGTCGCGGTCCACCACAACCTCTCGGGGACGCGGTCGCTGCTGTTCGACTGGGGCGAGCGGCTCCCCGTCGAGCCGGGGTCGCCCCCGTTCGAGAACGACGGGGAGCTCCTCGACGTCCTCGAGCGCACCGGCTCTCCGCTCGTCGTGACCGGCCACGTCCACTTCCCGGCGATCGTCCGCACGCGAGGCGTCCGCGAGTTCACGCTGCCGTCGCTCGGCCCCTATCCGGGGGCGTACACGGTGCTCGAGGTCGACGAACGGGGGACGACGGCGACGCTACAGCCGATCCTCGACCGCGAGGAGCGCCTCGAGGCGCTCGTCAGCGGGCTCGAGCACAGCCGCGTACTGATCGCGGCGGCACAGCTCGCCGGATTGCCGCTGGTCGACGAGTTTGCGGCCGACCCGCGGCCCTGACTCACCGCTTGCTCGGCCGCGTCGGCGGCTCCTCGCTCCCGAAGATCTGCGTCTGGAAGCCCCAGTCCAGCCCGGCCGTGAGGCCGCCGTCGACGACGAGGTGGGTGCCGTTGACGAACGAGGACATCCCCGAGACGAGAAACAGCGTCGCGTCGGCGACCTCCTCGGGTCTGCCGAACCGCCCCGCCGGGTACTGGTCGATCCACTCGTCGCGCTGGGTCCACTCTCCGTCGTCGGTTTCGCGGCTCTCGCCGACGTCGTCCAGCTGCTCGCTCCGCCGGCCGGTCTCGATCGTTCCCGGACAGACGACGTTCGACCGGATCCCGTGCCGACCGTACTGCGTCGCGATGAGCCTCGAGAGGCCGAGCACGCCGCTTCTGGCCGAGGAGTAGGCGATCTGGCCGATCCCGTCGAGGCCGTTGACCGAGGACATGTGAACGATCGAGCCGCCGCCGCTCTCGACCATCGGCGGGAGGACCTCCCGCGAGACCAGGAACAGCGATTTGAGGTTGAGTTCGACGGTTCGATCCCAGGCCTCCTCGTCGATCCGGTGGAGGTTGTCGTCGTTTATCGAGCCGCCGGCGTTGCTGACCAGGCCGTCGATCCCGTCGAAGCGCTCGAGGGTCGCGTCGACGAGCGCCTCGATCTCGGCGGGTTCGGTCACGTCACACGGGACGCCGACGGCGTCCGCGCCGTACTCGTCTCGCAGCTCCGCCGCGACCGTCTCGACGTCGTCCGGGCTTCTCGAGGAAACGACGAGGTTCGCGCCGTTTTCGGCGAGGCGGTCGACGATCGCTCGACCGATCCCGCGGGAGGCGCCGGTGACGATCACGGTCTCGTCCGTGAGTAGTTGCGACATCGTCTGTACCGTTTGTGAGGCAGTCGTCTTAACCGATTGGTTGACCTCCTCCCGCACCTACAGTCGCGGGAATCTCACACAGCGACCGTTCACCGCGGATAAGACGCCGGCTCTCGAGCAGGGTCAGAACTATATGTCCGGACGGTCCAGTTATGAGAGATGATCGAGGTAGGAGTCCTGGGGTTAGACACCAGTCACCCCGAGAAGTTCGCATCCATCCTGGGTGACTGCGACGACGTCTCCGTAGCCGGCGTCTGGGACGACGGAAAGGTGCGCGACGAGACGTATACGAACGAGTTCTGTGCCGACCACGGCGCCGATCGCTACGACGACCCGTACGCGATGATCGACGACGTCGACGCGGCGATGATTCTGACCGTCGACTGGTGTTCGCACCGAACGCTGTCGGTGCCGTTTCTCGAGGCGGGCGTCCCGACGATGATCGACAAACCGCTGGCCGGATCGATCACCGACATCGACGCGATCGAGGCCGCCGCGATCCGAAGCGGAACCCCGCTGTACGGCGGCTCGGCCGTCCCGTTTCATCCCGACCTCGCGGCGCTGACGACGATGAACCCGAAAACCGTGTTCTGTTCGGGCTACGGCGACCCGTTTTACTACGGCGTCCACCTGGTCGACACCGTCCGGTCGCTCCTCGAATCCGACTGGACGCGCATCGAACCCGTCGACGGCGCCGGCCGCGTCGCCGTCGTTCACTTCGTCGACGGCTCGACGGCGACGCTCCGGTTCGACGGCCCCGAAGAGGAGGGGACGTTCGCCTTCCTTGGCGTCGGCGACCGGACGAAAACCGTCCACATCGAGAGCACGGTCGACGAACTCGAGCGGATGTACGGCCCGTTCGTCGACGGCTTCCTCGAGGCGGTTCGAGGCGAGCGAGACGACCGCGAGCGACTGATCGACGGCGCCAGACTCCTCCTCGGGCTGCAGGCGGCGTTCGAGGACGGCGAATCCGTCCCGCTCGACGACGTCGCGGCCGCGGCGTCGGCGTTCGACAGCACCGCGTTTCTGGCCAACTACGAACCCTACTACTGATCCGAACCGCGAGCGAAAACGACCCGTCGACACCTCGAGTCGCCGGACGGCCTCACTCTCTGTCCTGGCTCTGTGGCTGCGGCGTAAGCTCGCCGCTCTCGACCAGCGCGACCAGCGGGTTGTCGTCGATCTCGAGCGGGAGGTCGACCCGCCCCCGACGGCGCGAGGACTCGTAGCCGGCGAGGATGATCTCCATCGCCGCGAGGGCCCGTCGCGCGCTCAGCTCCGGTTCGGCGCCCGTCTCGAGTCCCTCGATGACGTCGTCGATCGCCGCGGGGATGTCCGAGAACGGCTCGCCGGTGTGGATCTCCTCCCACGGCTCGGTCTCGCCGCGCTTACACCGGAGCTGTGTGTCCCCTGGCGGGTTGAGTTCGACGGCGCCGTCGGTGCCGAGCACCCGGAGGTCGCAGTCGATGAAATCGGCGTCGTCGCCCATCGCCGCGACGGCGTCGACGCCGCCCTCGTAGCGCCAGCGGACGAACGCCTCGTTGTCGTTGTGGACGCCGTATCGAACGTTCTCGACCCGGTAGTCGATCGCTCCGAGGACCCACTCGGCCGGCCGGTCCTCGAGGACGGCGTTACAGAGGTCGATGAAGTGCGTCCCCGAGTCGAAGAGGTTCTTCGTGGTGAGTTCGATCCGTTCGACGTCGCCGACCGCCCCGCCGGCGGCGAGCGAGACGAGACGGCGACTCGGCGCGGACACCCGCCGCTGGTGGTTGAACGTCAGCTGCACCCCCTCGCGGTCGCACGCCGCCGTCATTCGGCGGCTGTCGGCCATCGTCACGGCCATCGGCTTCTCGCAGTGGATCGCCGACGGCCCCTCCTCGTGTTCCGCGCAGGCGACGACGATGTCGGCGTGCGTCGGCACCGGCGTACAGACGCTGACGACGTCGGGACTGGTCGCCTCGAGCATCCGCTCGTACTCGGTGAACACGCTCCCGTCGTCGATCCCGTTTCGCTCGGCGAAGGCGCGCGCGTTCTCCGCGACGATGTCGGCGCAGGCGGTCAGTCGACACGCCGGCTGTCGGTCGTATCCCTCCGCGTGGCGGTAGGCCATCGCGGCGCTCTGGCCCCAGACGGGAGTCTCCGGTTCCGGCCCCGTTCCGATGAATGCGACTTGGTACTCGCTCACAGTGGCCCCACTGTCGGAGACCGGCAAATAAGTTCCGCCGCCCTCATCGTAGTCAGCGCGGGTTGTCGCCGTAGACGCCCGCGATCGGTTCCTCGAGCGGTGGATTTAGGACGCCGGCGGCGAACTGGTGAGCTATGACTCTCGAGTTACTCGTCGAGAACGCCCGGATCGTCGACGGAACCGGCGCACCCTGGTTCCGCGGAGCCGTCGGCATCACCGACGGCGAGATCAGCCACGTGAGCAGGGCGACGGACCACGGCCTCGACGCCGAGACGCGAATCGACGCCGACGGCAGCGTCGTGGCGCCGGGCTTCATCGACGCCCACTCACACTCGGACCTCGAGCTGTTTTCCGACCCCGCGCTCGCGCCGAAGACCCGCCAGGGGATCACCACCGAGATCCTCGGCCAGGACGGCTTCTCGATGGCGCCGCTGTACCGCGAGGACGGCGTCGAACCCTACCAGGAGTACCTGAGCGGACTCGCCGGTCGCCTCGAGCGCGAGTGGAGCTGGAACTCGATGTCCGACTACCTGGACGCGATCGACGACGCCGGCATCGCGCCCAACGTCGCGACGCTCGTGGGCCACGGCACCGCCCGCTACGAGGTGCTCGGCATGGAGGACGTCGAACCCGACGACGACGAACTCGAGGCGATGGCCGACCTGATCGCGGAGGGGCTCGCAGACGGCGCGATCGGCTTCTCGACCGGGCTGGTGTACACGCCGCAGGTGTACTCAGAGACCGCGGAGGTCTCCCGACTCGCGGCCGAACTCGCACCCTACGGCCGGCCGTTCGTCGCGCACATCCGCAGCGAGGGTCGCTGGATCTGGGAGGCGCTCGACGAGTTCTTCGACATCGGCGCCGACCACGAGATCCCGCTGCACATCTCGCACTTCAAGCTTACCGGCGCCGCTCAGCACGGGAAGACCGACCGCCTGCTCGCGCTGGTCGAAACCGCCCGCGAGCGCGGCATCGACGTGACCGCGGACCAGTACCCCTACACCGCCGGCAGCAGCATGCTGACCGCGCTGTTGCCGCCGTGGGCGCAGTCGGCCGACGCCGGGGAGATGCGGGAGACGCTCGCCGATCCCGCCCGGCGCGAGGAGATCCGCCGCGACATCGAGGAGTGGCGGATCGACGGCTGGCAGAACGTCGCCGGCAAGACCGGCTGGGACCGCATCCACGCGACGAACCTCACCTCCGAGGAGTTCCGGGACGAGGGCGGCGACGCGATCGCGGCGATCGCCGCCGAGCGCGGAATCGAACCGGTCGACGCCCTCTGTGAGGTGTTGCTCGCCGAGGACCTCGAGGCGTCGATGATCGCCCACGGGCTGGTTGAATCGGACGTCCGGGCGATCCTGCGCTCCGACCGCGTTGCGGTGGGCTCCGACGGCCTGTTCGGCGCCCGACCGCACCCCCGCGTCTACGGCACCTTCCCCCGGGTGCTCGGCCGCTACGTCCGCGAGGAGGACGTGCTCTCGCTCGAGGAGGCGGTCCGGAAGATGACCTCGCTGCCGGCGCGCGCGATGGGGCTCGACTCGAAGGGAGTGCTCCGGCCCGGTCTCGACGCGGACCTGGTCGTCTTCGATCCGGCGGTCGTCGCCGACAGGGCGACGTTCGACGACCCCGAGCGCCACCCGATCGGCGTCGAACACGTGATCGTCGACGGCACGCCGATCGTCTCGGACGGCGAGGACACCGGCGCCAGGCCGGGTCGCGCGATCCGCGCCTGAACCGTCCGCCGGCCCGACCGTCGTGACCGAAAGAACGTTAGTGCGTGGGGACAACCCTCGAGCACAATGCGAACGGTACGATTCGAAGACGAGACCGGCTACGCTCGCCGCGGCGAGTGGACCGACGACGGCATCGTCGCGAACGGTAACACGTACGATCCAGCTGAAGCGAACGTCCTGGCGCCCTCGGAACCGACGAAGATCATCTGTCAGGCCGGCGGCTACATGGACCACCGCGAGGAGTCGGGCTTCGACGACCGCCCCGACCGCCCCGAACTGTTTTTGAAGACGCCCAACTGCGTCGTCGCCCACGGCGACGCGATCGAACTGCCGCCGGGCCGCGAGAGCGTCGAGTTCGAAGCCGAGTTCGGCATCGTCATTTCCGAGCAGTGTCGCGCAGTGTCGGAGGACGAGGCGATGGAGTACGTCGAGGGCTTCACCTGTGTGAACGACATCTCGAACCGCGACGACCAGGAGCAGGAACGAAACTGGGTCCGCGGGAAGGCCTTCGACGCCTCCTGTCCGATCGGGCCCGTCGTCGCCACCCCCGACGAGGTGCCGGACGATGCAACACTCACTCTGCGGCTCAACGGCGAGACGAAACAGGAGACCACCCGCGAGCACATGATCTTCTCGGTGCCCGAACTGGTGGCGGACGTCAGCGAACTCATCACGCTCGAGCCCGGGGACGTGATCGCCACCGGCACGCCGTTCGGCCCGGACGAACTCGCCCCCGGCGACACCGTCGAAGTCGAGTTCGACGGCGTCGGCACCCTCGAGAACCACGTGATCGCACGATGACGGGCGAACGAGACGTCGCGACGGGCGGCCGCGACACCATCTACGACGAACTCGGCGTCCCGTCCGTGGTGAACGCCACCGGAACCAAAACGCGGATCGGCGGCACGCTGATCAGGGAGGAGGCCCTCGAGGCGATGAACCGCGCGGCCGAGGCTTTCGTCCGCATCTCCGATCTGCAGGCGGCCGCCTCGGAGCGGATCGCGGAGGCGACCGGCGCCGAGGCGGGCTACGTCACGAACGGCGCGAGTTCGGCGCTCACGCTGGCGGCGGCGGCCTGCATCGCAGGCGACGACCTCGGCGCGATGGCGCGACTGCCCGACACGGAGGGCGTACCGGACGAGATCATCGTTCCGCGGACCCACCGCAACGGCTACGATCACGCGCTCCGGGTCGCGGGCGCCGAACTCGTCGACGTCGGCGGGAACGACTACCACCTCGGAACCGGCTCGGAGAACACCGAACTCTGGGAGATCGAGGACGCCATCTCAGAGGAGACGGCCGCGGTCGCCTACATGGAGAAGCCGTTCACGCAGCCGCCGCTCCCCGACGTCTGCGAGGTCGCCCACGCCCACGACGTGCCGGTGATCGTCGACGCCGCCGCGGAACTGCCGCCGACGCGGAACCTCTCGAAATACTCCGAGCAGGGCGCCGACCTGGTCGCGTTCAGCGGCGGGAAGGCGATCCGCGGCCCGCAGTCCTCGGGGATTCTCGCCGGACGAGCGGACCTGATCACGTCGGTCGCCCGCCAGCACCTCGACATGCACGCCGCGGAGGCGGCCTACGAGCCGCCGGAGGACCTCGTCGCGGCCGACGAACTCCCCGGCGTCCCACGCCAGGGGATCGGCCGCTCGATGAAAGTCGGCAAGGAGGAACTCGCGGGGCTTGTCGCCGCCCTCGAGGCGTTCATCGCGGAGGACGACGACGCCGTGCTCGCCGAGTGGCACGACCGCGCAGCGCGGATCGCCGGGGCCCTCGAGTCCGTCGACGGCCTCGAGACGGAACTCGCGAACGCGGGCAAAACCGAGGCGGTCACGTCGGTTACCGTCACGGTCACGGACTCGGCGCCCGTAAGCGCGACCGACATCGTCCACGGGCTTCGCCAGGAGAACCCGCGGGTGTTCGTCGGCGCCGACGACCTGCACCTGTCGCAGTTTACGATCAACCCGCGGTGTCTGCCCGACGAGGAAGTCGACTACGTCGTCGAGCGAATCGCCGCCAACGCCGAGTCGGTCTGAGCCGTCCGTCGGCGCTACTCGGCCGTACTCCGCTCGCAGTCGGCGGCGCGAGCCGCCGCGTACGCGAGGAAGTTGTCGAACACCACCTTGGCGTCCGCGGCGGTCGCGACGGTCTCGTCCGTGATTCCCTCGAGAACGCGCTCGATCCGCTCGTCCGGGAGGTCCTTCCCCCGCGCGACCCGGATCGCCGTCTCCCGGTCGTACTCGGGGTGAAACTGCACCCCGAAGACGGCTCCTTGCGGAACGCCTGGATCGAGTAATCGTTTTCCGCCAGCAACTCGGCGCCGGGCGGGAGCGCGACGACCTCGTCGGAGTGGGTAGCGAAGACGAGGAATCGGTCGGGAAGCTCCGCCAGGAGGTCCGAGTCGCGGGTGCGTTCCATCTCGCGGTAGCCGAGTTCGTACTCACCCATGTCCCGCACCTCGCCGCCGAGGACCTGGGCGAGCAGCTGGTGGCCGAAGCAGACGCCGAGGACCGGTAGGTCGCGCTCGATCGCGGTCTCGAGCCACGCAGACAGCGGCGGAATCCACTCCTCGTCGCCGTAGGCGGCCGCGGCCGAGCCGCTCACGATCGCGGCGTGCCAGTCGTACCGTTCCGGAAGCTCGCCCCGGGTGGCGTCGAACGGGGTGACGTCGGCGTTCACGTCGCGGTCGAAGTTCCGACGGGTCGCCTCGTCGTTGAAGGAAGCGTTCAGCAGTGCCACGCGTAGCGGGTTCATCTCGATGCGACTAACGTCACGTCGAAACGTAATGAACGTTCGCCTCGAGACCCGTTCTCGAAACCGATTGTTCGACGCCAAACCGCGGGTTTCCGTCCCGAAAACGAAGCCTACAGCTCCTCGATCGCGACCGCCCGCCCCCGCTCGCTCGACTCGTAGATCGCCGCGAGAACCCGCTGGACGGCCAGCGCCTCCTCGACGGTGCCACTCGGCGCTCGCGTCCCGGCGACCATCTCGAGAAACGCCTCGGCCTCCCGGTCGTAGATGTCGACGTCGTCGACGGACACCGTCTCGGGGTCGGCGTCCGGGTCGGCGTCGACGAGCGTCAGCTCGGAGTCGGTGACGCCGAACCGCGCGCCGGCTTCGGTGCCGCGGAGAACGCAGGTTCTCGAGGGCTCTGCGGTGCCGTGCCAGGCGGTCTCGACGGAGATCGTCTGCCCGTCGGAACACCGGAGGAACGCGCTCGCGGAGTCGTCGACCGCGTACTCGCCGAACTCCGAGCGGACCTGCCCGCTGACTTCGACGACCGCCGGGTACTCGAGCAGGTGGAGCGCGAGGTCGATCACGTGGACGCCGAGGTCCATCAGGACGCCGCCGCCGGCGAGTTCCTCGTCGACGAACCAGCCGCCGTTTCTCGGGACCCCGCCCCGCCGCAGGTAGTCGACGTGGACGTGCGAGAGCGAGCCGAACCGGCCGTCGTCGCGCAGCGAGACGACCCGTTCGGTGGGGGCCGCAAAGCGCATCGTGAACCCGACCGCACAGAACCCGTCCGATCGGCGCGCGGCCGCCGCGATCCGTTCGGCGCTCTCGAGGGAGTGTGCCATCGGCTTCTCGAGCAACACGTCGACGCCCGCCTCGAGCGCGTCGACCGCGATCTCCTCGTGAAAGCGGTTGGGAACGCCGACGATCACCGCGTCGACGCCTGCCTCGAGCAACGCGTCGTGGTCGGCGCAGGTCGTGGCGTCGAACTCCGCTGCGAACGCCTCACGGGCAGCCGCGTCGAGGTCCGCCCCGAGGAGATCACAGTCGAGTCGGGCGAGCCGCGTCGCGTGGATTCGTCCGATCGTTCCCAGGCCGACGATACCGATTCGCGTGGTCGTATCCGTGCTCATTGGGTGGCGGTCACACGGGCGGGACAAAAAGCTGAGCCATCCGGCGGTCCGTGGGAGTCCCGTTCGAGTTGGGACGCGGCTACCGCGGGAGCCGCCCCTCATGCGCCGCGAGGTACTCCCTCGCGCCCTCGCGGATGACCTCCTCGGGGCCGACGACGCAGTCGCGCCTGAGCTCGGGGAACTCGCCCTCGAGGAGCGCCTTGACCTCGCCGTCGAGCGCCGCGGCCTCGGCGATCGGCCGACCCTCGAGGTGTTCCGCGAGCAGGTCCGCGACTGCCGTGGAGACCGCACAGCTCTCGCTCTCGAAGCCGAGTCGTTCGATCGTGCCGTCGGGAGCGACCGCGACGTGGAACTCGCCCTCGTCGCCACAGGAGGTCTCCTCGGAGTGCTTCGTGAACGTCGGCTCGGCGAGCCCGCCGTCGTTGCGGGGGTGCTCGTGGCGCTCGAGGATCGCGTCGTGGTAGGACGAGGCGAGGTAGCCCTCGAGTTCGTCGGCCGCGTCGTCGACGGCCGCTAACAGCAGGTCGATCTCCTCGGTCGTGTTGTAGACGTAAAAGGACGCCCGGACCGACCCCGGAATCGAGAGGATGTCGTGCAGCGGCTGCGTGCAGTGATCGCCCGCCCGGACGGCGATGCCGCGGCGGTCGAGCAGCGAGGAGAGGTCGTGGCCGTGGACGCCGTCGACGTTGAACGCGACGACGCCGGTGCGCTCCTCGCCCGCGGGCGGGCCGTACGTCTCGACGTGATCGCGCGCGTCGAGGCGCTCGAGGGCGTACTGGGCCAACTCGTTCTCGTGGTCGCGGATGGCGTCCATCCCGATCTCCTCGAGGTAGTCCGCCGCCGCCGCGAGCGCGATCCCCTCCGCGATCGGCGGCGTGCCGGCCTCGAACTTCCAGGGAAGGCCGTTCCAGGAGGAGTCCGCGAACGTGACGTGTCGGATCATCTCGCCGCCGAAGAGGAACGGGTCCATCTCCTCGAGCAGCTCGCGTTTCCCGTAGAGGCCGCCGATACCGGTCGGGCCGGCCATCTTGTGCCCCGAGAAGGCGAAAAAGTCGGCGTCCATCGCCTCGACGTCGATCGGTCTGTTGGGGGCGGACTGGGCGCCGTCGACGAGGACGGAGGCGTCGTGTTCGTGCGCCAGATCGGCGATCTCCCGGACGGGGTTGACCGTCCCAAGTACGTTCGAGACGTGGACGACCGAGACGAGCGCGGTGTCGGGGCCGATCAGTTCCGCAGCGTGGTCCATGTCGAGGCGTCCGTCGTCGTCGACGCCGACGAATCGAAGCGTGGCGCCGGTCTTCTTGGCCACCTGCTGCCAGGTGACCAGCGAGGCGTGGTGTTCCATCTCCGTCGTCACGATCTCGTCCTCGGGGCCGAGCTCGTTCACGCCGAGGCCGTAGGCGACGAGGTTGATGCTCTCGGTGGTGTTCTTCGTGAAGATCATCTCCTCGCGACCGCCGCTGGCGCCCACGAACGCCGCGAGCCGGTCGTGGGCCTCCTCGTAGGCGACGGACGCCTCGTGGCTCAGCGTGTGAATGCCCCGGTGGATGTTCGCGTTGTAGCCGCCGTAGAACTCCTCGTAGACGCGGTAGACGCGCTCGGGAGTCTGTGTCGTCGCCGCGTTGTCGAGGTAGACGAGCGGCCGTCCATCGACCGTTCGCTCGAGAATCGGAAACTCGCTCCTGATCGCCGATACGTCTCGGTTCATGTCCGTACGTTCGGTGCAACCGGCATAAATCTACGCCGCCTCTCGAATTGTCGGAACGCTACTCGACCGTCTCGAGGTCGCGGTCCTCGAGGACCGCCAGCAACTGCGGGAGGTCACAGCTACCGACGAGCCCGTGAACGCGGCGCCTGAAGTCGATTTCGTACTCGTGGCTGGTCGCAATTTCGTAGAAGGAGTCCGGCAGGTTCTCGAGGCGCACCGTCTCGAACGCCGGATTGGCCACCGCGGCGTACACCGCGTGGAGCGCGCCAAGTCCGACCCCCTCGAGGCCGTACCCGTCCGCATCCGCCGGGAGCACGTCACTGTCGGCGACGCGGCGCTCGAGGTACGCCCGCGCCCGAAGAACGTCGAACACCCGCATCCCGAACAGCGACTCGCCGAGCATGAGCGCGTCACTGCCGAGTTTGTACTCGGTGCCGTGGTAGTCGAAGTACTCGCCGCCGTTCGACTGCGGCGTGTTCACGTCGCGCGCCCGAACGGCGCCGACGCCGCGCGGGTCGAACGCCATCGCCGCGCCACGCTCGCGGGCGAGCGCCGCGAGGCGCTCCTCGTACCGCTCGAACTCGTTCGTGCCGCGATCCGGCAGGACGACCGTCGGCACGACGGTGTCGGGTGACTCGAGCGCGACGGCGGCGATACCGGTCACGACGACCCCGGGTTCGCTGTAGAAGAACGTCTTCTCCCAGCGCACGCCCCGCTCCTCGTCTTCCTCCCGTTCGATCCGGCGGGGGTGAAGCTCACAGCGCGGCCGCTCGAGGTCGAGTTCGTCGATCACGGTCTCGCGCATCGCCTCGGCGTAGGCGGCGGGGTCGTCGACCGCAGGGGGCGTTCCCGCGTCGTCGTGGCGTCGCTCGACGAACGCCCGGGTGAGGTCGACGACGTGGGTCTCGTCGGCGTACTCGCCGTGGACCTGTCCGGCCGCCGTACAGCGCAGGTCGGCTACGTCCTCGACGGCGGGGTCGCCGGTTTCGAAGTCCGGCTCGAGCCCGCGGAGGTGTTCGCGGAACCAGTTCACCATCGCCTCCCGGAGCGGCGGCGAGAGGCCGTGGGTCCGATCCGCGACCGCCATGTCGACGTTCTCGGGGCGATCGTACAGGCCGTAGACGGCCCGCGCGCGCTCGAGGCTCTGGCGGGCGCCGTCGATGCAGAGGAAGTCGGACTGGGCGGCGCCGATCAGGGCGGGCTTCGGGGCGAACGCGGAGACGAAGTCGTCGTAGTTCAGCCCGCGCTCGATCGCGCCGTAGACGATCTGCTCGCCGTCCTGTGCCTGTCCGGTTTCCATGTACGACTCCCGCGAGGTGACGAAACAACACGGCACCGCGGCCTCGAGGCGGTCGTCGACGAGCATCAGAAAGCCGGTCTGCATCCCGCCGCCGGAGTTGCCGGTCGCCCCCAGGCGCGACTCGTCGACGTCGGGGCGGGCCTCGAGGTAGTCGAGCGCCCGGATCATGTCGTGGACGAAGTACCGCGCGAGGTTCGACTCGGCGGCCGCACACTGCTGGCCGAGGTAGGTGTGTTCGGTCGTGTTCTGGCGCGGAATCTCGCCCGTCTCGGGGTCGTAGCTCTGCATCCGCTCGCCCTGGCCGATCGGGTCGATCGCGAACACGACGAACCCGTTCCGGACGAGGTCGAGACAGGCCTGCTGGTAGCCCCCGGCCGCTTTACCGACCGCCGCGTGCCCGCAGAGGAAGAGAACGGCGGGGTGCGGTCCGTCCGTCGCTTCGGCACCTTCACCGGAGTCGGTGTCTTCGCTCTCGCCGTCGTCTCGAGTCGGCCGGTAGAGGTTCCCCGTGACGTGAAAGTCCGGCAGGCTCTCGAAGACGACCGTCTCGATCGCGTAGCCGTCGCGCTCGAGGGTGGCAGTCGTCTCGGCGGAAAGCGGCGGCCGCTGCTCGGGGAGTCCGCCGAGGCCCTCGAGAAACGCCTCGCGCATCTCCGCGGCGTGGCGTTCGTGGTCGTCGACCGTCTCGATGGCCGCCTTCCGGGCGCGCTCGGCCTCGAAACGCTCCTCCGCCCGCGCTTTGAGGTACCGTGGCAACTGATTCTCGACGTCGTAGTAGCCGTCGACGTGGCTGTCGAAGCCGTCCATTGTCACCTAACTCGTTACCGACGACTTCAACGTTGTGCCGCGCCGTCGCGGCAGCTCCCTCGTCACGGCCGAAAACCGCGCGGTTGCGCGATCACCCACACTTATGTCACTCCGTGGCACTGCACTCGATAATGAAACTCGACGTCGTCGGCGCCGAGCAGTACGTCCGAACCAACGAGAAGCGGATGGCGTTTCACTTCGGAAACGTCGTCGCCACCGAGGGCGCCCACCACTTCCTCGAGGTCGACCTCGACGTCGACGGCGAGCGAGTGACGGGGCTCTCGATGGTCGGCATCGCCCCGGCGTGGTTCCTCAAGGACCCCGAACTCTCGATGGTCGAGCAGACCGAACTGTTGCTCGAGACCTTCGACGCCGCCTGCGAGCACGCGCTGGCCCTCGAGCCCGCGCCGTCTGTGTTCGACTGGTGGTACGACCTCTACGAGCGCCAGCGCGAGTGGGCCGCAGACACCGCCCACCCGCCGCTGCTGTGGGGGTACGGGGTGGCCATGGTCGAACAGGCGGTGATCGACGCCGTCTGTCGCCACCGGGGGATCACGTTCGCCGAGGGAATCCGACGCGGCGCCTTCGGCGTCGAGCCGGGACGTATCTACGACGAACTCGAGGGAACCGACCCCGGCGAACTCCTGCCCGCGGAGCCGACGCGCGAGGTTGCGCTCCGGCACACGGTGGGGCTGGCGGACCCGCTCGTCGGGGCGGAGATCGATCCCGAGGAGCGACTTGACGACGGCCTCCCGCAGGCGCTCGACGAGTACGTCGAGCGCGACGGCGTCGACCACTTCAAGATCAAGCTCTCGGCGGACCCGGAACGCGACGCCGACCGCCTCGCGACGATCGGCGAGGTGCTAGAAGCGAGTTCGCTCGAGTCGTGGTTCTGTACGGTCGACGCGAACGAGGGGTACGAGGACGTGCGGACGTTCAAGGACCAGTGGGAGCGCCACGCCGCCGATCCGTCCGTCGCCGCCGTCGTCGACAGCGTCGCGTACGTCGAACAGCCCCTGCCGAGGAACGAGGCGCTCACCGACGAAACCGGCGAGGTGCTCACGGAGTGGGCGGAGCGCCCGCCGATCATCATCGACGAGTCCGACGACGGCCTCGACACCGCCGGCCGCGCCCTCGAGTGTGGCTACGCCGGGACGAGCCACAAGAACTGCAAGGGCGTGTTCAGCGGCGTCGTCAACGCCTGCCTGCTCGAGAGCCGACGGCGCGAGGACGCCGACCGCGAGTACGTGATGAGCGGCGAGGACCTCACCACCATCGGCCCCGTCGAGTTGCTTCACGACCTCGCGGTGATGGGGACGCTCGGAACGACTCACGTCGAGCGCAACGGCCACCACTACTACCGGGGGCTGAGTTTCCTCCCCGAAGACCTCCAGGGGACGGTCCTCGAGGCCCACGGGGACCTCTACGAGCGCCACGACGCCGGGTTCCCGACGCTCGCCGTCGACGACGGGCGCGTGCGCTTCGACAGCGTGATCGAGGCGCCGTTCGGCCGCGACTTCGAGCTCGATCCGGCGCGGTTCACGCCCCTCGAGGAGTGGTCGATCGAGTCGCTCTACGAGTGACGACCGGCGGCTACGGGCTCCGGGGGGCCGCCGACCGGAGCTCCGCGCCGGCGATCCCGCGCTCGCCGGCGATCGCGTAGTACAGGTAGACGCGACCCTCGTCCTCGAGGACGGCGGGGTCGCGCAGCGCCCGTGTCGGCTCGTCGGCGCTCCCGTCGCTCGAGGTGACGGTCGGCAACGCACCCCCCTCGTACTCCCGGTCCGGCCAGAGGAGCGTCTCCGGCGGGTGAGGGTCCGGGCGCCACGCCGCCTCCGCCGGCGCGAGATCCATCGTCGCCACCATCAGCCGTTCGGGTCTATCGCCGCGGCGCGTCAGAAACAGCTGCAGGCGGTCGTCTCCGAGCCGCCTGACCGCGAAGTGGCGGTTCCTCGGGAACAACTCCTGTCCCCGTTCGAACGGGGCCAACGGGTCCGGGCTCCGATACAGGTGTCCGTCGTTCGCGACGGCGTAGTGAACGCCGTCGTACTCCCACACCCGGAAGTAGGAGTCGCCGAGCGTCTCCCCGCGGACCTCGAAGGAGAGCCCGTCGGTCGACGTGGCGACGTCCGTCGCCTGGCTCAGTTCGCCGGACTCGTGGTCGAACGGGCCACAACAGCCGTGGAAGTACAGCCGAATCCGCTCCCGGTCGCGGTCGACGTGGACGTCCGGCGAGGCGATGTGCTCGTCGAAGCGGGTGTCCTCGAGTCCGAGCGCCCCCGGCGGGTGGACCGTCCACGGCCCGCGGGGCGAGTCGGCGTAGGCGAGCCGGATGAACGTCCCGCTGTGGTGGGCGAAGTACATGTAGTACCGACCGAGGGGGTTCTCGAGCCACGCCGGCGCCCGGATCACCGACGGCCCGTTGACGTTCGTCCCGACGCCGTCGGCCGACTCGGGCGTGATCAGCGGGTTCTCCGAAAATCGAGCGACGGTGAGGTCAGTAGCGCGCATCGCCGACTCACTCGTCGCGGCTCGGCGGCAGTTCGCCGGACTCGATCAGCGCCCTGAGCGGGTTGTCCTCGATCTCGAGCGGCGGCTCCACGCGACCGCGCCGCCGCGCGGATTCCCAGATTCCGAAGACGAGTTCGGTCGCGCCGAGCGCCCGGTCGGCGCCGATGATCGGCTCGGTGCCGGTCTCGAGCGAGCGAACGACGACCTCCGCCGCGGCCGTCTGGGCGGACGCCCCGCCGACCTCGACGGTCGTCCAGCCCCCGGTCGTCGGCGTCCGAATCCGGTACTCGTCGCCGAGTTGGAACTCGATCGCGCCCTCCGTTCCCAGGAACCGGTTCGTCTGGGGACCGACGGCGGACGCGCCCGCGCCGGTCGAACAGAGGCCGTGAACGCCGGATTCGTACTCCCACATCCCGAGCCCCTGGACCTCCGCGGGCATGTCGGTGTACCAGATGTGCTCGTCCGGGTAGTCGATCTGTCCCACGATCCACTCGACGGGTTCGTCGCCGAGGACGTAGTTCGCGAGGTCGAGGTGGTGGAGCCCCGTCTGCAACAGATCCTGACGACCGATCTCGACCCGCTCGAGGTCGCCGATCTCGCCGCCGTCGATCGCCGACTTGATCGCCGCAGCACCGTCGCTACACCGGTTCTGGAGGTTGATCGTCAGCTGGACGTCGTCGCCGGCCCCGAGTTCGACGAGTCGGCGGCTCTCGCCCATCGTCGGCGCGAGCGGCTTCTCGCAGTGAACCGCCCGGACGGCGTCGTGGTCGACGCAGGCCTCGACGAGATCGACGTGGGTCGACGGCGGCGTACAGATACTGACGACGTCGGGCGAAGCGGTATCGAGCATCGACTCGAGGTCGGTGAAGACGCCGTCGTCGGGCAGGTCGAACGCGGCGCCGAAGTCGCGTGCGTGGTCGCTCACGACGTCGGCGCAGGCGACGAGTCGGCAGCCCTCGACGGAATCGAACGCCCTCGCGTGTCGGTACCCCATCGAGAACCCGTCGTGGCTGGACTCGTCGGGGTTGGGACCCGTGCCGACGACTCCGATCGTGTACTCGCTCATTGTGTCACGGCCGTAGTTGCTCCGAGGCGGCCATAGTTCTGCCGGTGGCGCGACTCAGTCCGACCCGCTCGAGGGCAGCCGGCGAGCGGCGCCATCGACGTCCACCCACGCCCCCGTTTCGGCGGACTCGTAGGCGGCATCGAGGATTCGCAGGACGGTCAGCGCGTCCTCGAGCGTCACCGGCGGTTCGGCCTCGCCGTCGCAGGCGTCGAAGAAGGTTCGGACGAACGCCATCCCCCACGAACCGCCGTAACCGGGGGCCGGCTCGTACTCGTGGGTGATCGTCCGGTGGGGCGTGCTCGCCCAGTCGCCGCTCGCGTCGTCGAGTTCGAGCGCCGTCTCGCCGTCGAAGCCGAACTCGCGGCCCATCGGATCCCAGCTGCTTCGCCCCCCGGTGCCGTAGACGTCGAGGTGCGTGTCGTACAGGTCCGCACCGAGGTAGTAACCGCAGTGGAGCGTCCCGAGCGCCCCGCCGGCGGTCTCGAGTTGGAGCGTCGCCGCGTCCTCGACCCCGACGCCGTCGGCCCCGGCGGCCGTGTTCGCGTTTACGCGCGCGATCGGCTCCTCGAGAACCGAGGTGAGCAGTTGAATCCAGTGGATGCCGAGCCACTGGAGGATGCCGCCCCGGCTCGCCCCCGGATCGAAGATGAAGTGGTCGGTGTCGCGGAACGCGAGCTGTGAGGCCACGTACCGGGCGTCGAACGCCCGGATTTCGCCGAAAAAGCCCGAGCTGACGAGCGACCGGAGTTCGCTCGCAATCGGGTGGGACTGCCACGGGTAGGAGACGCAGACGGTCGAGTCGGTCGTCGAGAGCCGGTCGCACAGCGCCTCGAGTTCGGCCGCGGTTCGAGCGGCCGGCTTCTCGGTGTAGACGTCGACTCCGGCGTCGACGGCGGTCTCGATCGCCGCGGGCGTGTCGCGGTTCGGGAGGGTGAGAAACACCGCGTTCAGCGCCGTCGATTCGAGCATCGATTCGAGGGAGTCGTACACCGGAACGTCGCCCAGCGAGGCGACGCTCGAGGCGTCGAACGACGGGGTCGGTTCGCAGGCGCAGGTCACGTCGACCGGGAGTTCGGCGAGCGTCTGCAGGTACGGCTCCGCGTGGTGGTGGTCGAGCCCGGCGTAGCCGATACGGCGCCGGCTCATCGGTCACCGCTCGCGAACGCCGGCATGACCTCCTCGCCGAACCGCTCGAGGCACTCGAGGGTGACGTCCTGTGGCTGGCCGGGGAACTGGACCCGGAGGTAGACCTGGTCGACGCCGAGGTCCTCGTACGTCCGCAACTTCTCGAGGCAGTCCTCGGGGGAGCCGAGGACGAACTTCTCCTCGAGTTCGTCGTAGTCGACTTCGACCTCGTGTTCGTCCATGTACGTCTGGCCCCACCGGGCGTACCACTCGTACATCTGTAGCAGGTACGGCTCGATCGTCTCGCGGGCGTCCTCGAGGGAGTCGGCGACGAAGCAGTCGCGCATGAGGACCACGTCGTTGTCCGCGCGATCCATCTCGAACTCCTCGAGGGAGTCCTCGTAGACGCCGATCTGGTGCGCTAAGTCGTCGGTGGTCGAGGAGGCGCTGGCGATCCAGGCGTCGCCGCGATAGGCCGCCCGCTTGATAGCGATGTCGGCGTGGCCGCCGATCCAGACCGGCATCGACCCCGCCGGTCGGGGGCTGACGAACACGTCCTCGAACGACCACCGGTCGCCGTCGTGAGAGACGCTCTCGTCGGCCCAGAGCCGTTTCAGGACGTGCAGCGACTCGATGAACGCCTTCGAACGCTCCTCCATGTCGATTCCGAACGGTTCGATCTCCCGTTCGCGGTAGCCGATCGCCGCGCCGAAGTGCATTCGGCCGCCGGAGAGGCGGTCGACGGTCGCAATCTGTTCGGCGAGCGTGAGCGGGTTGTACAGCACCGGGAGCATCGCCATCGTCGCGAGGTCGAGCGTCTCGGTCCTGGCGGCGAGCGCGGCGAGCGTCGTAACCGGCTCGACGAACCCCTCCTCGTGGACGTGTCGCTCACCGAGTGCCGCGCCGTCGAACCCGAGTTCCTCCATCAGGTCGGCCTGTTCGAAGAGGTGTGCGAGCTCGAACTCGCTTTCGGGTGTGTAGTATTGGTTCAAGAAAACGCCGAACTTCACGGCGACCCCACCTCTGACAGCGCCTTTCGACAGATATCCATTGTATTCGTCTACTGCGAGGAACGCCATTGTTATGTAATTTGTGGGGAACTCCGCCGAACCCTTCGAGGGCCGCTGATTTCGAACGGTTGCCGATCTGAGTGTCATTTGGTACCGTGGACCAGAAATCCGTTTAGACATACCAAACGAACGCGTTCCGAGGCCGCCACGATTCCGGCCGAGCACCCGACACCTCGCGTCGACCGGGACAAAACGTCGAGAAAAGCGTGTAAATTGTTTTGCACAACAAAACGATTGGTCAAACTGCCGAAATCACGGGATACCGGCACCCTCCTACATCATCTGTCGAGAAATTCTGGCTGACCGGCCATATACATTACATGCATATGTCTGTAACTCTAACGCGTCTCGACCGTCGACAGACACCCGCTTCGAGTGAATGGACAGACCGGTGTTTAGAATTACAAAACTTACGTGGCAGCCGCTACCACACACCTAGCCATTGGTTATCCTTCGGCGCGTTAGCCGCTCGGATCGACGCGATCGAGTTTCAGGGAACTCGTAGCGCGAGCGACGTTTCCGATCGAAATCGGCGTTCTCTGGCGACAAACCGGTGGTTCAACCGGAACTATAATAATCGGTGACTTCAAATCACCGACCCATGCCATACGACACGCTCCGAGAGAGTCTCCGCTCCGTTTCGTTCACGACGCCGACGCCGTTCAGCGACGACGGCGACCGGGTCCTCGAGGAACGGATCGGAGAAAACGTTCGAACGCTGTACGACGCGGGCGCCCGCGTCTTCATCCCGTGTGGGAACACCGGCGAGTACTACTCGCTCTCGCAAGCCGAGCGGATCGACGTCGTGGAGACGACCGTCGACGCACTCCCCGAGGACGCGACCGTGATCGGCGGCGTCGGCGGAAGCACGAAGAACGCCCTCGAGTTGCTCGAGGCCTACGAGCGAGCCGGGGCGGACGCCGCGATGATCATGTACCCGCGGCACACGTACATCCACGAGCAGGGGCTGATCGAGTACTACCGCGCGCTCGCGGACGCGACCGACCTGGGAATCGTCCTGTACAAGCGCGGCCCGCTGCTCAACGAGACCGTCCTCGACGAGCTGTCGACCGTCGAAAACGTCGTCGCCGTCAAGTACGCCGTCAACGACGTCAAGCAGTTCTCGCGCGTGACCCAGACCGTCTCCGGGGACGTCGTCTGGCTCAACGGCGTCGCCGAGCGCTACGCGCTGGCGTACGCCCTCGAGGGCGCGGAGGGGTTCACCACGGGTATCGGGAACTTCGTTCCCGAACCGGTGCTCGCGCTCGAGAGCGCGCTCAGCGCCGGTGACTGGTCGCAAGCGCGCGAGATTCGAGACGCGCTGCGACCCTACGAGGACCTCCGCGAGGAAACCGGCGGCGGACCCGCGTTCGGTTCGGCGAAGAACGTCCCCGTCGTGAAGTACGGCTCGGAGCTACAGGGAATGTACGGCGGACCGGTCCGAAACCCGCTGATCGAACTCGAGGCCGACGACCGGACGCGGGTCGAGGAGTATCTCGAAGAACTCGAGAAGGCCGGCCACCTGACGTCACCCAGCGCCTGAGACGGGTCGACGCGCAAGCCGAGACTCGTCGCTGGACGAGCGGCTCGCGAGAGCCCAACAGTTAAGCTACGGACGTTCCTCGTACCGACCATCATGGCCGACGACAGTAGTGCGACGATGACGTACCGCGAGGCAGTCGACCGCATCCCCGACAGGGAACTCCCCGAGTTCTGGATCGGGAGCCGCGAGGCGCTCGCCGCCCAGCTGGATTCGCTCGAGCGTGGTCGGGTCGAGGAGGTGACCACCTCGCCGGGCGGCCGGCCGATTCGGCTCGTCACCTACGGCGACCGGCCGGAGCGCGACCAGGAGGCGAACTTCAACTCCGCCGTCGCCGGGAAACGGCCGGCGGCGTACGCGAACCGGGACGAGCGGGAGACCCCGGTCGTGTTCTTCATCGGTCCCGTTCACGGCCACGAGGTCGAGGGGCTGACCGGACTCTGTAACCTCCTTTCGATCGTGGAGACGGGTCGCGACCTCAGGGGGACCGAACAGCCGACGATTCGCGAACTGGCCGATCAGTGTCGGCTCGTCGTCCTTCCCTGTGGCAACCCCGACGGTCTCGATCGCTTCGAGCCGGAGTCGCTACACGGGATGGCGCTCGCGGACCTCGAGTTCTGGGGACAGGGAACGTGGGCCGACGACCGGTCCATCGGCTACCCGGACGCCAAGCAGCGCCACCCGATGACCGGCGACGACGTCGGGTTCCTGGGGTGTTACTTCGACGACGCGGGCGTGAATCCGATGCACGACGAGTTCTTCGATCCGATGGGGCCGGAGGCGCCGGCGATCCTCGACGTCGCCCGCCGCGAGGCGCCGGATCTCACGGTGTCGCTACACAGCCACGGCTACCCGCCGGGACTCATCCGGCCGAAGTACGTCCCCCTCGAGGTCCAGGCCGACGCCAGGGCGATCCACCGGGAGTACAACGCGCGTCTGGACGACCTCGAGATTCCACAGATATACGCCTCGGAGGTCGCGAGCGAAAGCGGGAGCCCCCCGCCGTACTTCAACCTCGTCAGCGCGGCCTACCACGTCAGCGGGACCATCGGACTGCTCCACGAGTCGGCCCACGGCCTCTCGGACGGGTACACCGGCGAGATCACGCACGAGGAGATCCTGGACGCGCAACTCGCCCTCTACGAGGTGATGCTTCGACACGCCACCGACGACTCCGGGCCGTAAGTACGACCCGAATCGTACACGAGAGAAGAATATATGTGTGCGAGGCGCCACGCTGTGAGTGATGGTCGTCGTGGTACTCGGACAGGCGCTCGCCCAACGCACGATTCACCCGCACCTCCGCCGTCGGGTCGACGCGGGGATCACAGCGCTACGTGAGACCGATTCTCGACAGCTGGTGCTGTCGGGCGGGAGGCGAAACCGATCGGTCGATCGCGCCGAGGCAGACGCGATGGGGGCGTACGCCCGCCAGCGCGGCGTGAGTCGTGACGCGATACTGCGCGAGCGCCGCTCGCGGGACACGATCGGGAACGGCTACTTCACTCGACGCCTCCTCGAGGACCTCGAGGTCGAACCCGACGCCCTCTACCTCGTGACCGCAGAGTGGCACGCACCGCGCGCGGCGTTCGTCTTCGAGCAGTGTTTCGGCGAGGCGGTCACGATCGACACCAGGTACGCGACGACCGTGACTGGCGGTGGAAACCGAACCGAAGAGCGGGCCGCACTCGAGCGGACGCGGTCGTTCTTCGAGCCGGTTACGCCCGGCGACCTCGAGGCGGTCCGGCGGCGACTCGTCGCGGACCACGACTGGTACGACCTCGAAACCGCGACGACGCCCGTCTGACGGGCCGGTTGCGGTCGTGACACTGGAGGGCAGAAAACGGGTGAAAACGACGGGGCGAACGCGTTGGTTCGGTTCGACGCGGATTACAGCGGGTTGATCTTGCCGCGCTTGAGCTGGTGGTAGACCGCGCGGTAGACCTGCCATCCGACGTCGTCCGAGTTGAACTCGAACTCCTGTGTATTACCCCAGGAGCCGGTCTGCGTTTCGATGAGGTCGATCTGTGGAAGCTGGTAGTTCCAGTACCACGTGAGCGTCTCGGTGAGTTCCAGGGTCTCCTCTTCGGACTGTGCGCTCTCGAGCGCGTTGTGAAGCTCGAAGAGGTTGATCTCCTGCGTTCCGCCCGAGAGGTCCTCCGCACCGACCTCCTCGGGGATTTCGAGAACCATCTCCCGACCGTTGTACTCCGCACGCGTCGCACCCTCTGCGACGTTCCGCTCGACGACCCCGTAGTCGCCCAGGTCGTTGCTGTGGGTGTGGTTGATGCGGAAGTACCAGAACGGGTGTGGGTTCTGTCCGCCGTGAGTGCCGACGGTCATGTCGAAGTCGATCCGGTCTTCGGTGTTCGCGTTGTACGTCGCTCCCTCGAGAGCCGTGAAGTCGATCTCGAATCCGAACGACGAGAGCTGGTCCGAAACCGTTCGTCCGATGTTCGTGTGCTCTTCGCGGATGACGAGCTCGAGGGTGACCGAGTCGCCGTCCTCGTCGACCCACTGGTCGCCGTCGAGTTCGTAGCCCGCCGACTCCATCAGCTCGATCGCACCGTCCTCGTCTCCCTGGTGCGGGTAGTCGATGAAGTCGTCGACGTAATCGCCGAGCAGGTTCTCGGTCATCGACGACGTGATACCCGTCTGTTGCTCACGGGCAGCCGCTTCGGAGGGGTAGTTGCTCGCGATGTGTTCGTTGTCGAGCACGTGAGCGATCGCGCGGCGGACTTCGATACGGTCGAGGTGCTCTGCACCCGGACCGTTGTGGAAGAACTCGATCTTCCGCATGAAGGTGTCGGTGTGAACGCCGACGTTCTCCGCGTGGTCCGGCGCGTTGCCCTCGCCGACCCAGTTTTCGACCGTGCTGAAGCCCGCATCGACGTCGCCAGCCATGATCCGCTGTGCGAGCGCCTCGTCGGCCGCCAGGATCCACTCGAACTCGTCGATCTCGATCTGGTCGGCGTACGGGTGCTGGTCGAACTTTTCGAAGCGCATTCCCTCCGTGTCGTAGTCGACGAGTTCGAACGGACCGGCGCCGAGGCCCTCCTCCATCACCGTCGAGATGTGGAGCGGCATCTCGTCGCCCATCCGTTCCTGGACCTCGAGGCGTTCGTCCTGATTATCGAGGTCTTCGAGCTCTTCGGCCCACGGCTGATACTTGGGACCGTAGGATCGGAGCATCGGTCCGAGGTGGCCGCCGACGGCGTACTCGATGAGTTGCGGACTCTGCGGTTCCTTGAAGTGGTAAACCAGTGTCTGGTCGTCAGCGAGTTCGACGTCCTCCCAGTCGGAGCCCTCGGGGTCGAACAGCCGAGCGCACTCGTTGTACCAGTAGGCGTCTTCCGCGGTAACCTGGTCGCCGTTCCACCAGTAGAAGTCCTCGCTGTAGGTGACCGTCAGCGCCTGGTCGCCCTCGTCGTACGACCAGTCGTCGACCAGGTCGTGCTGGACGGTCCCGTCCCTGAAGTAGCGCGTGTGGAACTCCATGAACATCTTGGCGTTGTCCCACGGGTACCCCGACGCCCACGTGTTGAAGTTCATCTCGTCGGGGATCGTCGGCATCGCCATCGTGATCGTGACCGGACCGTCGTCGCCGTTACCGCCGTTGCCGCTATCGTCCGAGTCGTCCTCCTCACCACCGCTCAAACACCCTGCCAGGCTCGCACCCACCGCTGCCGAGCCGGCACCGAGGATCTGCCGACGGCTAAAGAGTTCCTCGATCGATGTAACAGTCCCGTCTCTGCCATTGCGTGACATACAACAGATATAACTCTCCTCAGACGTTAAATATCTTTCTCCTGGGTGACTGTCTGACAGACATGTGCTCCGGCAGAACCCACGATGAGGAGAATCGACACCCGCACCGATCACGACCGCTACTTTCGCTGAATCAGCTGTATAACCACGTAGAACAGGCCGCCGGCGATGATCGACGAGATTCCGAACACGCCGAGCATTCCGGCGATAACACCGTCCTGGCTGGTGATCTCGAAGGTGGTGACGTTCGCGATCTCGAAGACCATCCCGACGGCGAGCAACAGGATGCCGACGGCGACGAGCGAGAGCAGAAACGAACCGCGCAGTAGTTTGAGTATCCGATACGTGACGCTGTTCGACTCGACCGATTCGGGCTCTTCGACCTCACCGGATTCAGAGTCGGCTACGGTTGCCATCGTGTCTACACTGGTTTTGTCGTAGCTACTATAAATATTTGGTGTCGAGCTGTCGAAATCGTCGCGTCGAGGCCCCGCTTACGGAAAAGATTAATATGGACGTTGTCCCAACTGCTCTCTCATAGGGACCCACCGTACTCCTGGAAGGTTCGACGATCCTGATCGAGTACGCCACGATCGCTCATCTCATATGACTCAGACCCAATTCGACGCTCAAAACCGGAGCAACGGACGACAGGACGTAATTCTCGAGGTTCGGGACCTCGAGGTCGCATTCGACATGGACCGGGGCAAGTCGCGCGTCATCGACAGCGTCGACTTCGACGTCCAGCGCGACGAGATGCTCGGAATCGTCGGTGAGAGTGGCAGCGGGAAATCGATGTTCGCCTCGGCGATGTTGAACGCCGTCGTCGAACCCGGCGTCGCGACCGGGGAAGTGATCTACCATCCGAGAGACGGCGAACCCGTCGACGTGCTCTCGCTTACGGACACCCAGCTCGAGAAGTTCCGCTGGGAGGAGATCGCGATGGTGTTCCAGGGCGCGATGAGCTCCTGGAACCCGACGATGAAGATCGAGGACCACTTCATCGAGACGATCAAGGCCCACGGGAAAAACGTCGAGGAGCGAATGGCCCACGGTCGCCAGCTCATCGCGGACCTCTACATGGACCCCGACCGCGTGCTCGGTGCCTACCCCCACGAGCTGTCCGGCGGGATGAAACAGCGGACGCTGATCGCACTGAGTCTCATCCTCGAGCCGCGGGTGCTCGTCATGGACGAGCCGACGGCGGCGCTGGACCTGCTGATGCAGCGGTCGATCATGAGCCTGCTCACCGACCTCCAGGAGCGGTACGATCTGACGATCCTCTTTATCACCCACGACCTGCCGCTCGTCGCCGGCATCGCGGATCGCCTGGCGGTGATGTACGCCTTCGAGTTCGTCGAGTACGGCCCGAGCGAGGAGGTGATCCGGAACGCGGCGCATCCGTACACGCGCGCGCTGTTGAAATCCGTCCCGAGCGTCGACGCGCCGCTCGAGGAGATGACCACGATCGAAGGCGAGAGTCCGGACCCGGTGAACACGCCGGACGGCTGTTCGTACCACCCCCGGTGTCCGATGGCGACACAGCAGTGTCGCGACGCGGACCCGGAGTACCACGACGTCGGCCCGAACCGCGGGGCCACCTGCTTCCACTGGGAGCGATCCGCAGACGAGATCCAGTACTCACTCGGCACCGAGGAACTGGACCCGTCGTCGATCGAGCAGGTAGCCGAAACCAAAGACGAGGACACCGTCGTCTCCCTCGAGGAGGTCGACGTCCACTTCAACATCTCGGGGATGATCGACGAGCTGTTCGGCAAGGAGACGATCGTCAAAGCCGTCAACCAGGTGTCGCTGGATCTCCACGAGAACGAGGTCGTCGCCCTCGTCGGCGAGTCCGGCTGCGGGAAGACGACGCTCGGCAAGACGGCGATCGGGATCCAGAAGCCGACGGGCGGCACCGTCAACTACCGCGATCAGGACATATGGGCTGCGAAGGACGGCGACGGCGAGATTCCTTTCGAGGAGATCCGCCGCGCGCTCCAGATCGTCCACCAGGACCCCGGGAGTTCGCTGAACTCCTCCCGGACGATCCGGGCGAGCCTGAGTGCGCCCCTGAAGCGGTGGCGGCCGGACCTCAACGCCTCCGAACGGGAGACGGTGGTCTACAACCTCCTCGAGCGGGTGGGGATGAAGCCCGCCGAGGACTACGCGCTCCGGTTCCCACACCAGCTTTCCGGTGGAGAACAACAGCGCGTCGTGCTCATGCGGGCGCTGCTGATGAGCCCCGACCTCATCCTCGCCGACGAGGCCGTCTCGGCGCTGGACGTCTCGCTGCGCGTCGAGATGATGGACCTGATGCTCAACCTCCAGCAGACGTTCGACACCTCGTACCTGTTCATCTCCCACGACTTCTCGAACGCGCGCTACCTGACGGAGAAGTCCGGCGGCCGCATCGGGATCATGTACCTCGGCCACCTCGTCGAGATCGGACCGGCCCAGGAGATCATCCACAACCCGAAACACCCCTACACGAAGGTGCTGAGCTGGGCGACGCCGCCGCTCGACCCCGACGCCGCGCGGGAGGCGAACGCGACGAAACCGCCGATCCGCGACATCGACATTCCCGACCCGACCGACCCGCCCGAGGGCTGTCCGTTCCACACGCGCTGTCCGGAGGCCCGCGAGGTCTGCACCCGCGAGATGCCCGAACTCCGCGACAGCGACAACCACTCGCGCGTCGCCTGCTTCCGCGAGGAGCCCGACCACGAGTACTGGAACAGCGAGCCGATCGACGAGGAGGCGGTCGACCTCGAGGAGCCGGCCGCCGGAGACTGACGGCGGGCAAAGTATTTTTAGCCCCGCTCGAAAGTATCGCTGACGAATGAGCAGTAAATACGACAAGAGCTTCCTCGAACACCTCTGTGACTACGAGCAGGCCTGGCGCCTGCTGTTTACGTTTTCCGTCGCCGTGATCGGGCTCATGTCGCTGTGGCTCTTCACAGCCGACCGGGAGTCGGCGACGTTCGCGGTCGTCGTGTTGAACATCGTCGGCGCGTCGGCGTTCGCGCTACTGAGCGGCTTCCTCCTCTGGAAGTGTCGGTGGAGCAAGGGGTGAAATCCGGAATCGTTGTACCGCAGCCTGGGAAAGATATATTATGTATGGAGCCAGATTCAGCACTACCTAGATGAGGTATTTTGTCAACCGCGTGTTACACGCTTTCGTGGTACTAATTAGCGTGACGACGATCACGTTCGCGCTGTTCCGATTGATGCCGGGGAATCCGGCGCAGGCGATGCGCGCGCAGTTCGAAGCACAGGCCGAGGCACGGGGGCAAACGGTCAATCCCGACTATCTCGATGCGATGGTCGCACAACACACCGGATTCGACCCGGACCAGCCCTGGTACATCCAGTACGTCGAATACTTACAGGACATCATCCTCTACCAGGACTTCGGCCACTCGATCTTCTACAACGAACCGGTGTTCGACATCCTGTTCACCGCGATGCCGTGGTCGATTTTCATCAGCGTCTACGGGCTGGCGTTCGGCTACACGGCGAACATCCTGCTCGGGGCAGCGATGGCGTACGCAGAGGGGTCGCGCTTCGACAGCTACTCGACCGTCCTGGCGACGTTCCTGAACTCGGTCCCCTACTACGTCGGGGCGATCCTGTTCCTCGCGTTCTTCGCCTACCAACTCGGTTGGTTCCCGAGCGGCGGCCGGTACAACACGAACCTGGAAGCCGGACTCAACGTCCAGTTCATGGCGAGCATCACACACCACGCGGTGCTCCCGATCATGTCGAGTTTCATCGTCGGGTTCGGCGGCGGTGCGCTGGCAATGCGGGGTAACTCCATCCGAATCCTCGGAGAGGATTACCTCCGGGTTGCCCGGCTCCGCGGGATCAGTTCCGAACGCATCGCGACCCGCTACGTCGCGCGGAACGCGATCCTCCCGCTGTACACCGAGATGATGATCGGCATCGCCGCCGTCTTCTCGAGCAGCGTCGTCCTCGAGTTCATCTTCACGTACCCCGGCGTCGGCTGGTACACCTACGACGCGGTTATCCGGCGCGACTACCCGCTTCTGATGGGATCGTTCCTCTTCTTTACCATCGTCACGCTCATCGGCATCCTCATCGCCGAGTTCACGTACGGCATCGTCGACCCACGGATCGGATCTGGTGAAAACAATGAGTCATACTGACGAACCTCGGACAGACGGAGGCGAACCGCTCAGCGACGAACAGCTGTTCGGCCAGCTCGCCGAGAAAGACCGCGTCGAACTCTCGCGCAAGGAACGGTATTCCCGTGCACTCGACGCGTACGTTCTCGCGCCGGCCCGGGTCGCCTGGGAGGACTGGCGGATGCGCTTTGGCATCTTCATCATCACGATGTTCGTGTTCGTCGGCGTCGTCGGCACCCGCCTCGTTCCCAGGCCGGGGACCAACCAGGCGCCGAACAACTTACAGCCGTTCCAGGGCGGCGTCTCCGCGATCTGGGAGGACGGCGGCTGGATCGACATCGGACTCGAGCACTCGTACTCGTTCCAGTACTTCTCCATCCCCGGGTTCGACCTCGAGTACCCCCTCGGGGCGGACAACTACGGGACGCCGATCGGGCGAAACCTCGTCCACGCGACGCCGGACATGCTCGAGATGGTGATCGCCGGCGCGATCGTCTCCGTCGGCATCGCCGCACTAATCGGCATCACGGCCGGCTACAAGGGCGGGAAGATCGACTCGTTCCTCATGTACATCACGGACATCGTGATGACGATGCCCGGCCTGCCGCTGATCATCGTCATCGCGGCGATCTACCCGCCCCGGCAGGCGTGGCTTGTCGGCGTCGTCCTCGCGATCGACTCCTGGCCCGGACTGGCGCGTGCGCTCCGGTCGCAGGTGCTCACGCTCCGCGAGGAGTCTTACGTCGAGGCCTCCCGAACGATGGGGCTCACCTCGAAGACGATCCTCTCGCGGGACATCACGCCGCAGCTGATGCCGTACATCCTGATCAACGCGGCACACGCCGGCCGGTCGGTGATCTTCGGCGCCATCGCGCTGTACTTCCTCGGCATCCTCCCGTTCACGACGGCCAACTGGGGGATCATGATGGACACGGCGTACTCCGAGGCGCACGCGCTGGTCAACCTCGCGAACTTCTACCAGATCTTCTGGCCGATGGCCGCGGTCGTGGTCATCTCGTTCGGCCTGATCATGTTCGCACAGGGGATGGACCGCGTGTTCAACCCGCGGATCAGGGCACGACACGCCAAGAAGGTCGGCGGTGACGGCGAATCGGTCGACAACTAACGCCTCGAATTACTTTTCTCTCGCTCGAGCGACCACGAACCACCACGCGGTCCGATCGAACGTCCTCGAACAACGCTCGAAATCGCCGGTCAGTCGACGAGGTTCGAGCGGGCGGCCTCGAGCCAGGGGCGGCGTCGCTCGACGGCGGCGCTCGCCGTCAGCACCGCTTCGTCGCCGAACCGCGGACCGACGAGTTGCATCCCGACCGGGAGCCCGTCGACGAACCCCGCGGGGATCGAGGCCGCCGGGTGGCCCGTCATGTTGAACGGCCACGTGAGCAGCCAGCCGGCCTGCGGGTCGACCGGCGTCCCGTCGACGCGGACGTCCTCGAGGGAGTCGTTGTGGATCGGCAACACCGACAGCGTCGGCGTCACCAGGAGATCGTACCCGTCGAACACGTCCTGAATCTCGTCGTAGATCGCCGTCCTGACGCGGTTCATCCCCCCGAGGTCGACGGCGCTCACCTCGCGGCCGGCCGCGATCCGGTCGCGGAACGTCGACGGGACCGACTCGGCGTCCCGCTCGAGGAACGCGACGCCGTGGCGTCGTTCGACGTTCTCCGCGATCGTCGCCGAGAGTGCCTGCATCAGCCCGTATCGGGTTCGTGCGGCGAGGTCGTCGAACTCGTAGCCGAACGCGACGTCGACGCGGTCGACCGTCGCCCCCTCGCGCTCGAACGCCTCGAGGGCGTCCTCGACGCGCTCCCGGACGACGGCGGCGACGGAGAAGACGCCCAGATCGGAGCTGTAGGCGATCCGCCAGCCGTCGACCGAGCGGTCCAGAGCAGCCTGATACGCCGCGCCCGTATCCGGGAGCGAGAACGGATCCCGCGGGTGGGGACCGACCATCACCTCGAGGGCGAGCGCCGCGTCCCGTACCGTCCGCGTGAGGACGCCCTTGTCGATGAACGGCGACTGGTTCTGGAACGCGTTCGGCCGGCTGACGTTCGGGATGCGACCGAACGACGGTTTCAGACCGTAGACGCCACAGCAGGCGGCCGGAATGCGCACCGACCCCGCCGCATCGCCACCCTGGGCGAACGCCGCCATCCCGTCGGCGACCGCGGCCGCGCTCCCGCCGGAGGAGCCGCCCGCGTTTCGATCGAGGTCGAACGGCGTCGACGTCGGGCCGACGAGCAGGTTGTCGGTAACCGGCCTGTGGCCGAACTCCGGGGCGTTCGTCTTGCCGATCACGATCGCGCCGGCGTCCTCGAGGCGTTGGACGAACGCGGCGGTGTGGTCCGCGACGTGGTCCTCGAACGCTCGACAGCCGAACGTGTGTCGGATCCCCGCCCGAAACGCCGTGAGATCCTTCAGCGCGACCGGAACTCCGTGGAGCGGGCCGACGTCCTCGCCCGCCTCGAGCGCCCGTTCGGCCTCCAGTGCGCGCTCTCTGGCGTGCTCACTCGCCACCGTGACGTACGCGTTTACCGCGTCGTCGCGGTCGGCGATCCGCTCGAGAAAGGCGTCGACGACCGCCGTGGGCTCGAGCGTCCCGTCACGGATCCCTTCGGCGAGTCGCCACGCCGGAGCGAAGAGGAGTTCGTTCGTCATTGTCTACCAGACGCAGAGGAGTCGGCAAAAGCGTGCTGGTAGAGTCACGTCTGGCAGAGAGCAAGCCACCCCGGCGTCGAGAACGAGGCGGGTGTCCCGTCGAGACCGCAGGGTTTCTCGTCGGAACGGACTGGCGTTGCAGACGGGCAGGAAACGGTTTCGGGTACTTTGCGAGAGCGCGAACTTGCGACTGAACAAATCGCTGGAGGAGAATGTAAACGAAAGAAATGCTTTTGAGAGTTGGGGAGACAGTGGGTATTGTACAGGGTAATCGCTAGCACATCTCTCGGGCGAACGAGACGGGAGAGTCAGGATGCCTTGTAAGAGGGACACGAATGAGTAATCGAAACGACACCACGGACGATGCACAGTCGAGCGACCGGACGGGCGGCCTTCCGCTCAGCCGGCGGGGAATGCTCGCCGCGAGCGCGGTCGGACTCGGAATCGCCGGCGCGGGATCGGCGGCCGCGGACGACCGCGAGGGGAGCGAGAACAGCCCGTTCGCACCCAGAGACCACGACCACGGCGGGGACGTGCTGGGCGCTTCGGAACCGGTCGCGGCGATCACCACCGAGCACCTCTCGGTCGAGGGGACCAACCGCGTCGACGTCGTCGGCGACCCCGAGATCGACCACGAGGGCGATCTGGCGGCGGAGATCCAGTCGTACCTCGCCGACCGCGAGCCGAACCACCTGTTCGTTCTTCCCGCGGGAACCTACTCCTGGAACAGCCAGCTGGAGCTGTCGGGGTTCGAATTCTTCGGCGTCGTCGGCGCACCCCAGGCGACGCTGGCGGTCGAAACGCACGATCCGGACTACGCGTTCGACCTCGAGGGAGAGCGAGTCCTGCTCGGGGACTTCACCGTCGACATCACGGCGGGCGACACCATCGACGCCGGAATCGTGTTCGCAGGAATCGAACGGCGCGGACTGATCGAAAACCTCGACCTCCGGGGCGAGCGGGACTACCACCAGTCGGACCGCGGCGGCAAGTTCACCTGCCGGGTGGACACCCTCGAGGAGGACGGCTACACCGAGATCCGCAACGTCCGCCTGCCCGACGGCGAGGTCGAGGGCGACGGCGGATCGGTCATCCCGTTCGCCGCGGACCCGCCCCACGTCGGCACGAACGTCTGGAACGGCTGTTACGTCAAGGATTGGACCTCGGGATTTTACGTGATGAACAACGACGGTCGAAACATCCTTCAGGGGTGTCTCACGATCGACTGCAACAACTTCGGCATTCGCCTCGGCCGGAACGACGTCTGTCGGGACTCGCGGATCGTGCTGTCGGACGCATCCGACCGGGACACGCCGGGGATGGGGCTCACCATCTTCGGCGGCAGCCCGCTCGTCGAGAACGTCCAGATCGAAGCGCCGGACATCTGGAACAACGCCCTCTGGGTCGGCGGCCAGGCGACCGGCGGGACGGTCCGCGACGTCGACATCTACATCGGGGAGATCTCGCCGGTCCACGCGATAGACATCAGCGGAGGCCTCTCGCTCGAGGAGGAACTCCTGTTCGAGAACGTCACCATCGTCGACGAGAGTGACGGCTCCGCCCACCCCGTCCACGGTGCCGGGTTCGACTACTCAGTCGAGGTCGGAACGCCGAACGTCACGTTCCGCGACTGCCGCTTCGAGTCGCCGAACCGCGACGGAATGCGGGTCGTCGGCGCCGCGTCGGACGCCGGCGTGACGATCGAGAACTGCACGTTCGACACCGGCGGCGCGGACCTCCGGTTCACCGTCGAGGACGCCGGCCACAGCGTGTGCAACAACCGCTTCAACGGCGACGTCGCGTGGGACGAACCCCTTTCGGAGGTCCTCTGGATGGGGAACCGCCACGAAGGGGCGGTCGAGTCGGGCGGCACGGAGGACTGGAACGCCCTCGCCAACTGGGGCTTCGACGTGGACGCCTGACGCTACGTCTCTTCCGCGCTGATCCACCCCCAGGGTCTTTTTTTGACGACTGACCGCCGACCTCACCAGTTTCGGTAAGATTTGGAGAAGTCGGTACTGGAATATTCTATGTACCCACACACATACCTTCTCCAACACGAACACTTAAGATCGGGGGGCCAGAGCGATTACGCATGGGACAATCACGTCTCTCGCGACGACGATTCGGTATGGCAGCAGCGCTCGGCCTGACAGCCACACTCGCTGGCTGTACGAGCGGGGACGACAACGGCGACGACGACGCCGGAAACGACACCGACGACAACGACACCGACGACAACGACACCGACGACGTCGACGACTTCGACGAGTCGGACCTCGAGGAAGACACGGTCGGCGAGCTCAGGCTCATCCTCGAGAACGAGGACGGCGACCCGGTTTCCTCCGGCGTCGAGATCACCGTCGATCCCGCGAACGACGACATGTCGTTCGGACTGGCCGACCCCGACATCGAGGACGGCGAGGCGACCGTTTCGATCACCGAAGAGGACGACTACACGATCACCGTCGAGAGTACGGATGACTCGTTCGAGACTCAGGAGGAGGAGGTCACCGTCGGCGAGGACGACGAGGAGGTAACGTTCACCCTCGAGGGCGCGAGCGCAGACGAGGAGGAAGAAGAGGAAGAAGAAGACGAGTGACCGATCGGATGGTCACCGGGTCACGGACGCGCCTCGGACTGGCCGACAGCGTCGACGACGCCGACGAGAGCCGGTGGTCGATGTTCGTCGCCGGCGACTACGTCATCGACCGAGACGAGCCGGCGACCGCCGAGCGGACGATCGACCCGGCGCTGCGCGACCGGATCGCGGCTGCCGAGGTTTCGATCGTCAACTTCGAGGCGCCGATCGTCGACGGTGCGGAGCCGATCACCAAGAGCGGCCCCGTCATCGAGAACCCGCCGGAGGCCGCGACGGCGGCGGCCGACGCCGGGTTCGACGTCTGCGCGCTCGCGAACAACCACGTCCGCGACTACGGCCCCGAGGGCGTCGCCTCGACCCTCGAGGCCCTCCAGCGTGCGGGCTGTGAGACCGTCGGGGTCGGCGAGAGCCACGACGCCGCATTCGAGCCGCTCGAGGTCACGCGGGGCGACGGTCGCGTCGCCGTCGTCAACGTCTGCGAGCGCGAGTTCAACATCGCCGGCGAGGACAGTTACGGTGCGGCCTGGATCTCGGACCGACGAGCCCGCGAGACGATCCGGCGGGCGGACCGCGAGTACGACGCGGTGATCGTCCTCGCCCACGGCGGGGCGGAGTACGTTCCGTTCCCGTCGCCGGAGCTGCAAGGGACGTTGCGGGAGTTCGTCGATCTGGGCGCGGATCTCGTCGTCGGCCACCACCCGCACGTGCCACAGGGCTGGGAGCGCTACGGCGACGGCGCGATCTTCTACAGCCTCGGCAACTTCCTGTTCGACCGGATGGCCGACTCGGAGAACTGTTCGTGGGGGCTGTCCCTCGAGATCGAGTTCGACGGCGCGACGCCGGTCGGCGTCGACCTGGTTCCGACGGAGACGATCGACGGGACCGCCTACGAACTCGGGGAGCGACGCGACCGCGAGAACCACCTCGAGTACCTGCACCGTCTCGCCGAACTCACCGCGGAGCCGTCGACCCTCGAGCCCTACTGGCAGGAAGTCGCCGTGCAGGTGTTCTACGAGCGGTACTCGAACTGGCTCCACATGGGCTGTGGGGCGACCCTCGCACGTGCCAGGTCGGCGCCGAACGATCCGGAGGCACAGCGACCGGTGTGGGACCCCGAGGCCCGACGCCGCGAGATCATGGCCCTGCTCACGATCGTTCGGACGGAGTCTCACCGCTGGCTCATGACGACCGCGCTGTCGGTGCTCACGGGCGAAGTCGCCGACCGGCGGACGCCGGCGATCCGTGAGGAAGCACAGCTGTTGCTCTCTCGAGCCGAGCGGTAAGTCCGACTCCGATCCCGTCCGAGCGACGACGGGCGGAGCCGCGTCGGTCAGGCGAACAGTTCGGCGGCGAGGTCGGGTGTGAGTTCGCCGCCGTACTCCGAGATTTCGAATGCTTCGGCGTACTCGATCTCCCCGCCGGCGTCCTCGCCGTAGGTGTCGACCAGGAGTTCACGGAACCGGTCGGCGCCGTCTCGCATCTCCCGGAGCCCCGAGATCGGATCGGACTCGAGCCACCGCCGTCGCGCTGCCGGATCGTCGGGAACCTCCTCGAGTTTGTTCTCGGTGTACGGCAACCACTCGTAGAACTGGGACTCGTGGCAGTCGAGCATGTCGTACTTGCACTCGAGGTGTTCCGCCTCGATCGGGACGACGACGTCGGGGGTAAACGGGTAGGGCCGCTCGAACGTGTCCAGCAGGTAGCCGAAGACCGGGTTCGACTCGAGCGCCGGCACCGCCGGACAGACGTTCGGGACGGTGACCATGTACGCCGCGTCGCGGACCAGCTGGGAGGTGTAGCGGTGGTCGGGGTGGTAGTCGTTCGACCGGTGGGTCAACACGAGGTCGGGGTCGAACCCGCGGAGCAAGCGGATCACCTCCTCCCGGCGCTCGAGGGAGGGTCTGAGCTTCCCGTCCGGCGTGCCGAGAACTCGGTACTCGGCGATTCCGGCCGCTTCGGCGGCGTTCTCTGCCTCCCGGCGGCGCCGTTCGACGAGCGAAGAACCGTGTCGGTCGTGGTGGCCGCCGCGGCCGTCGGTCATCGAGACGAAGCGGACGTCGTGGCCGGCGGCTGCGCTGTGGCAGGCGAACCCGCCGGCTCGAATGTCGGGGTCATCGGGGTGGGCGCCGATGACGACGATCGTGCGGGACATGCTCGAGAGATCGAATCCGGAGTCGGAAAACCTTCCGGTCGACTCTCGACCGGCCGAGTATCGGCGGGCGACTCAGTCGACGTCGGCCACCGGCACCGACGCGCCCGCGTCAGCGGAGTCGTAGGCGGCCTCGACGACGGCGACGGCCGCGAGCCCGTCGGCGGGCGTGATCTCCGGGTCGCGTCCCTTCCGGACGCTCTCGAGGAAGTCGTCGACGAGTCCGGCGTTGGCGTCGGTCCCGTAGAACGCGGTGTGGACGCCCGCGTCGTCGCCCGAGGCGACGGTGTGGGTCAGCGACTGATCCATGTAGTCGATCGCGACGGTTCCCTCGGTGCCGGTCAGTTCGAGGGTGGCGTCGCCCCACGTGTGCCAGGCGTCGGGTTTGCTCCAGGAGCCGTCGAGCAAGAACGGCGTCCCGTCGGCCATCGCCATCGAGAGGACGTTGACGTCGTCGACCGGGATGTCGTGGAACCTGGTGTCAGTTTCGGCGTACACCTCGGCCGGCGTCTCGCCGAGTAAGTCGAGCACGAGGTCGACGATGTGGACGGTGTGATCCACCACCGCCCCGCCGCCGGCTCTCTCGGGGTCGGCGAACCAGCCGCCGGGCATCTTCCCCCGGTTCGTCCCGGAGATCGACCGCACCGAGCCGATCTCGCCCGCCTCGAGCGCCTCTCGCATCCGCCGGGCCGGCTCGCAGAAGCGAAGCGGCATCGCCACGCCCGCGACGATCCCGGTGTCCTCCCAGACGTCGACGATCGCCGACGCCGCCTCGACGGTCGGCGCGAGCGGTTTCTCACAGAGGACGTGAACGCCCGCCTTCGCGGCGCGTTCGAACCAGTCGCGGTGGTCGGCGTTGGCCGAGCAGATCACCGCCGCGTCGATCCGCTCGAGCAACTCGTCCCCGTCGGCGACGTACGCCGTCCCGTGACGGTCGGCGGCCGCCCGTCCGCGCTCGTCGTCGCCGTCCGCGATCCCGACGAGGTCGACGTCCTCCCGGCCGGCGAGGATGCCGGCGTAGGCATCGACGTGGGCGTGGGCCGCCGACAGCACCCCGACGGAGAGGCTCACGCTCTCACCTCCTCGAGGGCGACCGGCTCACCGCGGTCGGCCGACCGCTCGGCGGCGAGGGCGAGTCGAAGCGCGTCGATCCCCGCCTCGGCGCCCACGTCCGGCTCCGCGCCCGACTCGAGGCAGGAAACGAAGTGCTCGAGTTCGCGCCGGTAGCCGTCCCTCGCGAGGGGGCTCTCGACGACCATCCCGTCGCCGTCCCAGACGGCGAACGGCGCCTCCTCGGCGCCCGCGAACTCGACGAGGCCGTCGTCGCCGGCGAACTCGAGTTCGGCCGTCAGCGGCCGCGATTCGGGCTGGGCCCACGACGCCTCGACGTAGCCGACGGCGCCGCTCGCAAAGCGGAGGGTGACGATCCCGTGTTCGGCCCGATCGTCGCGGGTCCTGCGGGCGAACACGCGCTCGACGTCGCCCCACGCCCACTGGAGGTAGTCCAGGTCGTGGATCGCCAGGTCGACGAAGACGCCGCCGCTCTTCTCGCGGTCGGCGAACCAGTCGGCAGAGCCCCACTCGGGAAACGGCGAGAGTCGGCGGGCGCGGGCGACGCCCGCCTCCCCCACGTCGAGTTCGCGAGCGCGCCGGTAGTTCGGCATGAACCGGACGACGTGACCGACCATGAGCGTAATGTCGGCGTCGGCTGCGACCGTAGCGATCTCCTCAGCCTCCTCGAGCGAGCCGGCGATCGGTTTCTCGAGGAAGACGTCGATCCCGGCCGTAGCAGCCGCGGTGACCAGCTCGAGATGCGTGTGCGTGGGCGTACAGACGTCGAGGAAATCGAGATCCGCCTCGTCGCACATCGTTTCGACGTCGGTGTACGCGGCGGCGTCGAAGTCGAACTCGTCGATGAACCCGCCCGGACCGCTGGGCGAGGAGACGGCGACGACGTCGACGTCCATTTCGGCGTACTCCGCTGCGTGGGTCTGGGCCATGAAACCCGTTCCCGCGATTCCTACTCGCATGGGGTCACATCATGCGCCATCGCTAATAACGCTTCGTACAGCGGAGAGGCGCGTCCGCGACGGGTCAGTTCACCTGCGTGACCTCGTACCCCTCGCGTTCGATCGACTCGATGATCGCCGCAGCGTGGCTGTCGCCGCTCGTCTCGACGAGGAAGACGAGAAACGCCTCACCGACGGAGAGCGAGCCGTCGGCGCGGTAGTGATGGACCGTTCGGATGTTGGCCCCCAGGTCGCCGATCCGCTGTGAGATGTCGGCCATTCGCCCCGGGCCGTCGTCGATTCGCACCTGGAGCCTGATCATCTGGCGTCGCGCGGTCAGCTCGTGGGTGAGGATCGTCTGGAGCCGGGACATGTCCAGGTTGCCACCAGAGAGCACGGGGACGACGGTTTCGCCGGTCACGTCGAGCTGGTCGCCGAGCAGCGCGGCCACCGACGCCGCGCCGGCCCCCTCGACGAGCTGTTTCGCCCGCTCGAGCAACAGCACGATGCCGCTGGCGAGCTCCGATTCGCTGACGGTGACCACCTCGTCGACGTGCTCGTCGATCAGCGAGAACGTCAGCTCGGCGGTGCTGCCGGTCGCGATACCGTCCGCGATCGTGTCGACGTCGTCTGTCGGCAGGGGTTGGCCCTTCTCGAGGCTCTCGGGAACGGTCGCCGCGTCGCTCGCCTGCACACCGACGATCCGCACGTCCGGGCGCTCCTCGGCGAGGGCGGCCCCGATACCGCCGATGAGGCCGCCGCCGCCGATCGGAACGACGACGGTGTCCAGGTCGGGAACGTCCTCGAGGAGTTCGAGTCCGAGCGTTCCCTGGCCGGCGACGATCGCCGGGTCGTCGAACGCGTGGACGAGTTCGACGCCGTCTCGCTCCGCGAGCGCCTCCGCGTGGGAAACCGCTTCGCCGAAGTTGACGCCCTCGAGGACGACCTCGGCGCCGTAGCCTCGCGTCGCGTCGATCTTCGTCTGCGGGGCGGTCGTCGGCATCACGATCGTCGACGGGACGCCGGTTTCGGCGGCCGCCAGCGCGACGCCCTGGGCGTGGTTTCCCGCGCTGGCGGCGACGACCTCCTCGATGTCACCGCGTTCGGCGACGTTGAGGAGCTTGTTGTACGCGCCCCTCGTCTTGAACGATCCGGTACGCTGGAGGTGTTCCATCTTGAGGAAGACGTCGGCGCCCGAAACGTCGCTGAGCGAGCGGCTGAATTCGACGGGCGTCCGCTGAACCAGACTCGAGCCGTCGAGGCGTTCGCGCGCCGAAAGGACATCCGCGCGGGTGATCTCGACCATCTGGGAGACAATTACGCAGGGACGTCTTAGTTGTTACTGAGCCCATTAGCGCGACGACAGGTACGCGACGGGGAACGACGCGAGACGTCGTTCGCTGACACCGGTCGTTTGGAGCCGCGAAACGGCGTGCTGTTTCTCGTCCAGAGTGTCGGACTGGGGAGAGCGGTCGTCGTTCGACGTTCGCCGTTCGGGCTCCGTTTCGACAGGCCGGGCGATGGTCGAAGTCGACGCTCCGTTTTACGACACCAAACATTTATCTGGTAAGTGTTCCCAGTAGAGACAAACAATGGCCGAAGCAAAAAACCCGGTGCAAGCGGTTCAACGGACGCTAGACATCCTCTCGGTGCTGCGAGACACTGGCGGGGCCCGCGTCACCGAGATCGCGAGGGAGATCGGGGTGTCGAAGGGAACCGTCCACTGTCACCTCGCGACGCTCGAGGAGAACGGCTACGTCGTCAACGAGAACAGCGAGTACAAACTGGGGCTGCGCTTCATCGACCTCGCCCACTACGCGAAAGACCGCATCGACATCTACGACATCGCCACCTCGGAGGTCGACACGCTCGCCGAGGAATCCGGCGAGATGGCACTGTTCACCGTCGAGGAGGACGGCGAAGGGATCTGCCTGTACACGGCGGAGGGTGCGGAAGCGGTCAAGACCGAAGTGTACGTCGGCTACCGAAACCAGCTCTATCACACGGCCGTCGGGAAGGCGATGTTAGCGTTCATGCCGGCGGAAAAGCGCGACGAGATCATCGAAAACACCGAGTTCGAGCAGCTCACGCCGAACACGATCACCGACGAGGACGAACTCCGGGCGGAACTCGAGCAGATCCGCGAGGACGGGATCGCCTACAACCACGGCGAGACGATCCAGGGGCTCGTCGGCGCGGGGGCACCCATCCGCGACCAGGACGGAACGCTCTACGGGGCGATCAGCATCATCGGCCCGGTCAGGCGCATCAACGAAGAGCGCCTCGAGACGGAGATCCCGGAGATGATCCACCGTGCAGTAAACATCATCGAGATCAACATCACCTCGCTGTAACGCCAGCCGCACACCGTCGTCCGGTTTTCGCCGGGTCGGCCGCCGATACTGTCCGTTCTCCCGACTCCACCGGTTGTTGTGGCGGCTCGTTCGACGCCCACTGACAGCGGCGCCGCCCCGGAGGGAGTGTTGTTTAGCTCTGGAAAACGAAGGCTTGCGCTTCGCCCACCCATCACGCGTCCCGCTCTCGCCCGATCGCGGCCATCCTCGTAGATTACAGTCCTATGGCTGTAACTATCGCTCGAGAATCGCTGCCGATGGCCTGAGCAATCCCGGTAGGAACAGATCGGCGTTCGAACCGCGACGTTTAGCTCTCGGAAACGAATCGCTTCAGCGGCACTCCGGTGTCCGACGCGTATCACCGGCAACGCTATCGTGCGTCGCCCGAAACGTGGCGGGTATCGAATGCTCGACTGTCGCCGACTCACCGCCGACGATCTGGCTGACGCGCTCGAACTCTCGAGGCAGGCCGGCTGGAACCAGGTCGCAGCCGACTGGCAGCGCCTGCTCGCGCTCTCGCCCGAGGGCTGTTTCGCCGGAACCGTCGACGGCCAGCTCGTCGCGACGACGACGGTGATCACGTACGGCGACGACGTGAGCTGGATCGGGATGGTCCTCGTCGACGAAGCCCACCGGAGCCAGGGGTACGGAAGCCGGATCTTCGAGCGCGGTCTCGAGTACGCCCGCGAACGCGGCGGCCGACGGCTCGGCCTGGACGCGACCCACCTCGGGGAGCCGATCTACGAGAAGTACGGGTTCGAGCGCGTCGCGCCGGTGTTTCGCTGGCAGGGGACGCTCTCGGACAACGACGGTGAGCATCGCGCGGAATCCGCCGAACCGCTCGAGTCAGAGCTGCTCGACGCCGTCTGTGCGTTCGACCGGAACGCCCTCGCCGTCGACCGAACCGACCTGGTGCGAGAACTCGTCGCAGAACCGGACGTTCGAGGCTTCGTCGTCGGCGATTCGGCGAGCGTCGACGGCTACGCCTTCGTCCGGCCCGGCCGGACCCACCGGCAGATCGGTCCGATCGTCGCGTCCGATTCGCGCACGCTCGAAGCGCTGCTGGCCGCAGTTACGACGGCGCTCGGCGAACGTGCGGTGATCGTCGACGCGCCAGAGCGGGCGGGCGTCGAAGCCGCGCTCGAGGCGGCCGGGCTCGATCGAACCCGCGAACTCGTCCGGATGACCCATCCCGACCGCGCCGAACTGCTGCTTTCTGACTCGGTCTGCGGGCTCGTCGACTTCGCGTTCGGGTAGGACGTCAGAGGGGGCGAAACGGGTGCAGAAACGGTACAGCCGAGTGTCGAAGCTACGCGGCGGCGACGACCTCTATTTCGACGCCGATGTCGATGGGAAGGTCCGACACCTCGACGGCACAGCGGGCCGGAAACGGCTCGGACATGTACTCGGCGTACACGTCGTTGACCGCGTCGTAGTTGTCCATATCGGTGACGTACACGTTCGCCTTGATCACCTTGTCGAGCGACGAACCGGCTTCCTCTAAGATCGCGCCGATGTTCTCGAGGGTCTGGGCCGTCTGATCGCGAATGTCGTCGACCTCGACCTCCCTCGTCTCCGGGTTCGCCGGGCCCTGGCCCGAGACGTAGATCGTGTCGCCGTACTTCATCGCCTGCGAGTACGGTCCGATGCTGTCCGGTGCGTCGCTGGTGCTGATCTCTTCCATGCGTCTTTCACGTCACACAGTCGCATAATAAATCCTGCTACTCCATCGGAAGAACGAGTGACGCCGTCGGGGGTTTCGGACCGTCGAAAGTTGCGTACCCGATCGTACTCCAAAATACAGTGTCTCGGTACACTTATTTTCCTGCGATCGGAACCCTATTTCGGCACCATCGGTTGCCACTGAAACACATGACCAATAGAAACACACGCGGTAACGGGGACGACGGACGCTCGAGTCGACACGACGTGACGGGAATCGATCGAAGACAGTTTCTCGCCCTCACGGGCGCAACCGCGGGCGCGTTAGCCGTCGGCACGGGTCACGCCGGGGCCGACTCACAGGCCGTAACGGACGTGCCCGGCTTCAGCTGTGACCGGCCGCAGTTCACCTGCGGACGACAGGTGCGCGCCGGCGACGGGATGGTCTCGACTGTCGATCCGATCGCGTCCGGCGTCGCCGCAACCGTCCTTCGCGAGGGCGGCACCGCCGTCGACGCTGCGGTCGCCATCCAGTACGTGCTCACGGTCACCCAGCCACACGGGTCCGGAATCGGCGGCGGCGGCTTCATGATCGTCTACGACGCCGACTCCGGGACGGTCGATATCGTCAACAGCCGCGAGCGCGCGTCGCGGAACGCCGAACCGGAGCAGTTCCTCGACGACGACGGCGATCCGATCGGGTTCTCCGAGCGAATCCAGACCGGCGAGGCGATGGGCGTCCCCGGGACCCCGATGGGCCTCGAGACCGCGCTCGACCTGCACGGCACCCGGCCGCGTCAGCGGCTGATAACGCCCGCTATCAAACTCGCTCGTGACGGATTTACGGTCGACGCGTTCCTCGCCGAACAGATCGCGAGCAACACGGACAAGTTCAACGAGGCCGCGCTCGAGGTCTTCAGCGACGAGACCGGCGCCCTCTACGAGGAGGGCGACACGATGACGAATCCGGATCTCGCCGAAACCCTCGAACTCATCAGGCGCGACGGAGCCGAGGCGTTCTACGAGGGGCCGATTGCGACGGATCTGGCGGCCGAGATCCGGCGGAACGCCAGGGAGCCGGACCGCGTCGTCGACGAGGAGGACCTGGCGGCCTACGACGTGACCCTCGACGACCCCGTACGCGGCGAGTGGTACGACTACGAAATCGTCTCCCAGCCGCCGCCGAGCTCCGGGGGTGCCATCGTCTACTACATCCTCAAACTGTTCGAACTGCTCGAGGGCGAACAGTACGACGTCCGCTCTCCGGAGAAGTACCACTTCCTGGCGGAGGCCCAGTCGCTGGCCTGGGCCGACCGCAACGAGTACCTCGGCGACCCCGAGTTCGTCGACGTCCCGCTCGAGGGGATGCTCTCGGAGGAGTACCTCGCCTCGCGAGCGGAGATGATCGAACTCGGCTCGACGGCGTTCGACTACCAGGGCGGCGAGAGCTCACAGCCCGGCGAGCCGGGGGCGTTCGAGCCCGCAGGCGCGCCGGCCTCCGCCGTGCAGTCGGGGTCGACTACGCACTTCTCGGTCGTCGACCAGTGGGGCAACGCCGTCTCGTACACGTCGACGATCGAGCAGTTCATGGGATCGGGGAAGGTTGTTCCCGGTCGCGGCTTCCTGATCAACAACGAACTGACCGACTTCAGCGCCATCCCCGACGGGCCCAACATGGTCGAACCGAACAAGCGCCCGCTCAGTAGCATGAGCCCGACGATGGTCATGGAAGACGGGCAACCGATCTTCACCGCCGGTTCTCCCGGCGGTATCCGGATCATCACCGCAACGGCGCACGCGATCCTCCACGGGCTGGTCTACGACCTCGAGCCGCTGGCGGCGATCGAGGAGCCGAGCATCTTCAAGTCCACCCTCCCGACCGTCCACTGGGAGGACGGCGTTCCGGAAGCCGCCCGCGACCAGACCGACGACTGGGGGCTGGTCTGGGGTGACGAGCCGGAAGTCCAGGGGAACGTCCAGGTAATCGAAGTCGACGGCGACGAACTGATCGGCGCCGCCGACCCGTCTCGAGACGGGCAGGCCACCGGCTTCGACCGTGGCGGCCGCGGTCGGCCGCGCTAACGAACGCGCCACCCGGGGCGCCCGCCGCAGAACCGGTCGTTCTCGTTTTTCCGCTGCTCTATCGCCACCGGGGACTGACGCGACCGACGGCCGTCGCCGTCAGGCGAACCGCTCCGGTGCGAACGGCTCGAGGCCGCTCGAGGGAGCCTCGCCCCGGACGAGTTCCGCGATCAGTTTGCCGCTGTACGGCCCGAGCGTGAGCCCCGTCGGGCCGTGGCCGGTCGCGAGATACGCGCCCTCGATCCCCGGAACGGCCCCGAGTATCGGGAGGCCGTCGGGCGAGGCCGGCCGGAGCCCGACGCGAACCTCGCGCAGTTCCGCGTCCCCGAGGGCGGGGATCAGGCGAAGTGCCTCCTCGAGCACCTCGCGAACGCCGGCGGCGGTCGTCCGCGAGGCGTACCCGCTCCCCGACTCGCGGGTCGCCCCGACGGCCACGCGCCCGTCCGACCAGGGGACGACGTAGTGGCCGCGAAACCCCTTCACGATCGGCCACTCGCCGGTCGGCAGCTCCGGGTGGCGGAGGTGCGCGATCTGTCCGCGCTGGGGTTCGACGGGAATCTCGACGTCCAGCCGGTCGGCGAACGCGGGCGACCATGCGCCGCCCGTAACGACCACCCGGTCGGCCCCGATCGTCCGCCCGTCTGCCAGTTCGACGGCGCGAACCGAGCCGTTCGCGACCGTGAGGTCGGCGACGTCCCCGTTCTCGACGTCCAGGCCGGCGTCCTCGGCTGCACGACGAGTGGCGTCCGCGAACCGACGGCCGTCGATCCGGGCGGCGTCGGCGTAGTGAAACGCCCGCCTGACCGGCGCCAGTCCCGGGAGTCGGGCGGACGCCGCCGGGGGCTCGAGCGACTCGACGCTTCCCGGCGCCGGGTTGGCCAGTCGCCGCTTGCGCTCGTCGATCCGCTCGAGGGAGTTCGAGAGCGGGGCGGTTTCGTCCTCGTCGACCGCAACGGCGAGCAGTCCGGGCCGTGAGAAACTCGTCTCCCGCTCACCCGCCGCTTCCAGTCGAGCGACGAGCGTCGGATAGTACTCGAAGGCGTCGACCGCGAGGCCGAACCACGGGCCGGACGCGGTTCGGCTGCTCGTCGCCGGAGAGACGATTCCCGCGCCGGCGTCGGTGGCTCTTCCCTCGTCGTCCCGGTCGACCAGAAGCGTCTCCACGCCGTCACGAACGAGGTGGTAAGCCGCCGACGCGCCGACGATTCCGCCGCCGACCACGACGGCTTCGTATGCGTCGTTCATCACCGATCGTTGAGGGTATACGATGGTAATACTTTGCCCGGTCGCAGCCGTCGCTGCCGGGTTCGTTCGGTACGAACGGGTACCGTCTGCACCGACGGTTTCACGACGACACTGCGCCGTCGTGATCTCGAGACAGGCGTTTCAAAATCGGTATACGTCGAGAGAAGAATGTGGTAACCGCGCACGATTCGAGCGACGATCGACGGAACCCCTCGTCGCGTTCGCTGGATCGAGGCGGCTGCACGACACCAATCCGGTAGTGATACGACGCGGTTTTTGAAATTGGCTCCGAATACCGGTCACGCTGTTCGAGCAACGTGAGAACGTCTATTATCTCGAAACCGGTGTCCGATCGGTCCCCGATCGGTCTTGCGTCTAGATATCAATTCACTCGCGGCGAATTATATCGCTGAGGTGGTGGCTTCTGGTACGTGTCAGCCTCACGACGGCGGTCCGTCCACGGCCCCGTCCGGCGACACGCCCGTCACTCGCTCGAGGCCGCCGAACGTGACCGCGGTGAACGAGGCCTCAGCGGTCTCGCCGGGCTCGAGGACGTTCATCACGTCCTCGTCGTCGGGTGTTGCCACCGGGTGGGACGTCGTCGGCTCGAGGCCGACGTTGTAGTTGCGGTTGAACCACGGCGACTTGTGGTAGCCGCCGAAGGGTTGCCAGTACCAGAGACACTCGAACGGATCGAGCGGAAAGTGCAGGCCGAACCCGAGATCGAGATCGGGGTTGGTGAGCGCGTACCAGCCCTCAGCCATGTCGATCGCGAACGACTGGTCGTGAATCGTCTCCTCACGTGCGGGAATCTCGCGGAGGTCTACGGTTTCGCCGTCGCGTCCCGGCGAGTGGGGCCACTCGTAGGTCGCCTCGTCGGCAAGCCGACCGTTCGGAAAGTCGTCGCCGTAGGGCGGGTTGTAGCCGGTGGCCTCGGGGAGGTCGAGCCTCGCGACGGGCGACAGCAGGGGTTCGCCAAGGGTGATGTGGTGTTGCCAGACGTACTCGAGGGCCACCCCACCCTCGTTGGTCACCGACTCGTCGATGTGCAGGCGGGACTCGCCCGCCCGGAGGGTCAACTCCCGTTCCACGGAAAACGGGTAACGGACGAGATCGACGGTCAGCCGGAGCGTCGCGGCCTCGCCGTCGTCGCGGGCGACAGACGCCTCCCACGGGAGGAGCGCGCTCTCGCCGTGGAGGCCGTAAGAACTCCCCTCGACCTCGAGGCCGGTGCCGGCGATCGGCAGGTTCGTCTGCCAGCCGCCGGGGTAGTGTTCGTTCCAGACGGTCTCCGTCGAGGGCACGTAGCGATCCCGCGGCGCCGTCCACTCGTGGGGCGCCCGCCAGAGGACGTCGACGTCCGTGCGTTTGTCTCTGAACTCGACGAGATCCCCGCCCTTGCCCGTCAGCACGACGACCCGGAGCGCCTCGTTCTCGAGGATCGCCGCCTCGATCCCCTTGTACGTGAACTCGGTGGAGAGTCGCGGCCCCGGCCCGGTCCGGTGGTCTGGGGTCATGGCTCCCTCCGTCGGGCGCCGGCCCGCTCGGCCACCGCGACTGCCTTCGTGAGAATCCGGTCTTCAGTCGTCGGGGCGTACAGCCCGTCCTCGAACGACTGCCAGGATTCGTAGCCACCTTCGGCGAGGATGCGCCGCGTCGGGAGATAGCCCGTGTTGTTGGCGTAGCCCGCTACCCACAGCGGCGCCGCCAGGGTCTCCTTCAGCCGTAACGAGAAGTCGGCGACGACCTCGCCCGAGAGCGAGAGCAGGGTGAGGTCGGTGCCGAAGCCGACCGCCTGGATCGGGTACGGGCGGTGGTCCGTGACTTCAGTGCCGACCGTTTCTCCGTCATTTCCGTCGCTGCCGTCGTCCACGGGGTTCTCGACGTCGAGGGCCACGTTGCCGGCCACGAGCCGAAGCGGTCCGCGAACCGGCCGCGGCTCGGTCACGAGCGCTCGCTCGACGGCGGTGGCCGCCGTCTCCGCGTGCTGTTTGACGAGCGCTCGAGTCCCCTGCGGGTACGCCTTCTGGTCGCCGGCGCAGCCGATGACGAAGACCGCCGTCGCCTCCGGGTAGAACTCCTCGAGGGCCGCCATCGCGTACCCCGGCCAGTCGCCGTTGACCTCGTTGCAGTAGGACATCCCGACGGTCGGGTGGCAGGCGTAGCCGAACAGGATCGCCTTCGTCGTCCCGTCGGCGGTTTCGGCGACGAGCACCGGGAGGTCGTGGTCGACGGGGCCGTCGGCGGTCGGCGAGAAGCCGATCCCCTCCTCGGACGGTCGCCGGCGGTTCATCGCGATGGCACACCGCGCGCGGTAGTGAGCCAGCGACGCGGGCTCGAGGTCGTCGAGTGCGTCGCCGATCACCGAGAGCAGCGTCTCGTCGACGAACTCGCGGTAGGAAGCGACGAGGTCGTCGTCCCGGTCGTAGTCCTCCTCGAGACCCTCCCGGAGGACGTCGTAGTCCGGCCCGTAGTGGGTGTGACTCGGGGTGATGACGAGCGCCTCGGGCTCGAGGTCCCACCGCTTCGCACACTCCGCCTCGAGGAACTCGCGCTGGCTCTCGAAGACGAACAGCAGTTCGAACGAGAGGAAGACCATCCGTCGCCCCCGTCGATCCTCGAACGCCACCGCGCGGGCGTAGATGTCGTGTTCGACGCCGTCCATGTGGCCGTCGCGGGCGCCGAAGCCGATGAGCCGGTGGTCGGCGTCGGCCTCGGGGGTGATCGGCGCCGTCGCGGTTCCGATCCGCCACTCGAGGCCGGCGCCGTCGGCTGTCTCTCCGCGTGTTCGGTCGTTCGCCATGGGTAGCCGTCCGTCGTGCGCCTCGAGTAATAAACCTACCCGATGCGGTACGGCCGGTTTCGCCCGCCGTCAGTCGTTCTCGCCGGTCCGCTGGCGCAGCGTCGCGCCGACCGGCTCGCCCTCGAGCCTGTCGGTCACGTCGTCGCTCTCGAGGGCGTCGGCGACAACCTCGAGCGACTCGCGGTAGGCATCGAGGACGAACGCGACGTCCTCGTCGGTGTGGCTGTACGTCGGGATGTGACTGCCGGTGTAGAGCACGCCGCGCTTGTGGGCCTCCTGCATGAAGAGGCTCCGAACGGCCTGGTCGTGGTCGCCCTCCTCGTCGTGGAACTGGATCGCAAAGCGCGGCGGAAGCCCCGTCGCTCGAGTCCGGTCCTCGAGTCCCACCTCGGTCGCGAGCTCGTTGTACCCCTCGAGGAGCGAGTCGCCGATCCGGAAGATGTGTTCGTGGACGTCCTCCTCCCGCTGGACGGTGATCGCCGCCTTCGCCGCGGCGAGCGAGGCTGCGTCGCCGGCGTAGGTCATCGAGTAGAAGAAGTCGTCGCGGTCGATCGTCTCCATGTACTCGCGCTTTCCGGCGAGCGCCGAGATGGGGAACCCGTTGGCCATCGCCTTCGCGAAGCAGGCGAGGTCGGGGGTGACGCCGTAGTACTCCTGTGCGCCACCGATGGCGAATCGGAAGCCGGTCAACACTTCGTCGAACACCAGCAGGGCTCCCTCGCGCTCCGCGAGTTCCTGCAGGCGCTCGAGGAAGTCGTCCGCCGGGTCCTCGAGGTTTACCGGCGTCGTCACGATCGCCGCGACGTTATCGGGGTGCGCTTCGAAGATCCGCTCGACACTCTCGATGTCGTTGTACTCGAATGCGACGGTGTTGTCGCCGATGCCATCCGGAATACCGGCGTCGAGCCCTTCGTTGGCGCTCGTCCAGACGTCGGGCCAGCCGTGGTAGCCCTGGGTCGCGATCACGTCCCGGCCGGTGTGTGCCCGCGCCACCTTCGCGGCGAGGGCGGTCACGTCGTTGCCGCTCTTGGCGAACTTCACCATCTCCGCACAGGGGACGACCTCGGTGAGGAGTTCAGCCACCTCGACGTGGAGCGGGTGCTCCATCGTGTACATCGTCCCGTCATCGAGCTGCGCTTTGACCGCGTCGGTCACGGCGGGGTAGTTGTGACCGAGGAGCACCGGTCCCAGCGCCGCGTTGCAGTCGACGTACTCGTTGCCGTCGGCGTCCCACAGGCGGCTCCCGTCCGCGCGGGCGATGTGCGTCGGCGAGACGCCCTGGACGAACTGCGTCGGCGCTTTGCTCCCAGTCTGGGTCGCCCCCGGGACGACCCGCGCCGCCCGATCCACTAGCTTTCGTGACTCCTGTACCGACCGGTCGCTCGCGGCCGATTGCGAACCCTTGGACATTACGAAAGAGACTCTCGCCGCGCGCTGATAAGTGCTTCGTTCACACGGAACGCAGCGTCAGACTGGTGCTCCGAGTTCGGGACCGCAGCGCTCGCCGGCTCTCACTCGAGCAACAGTTCGTCGACGTTCTCCTGAATCTTCCTGATCGCGCGCGGGATCGCCAGGACCGTGTCGTCCTCGGCGAGCAGCGCCGTGTGCGAGAGCCGGACGTTCGTTCGCATAATCTTCTCGACGCCGGGGAGGTGGCGGTGGCGGTTGACCGGGATGTCGGTTCCCGGCGGGACGAGCGCGCCCAGTTGCTCCCGGGAGAACGCCGGCTGCTTGTACAGCGGCAGTCCGTAGCCGGAACTCGCGGGAACGCCCTCGGCGGTGAGCGCCTCGAGGAACCGGTCCCGGGAGAGGCCGCCGAACGCCTCCGCGTCGTACCGGAAGTTGTAGACGCAGTAGCCGCGGTCGGTGATGCGGTCGTCCGCTCGCAGCGTGTGGATCCCGTCGATCGTCTCGAGTTCGGAGACCAGCAGCTCCTCGTTTCGCTGCCGGCGCTCGTTCTCCTCGGGGAGTTTCTCGAGCTGTGCACAGAGCAGCGCGCCCTGAAGTTCGGGCAGCCGGTAGTTCGAGGCGAGCATCGTGTGCTTGTACCCGGCGCCGACGGCCCGCCCGATGTTGTGGACGAGCCGCGCCTCCTCGGCGAGCACGTCGTCGTCGGTGACGACGATGCCGCCCTCGCCGGCGGGGAGGGCCTTCGACTGCTGGAACGAGAACGTCCCGAAGTCGCCGAAGGTGCCGACGCGCTCGCCCCGCCAGGCCGATCCCTGGGCGTGGGCGGCGTCCTCGATCAGGAACAGCTCGTGTTCCTCGACGATAGGCAGCAGTTCGTCCATGTCCATCGGGTACCCGCCGAAGTGGACGCCGACGATCCCGACGGTGTCCGCCGTGATCTCCTCGCGCACCGACTCGGGGTCGAGGTTGAACGTGTCGGGATCGACGTCGACGAACTTCGGGACGGCACCCATACACGCGATCGCGCTCGCGCTCGCGATGAACGTGTAGGCCGGGACGAGCACCTCGTCGCCGGGTTTCACGCCGCAGGCGCGCAGCGCGAGTTCGATCGCGACGGTGCCGTTCGAGACGGCGATCGCGTGTTCTGCGTCGTGGAACTCCGCGAACTCTTCTTCGAAGCGATCGACCCAGTCGGCGCCGTCGATGATCCGACACCACTTCTCCGACTCGAGGCTGTCGAGGACGTACTCTTTGCTCGTCTCCGTACACTGGGGCCAGCGCGGAATCTCGAGGTCGGCCGCCGCCTCGGGTCCGCCGTTGATCGCTAGGTCTGTCATTGTCGTGTTCGACTACCTTCATCATGCGCGGTATGGTACATGAGTCCATCGGTCACGTCGATGCTGCGGTGGCCCGGGACCGACGGGCCGTCGAATCCGGGTCGTTCAGAACGGGAACAGCAGTTCCTCGTGCTTCGCCGTCATCGTCCCGCCGTACTCACACTCCTCGAACGCCTCGGCGTACTGCACCCGCGAGCCGCGCTCTTCCCCGTAACGCTCGATCAGGTCCTCCCGGAACCGATCCGCGACCGCCTCGAAGTCGGGGGCGCGGGTTTCCGCGAGCCACTCTCGGCGCGCCTCGTCGCCCTCGGGCACCTCCTCGAGTACGTTCTGATTGTACGGCAGCCACTCGTACATCTGTGACTCGTGGCGGTGGATCGCGTCGAGCTTCCGTTCGATCGCGTCGTCGATGTCGACGACGACGTCCGCCTCGAAGGGGTACGGCTTCCGGAAGTCGTCCTCGAGGTAGCAGATGATCGGGTTGTACTGGAGGTGCGGCGTGTCGGGACAGATCGAAGGGACCGTGACCATGTACGCCGCGTCCTGGACGAGATCGGAGCCGTAGCGGTGGTCCGGGTGGTAGTCGTTCGGCCGGTGGGTGAGCACCAGGTCGGGTTCGTGCTCGCGGATGAGCCGGATGACCTTGTTGCGATTTTCGATCGTCGGGCGGAGCTTCCCCTCGATGATGTCGAGCGAAACGAAGTCTACACCGAGGACGTCGGCCGCCGCCCGACCCTCCGCGCGCCGGGTTCTGGTCAGTTCGAGGCCGCCGATCTCGTGGTGGCCGGCCTCGCCGTTGGTCAGGGAGACGAACGTGACGTCGTGGCCGCGGTCGGCCCACAGGCTGGCGGTGCCGCCGACTTTGATATCGCAGTCGTCGATGTGTGCGCCGATGACGAGCACAGTGAGCGGTTCGTCGGCTATCGCGTCGGGATCTGCCGTCGACATAGAAGAGACGACCACCCCCTCGAGCAATAACGCTTGCGACAGCGGTGAGTGGCGAGAGCGCAGACCCTTCAGCGTGCGAGAAATAACCTTTTCGTCGTGGGCTGAAAACGCTCAGCCGGAGAACTTACATGGCAGACGGAGTCACGGTTCACGATCCCGACCGGAGTTACGACGGCTACACGCTGTTCAACGAGACGTACGAGTACCCCGAGAAGGCCCCCGACGGGACGGGGAAGATCTACCTGATCGATATGGACGGCGAACCCGTCCACCGCTGGGAGGTCGAGACGGCGGTCCAGTCCTACACCCGCCTCCTGCCGAACGGAAACCTCCTCTATCCGACGCGCGACCGCTCGACGATCGAGGAGGCCGGCCTTCGGGAGCTCGACCCCGAGAGCAACGTCGTCTGGTCCTACCACTGTCGTATCGACCACGACTACCAGGTGATGGACGACGACCGCCTCCTGCTCCACACCATCACCGACAACATGGTGCCCGAACTCGGTACGGAGCTCAAGCGCAACCCCTACATCGTCGAAATCGACCGTGAGAAAAACCTCCACTGGGAGTGGTTCGGGGAGGACCACGTCGACGAGATGAGAGAGTTGCTCCCGGCGGAGGACTGGGCGTTCGTCGAGAATCGCATCGAGGAGGAGTACGCCTTCGACTGGGCGCACAACAACACCCTGCAGGTAATCCCCGAGAACGAAACCGCCGAGAGAGAACGCGAGGAGGGCGGTCCCGTCCGCTTCGAACCCGGGAACATCGTCTTCTCCTACCGGAGCCTCGACGTCATCGGCGTCATCGACTACCCCAGCGGGGAGATCGTCTGGGCGTGGGGACCGAGCGAACTCGACGGCCAGCACCTCCCGCACGTTCTCGAGAACGGTAACGTCCTCATCTTCGACAACGGCACCGAGCGCGGGTGGTCGCGCGTAATCGAGGTCGATCCCCTGACCGAGGAGATCGTCTGGGAGTACACCGCCTCGCCGCGAGAGGAGTTCTACGCGCCGTTCATCTCCGGCGCACAACGACTGCCGAACGGCAACACGCTAATCTGCGAGGGGACGAAGAAACACCTCTTCGAGGTGACCCCCGACGGGGAGGTCGTCTGGGACTTCGTCAGCCCGTTCACCGAAGAGGGCTCGATGGGGAACGTCTACCGCTGTCTGCGCTACTCGCCGGAGTACGTCGAGCCGCTACTCGAGTCACACTAACGGCTCACCCGTCAGCGGTGCGCTCGGAGACCGAGAGGCGCTCGCCGGCGACCAGTCTGACGTCGTAGTTCCCGACGGAGAATTCGATCTCGAGCCCGCAGCGCTCGCCGCGGTCGACGAGCGAATCCAGCGCGTCGGGGTCGAGGTAGTCGTACAGCGACCACTCGAGGTCGCAGGGGTCGGTATCGCTGAGTTCTTCGACGGCGAGGGCGACCGCGACGCTCGGAGAACCCGCCTCGCCGAGCGGACGAGTCACGTCGTCCTGTCGTTTCGTATCGTGGGTAGCCATACTGACGGACACGCTCCGTTCACCTCTCGTCGCGTTCGCAGGGGCTTCAATCTATGGTGCCCGATCCTGACTCTCAGTGCGCGCAACCGGTCCCGGAAGGTCAGCGGTTCGCCGGCTGGTCGACGCTGCGCGCCCTGTAGTCGGCGAACGCGTCGCTGCCGTGGGCGAGCGCTCCCGCGGCGTCGTCGGTCACGCCGTTCTCGCAGACGAGCCACTCGGCGCCGTTCTCACGGGCGGCGTCGACGCAGGCCTCGAGGTCGACGACCCCGGTGCCGACGTCCGCGTGGAGGGCGTCCGGGTCGTCGGGAACCGTGTCGGTCACGTGGACGACGGGGGCGCGCTCCGAGACGAGCGAGAGGAGTTCCAGGGCGTCGTACCCCGCGTGGGTCGCGAGTCCGACGTCCGGCTCGTAGCCGAAGCGACCGTCGGCGTGCTCGACGAAGTGCTCGAAGGCGGGGACGGCGTCGCCGTCGACCTCGATCTCGGTAAACTCGAAGGTGTGGTTGTGGTAGAGCAGTTCGACGTCGTGGTCGGCCAGGTCGTCGGCCAGCGCCGCGAGCCGGTCGGCCGCCGCTTCGACGCCCGCCGCGGACTCGAACGCCCCCGGATCGTACGTCGGGACGATCAGACGGGAGATGCCGACCGTCTCGCAGGCCGCGACGACGTCTTCGAGTGACGACTCGATTCGGTCGACGCCCAGGTGGGCGCCGGCGACTCCGAGGCCGGCGTCGTCGAGGGCGTCGGCGGTTCGCTCGAGGTCCCCGTCGTCCTCGAAGTCGTCGAAGTGAGCGGCGTAGAACTCGACGCCGTCGAACGTCGTCTCGCCGACGCGGGAGATGACCTCCGCCGTCGGTTCCTCGAACGCTCTCAGCGTGTACAGCTGAATCGCTGTTCGTACCATACCACAGTGCTGGTGAGGCGATATAAAGTAGTTTTGCTCGCTGCACGTTCGGCCGGCTGTTGGAGCCCGGGCAGCGCCGGCGCTCGTCGAGTACCGTCGGGCACTCGCGGCGGACTGGAGCCGGACTACGGCGAACCGGAAGCGAGCGGATCGGCGGCCGTCACCGTCCGAGACGGCCTCAGCTCTCCGAGCTGCAGTCGTCCGGATCGCCGACGTCTTCGGAGCCCGCACTCGTCGGGACGAGCCGCCCGTCCTCGACGAATCCCTCCTCGCGGTCGGCGAGGCGATCGACCATCGCCTCGCGGGCTCGCTCGAGCCGGTCTGCGTGGGCCGCCGACTCCGAGAGGTCCCGCTCCTCGCCGGGGTCCTCGGCGAGGTCGAACAGCAGGCGGCTGTCGGTGACGGGGTTCCAGACGAACTTGTAGCGCTCGCCGATCAGGTACTGGGTGCCGTTCTCCGGATCGTAGCTCCCGGGAGCGTGCTCGCCGTGGTACCACTCGCGCCAGTCCTCGCGTTCGGGCTCCTCGAGGAGTTCGAACAGGTTCCGCCCCTCCACGGTATCGGGGACGTCGACGTCCGCGGCCGAGAGCAGCGTCGGCATCACGTCCTCGAGCCCCACCGGCTGACCGACGATCCGCTTTCGCGGCGCCTCCATCCAGTCGGGATACCGAAGCAGGAACGGGACCCTCGAGGACCCCTCGTAGGCGTAGCTCTTTCGCCACATGTGGTGGTCGCCGAGCATCTCGCCGTGGTCCGAGCAGAAGACGACGAACGTGTTCTCGTAGTCGCCGCTCAGCCGAAGTGCGTCGATGACCCGCTTGATCTGGTGGTCGATGTGGGTGATGAGGCCGTAGTAGGCCGCTCGCGCCCGGTGGACGATCGTCGGCGGGAGGTCCGCAAGCCAGGCGTCCGCGGCCGGATAGTCGGGGATCTTCTCGCCGTGTTCGGCGTCGATCCAGTCGCCCATGTACGGCGCCGGGGTCTCGCGGTCGACGTACATATCCCAGTACGCCTGCGGCGGATCGAACGGGGTGTGCGGGCGCACGTACGACAGGTTGAGGAAGAACGGCCGGCTCTCGTCGCGCTGGTCGAGGAACTCGAGGGCCTTGCGAGTCGTCCAGTTCGTCGGGTGGTGGTACTCCTCCGCGTGCCAGGGGCGGGGGTCCCACGAGTTCCGCCCGAGCCCGTGGGACAGCTCGTCGAAGTTGCCGTCGGTTTCGGTCTCGAGCCAGCGCGTGTAGTCGTCGTTCGGGTGGGAGAACAGCGCCTCGTGCTGGTCCATGCTCTCGAACCCCATGTGCTTGCGGATCGGGATCGAGTGGATCTTCCCGGCGAGTTTCGTCTGGTAGCCCGCGTTCCGAAGCTCCTCCGGAAGCGTGTGCTCGAACTCCCAGGGGGTGGTCACCCAGCCCGGCGCGCCGTTGGTCGAGGGCGTCTGTCCCGTGAGCAACGACCGCCGCGCCGGAATGCACGACGGGGCGGGGGTGTACGCCCTGGTGAACATCGCGCCGTTCTCGATGAAGTTGTCGATGTTCGGCGTGTGAACGAGCGATCGTCCGTCCTCGTCTCGCGGCGAGTGCGGATCAGCACCGATGCAGTCCCCCCGGTGCTGGTCAGTCATGATGAACAGGATGTTCGGTCGGTCCGCCATGGCTCATACCACCGACGCGGAGCATATAATTCTACGTACCTGGTCGCCAGACCGTCTGCGTCGATCCCGACCCGCACAGACGGGCCTGCTTCCCCACACCCGGCCGCTGATCGGTGAGGTGTCCGTCCCGCCGGGTTCTCTCCGTCGGTCGGGGGAGTCTCGACGAGCGAACGTTCAACGCTCTATAAAATTGTATAAACCCTTATCGTCCGGTTGTGTGAGACGTGAACTGCTGACACACATGACCTCAGACCGATCAGCAGATCGCACAAGCAACGCTACCCGACCGGCCGGTGCGGACTCGAGTCCGCGCGGACTCGACAGGCGGGGCTGTCTCAAACTTGCCGGTGCCAGCCTCCTGGCCGGAGTCGCGGTGGGCGTTCCGGGAGTCGCCGCGGCGGACGACGACGAGTACGGTACGGTTCTCGATATCGTCGACGACTTCGGTGCCGATCCGACCGGTGAGGAACCGATCAACGACGCGCTCGCCGAAGCGACGGCAGCGGTCGAGTACGATTTCAGCCACTACGATGGCGTCGGCTCGCCTATTGTGGCGGTCGACGAGATTGATTTCAACGACGACGGCGTCAAGGTCGCCTTTCCGGAAGGCGAGTACGTCGTCGACAGCGGACCGAACAACTGGGGGTTCGCTCGCTGGGGGATCAGCCCCGACACCCCCAAGGAACAGCAGTTTCTCGGCAAACTCGCGGTGGTCGGTGACGGCGACGTCACGCTCGGGACGACCGAGGGAGGGCGGTACCCGCTGTTCACGCTCTGGGGCCGTGACATCCGGATCGAGAACTTCACCGTCGACCAGACGCCGGACGACACCTCGACCGGCATAACGGGACAGGCTTCCGAACGGCTCGAGATCCGGGATATCCACTTCGACGGGAAAGTGACCGGTCCGTACCAGGAACTGCCCCACCCCAATGACGAACCGGAGGAGTACAACGAGAACATCCTCGACGACCCGCAGTGTCTCGGCCCCGGTGTCTTCGGTTCCGACGGGGGCGGCGTGATCGAGAACGTCCGAGCACCCGATGGCGTCGTCGATTACAGTCGAAAGGGTGGCGTCTGGGTGACGTTCCACCACGCAGGCGACCTGCTCTTTCGAAACTGCGAGTTCTCCTACTTCGGAGACAACGCGATCTACGCTTCTCCACCCGGTATGTCCGGAAACGGCCAGCAGGGATCGGTCCGCGTCGAGGATTCGCTGTTCAAGAACAACAACGTCACCGCGATCCGACTCGGCACCCCGGGAAGCTACGCCAAAAACTGCGTCGTCATCACCGAGGAAGGCGAGATCCCCGCAACCCCCTGGGGCGCGATCACGAGCCGCGCCGGCTGGGTCTGGTACACCTTCGACGGCTACTACGAGAACATCGACGTGATCCACGACCACCCCGCTGGAGAGGGGATTCTCGACCACAACGACGACACCAGGGGCCTCGATCTCACGGTCCGGAACTGCCGGTTCGAGCTGAACAACGACGGGTCGAACGCACTCCGGGTCACCGATCCCGGCGTCGATAGGCTCGCGGTCCGGAACGTCGACGTCACCGGCGAGGCCGGAGACGGCGCGGCCGTCGAACTCGGAAACACGGACGTCGACGTTCGTAACCTCTGTCTCTCCCAGACCGGGGACGACCGCGACGGGATCTCGCTCGCCAACGCCACCGGTTCGATCGTCAACGCGAACGTCGACGTCACGGGCGAACAGATCGTCGGGGACGACGGCGGCGTGACCGTCCGAAACCTTCGAGACGACGGATCCTGCTCGCCCGCACGTCCACGGAACCCGCTCGAGGACTGAGCGGGCCGATCCAACTCCGACCGAAGCGCGCTTCCGACCGCCTCACTCGATGCGTTCTCGCGCCTCCGGACACCACCAGCAGTCCGGTTCGGCACAGAGCAGGAAACCGGGATCGTCCTCGAGCGCCTCGAGTGCCGCCTCGATGATCGCGTCGCCGTCCATCAATTGCGCGGGCGCTCGACCGATGTGACCGCGCCTGAGAACGCCCGCGTCGTCGGCGAGCGGCTCGAGCGCCGAAAACCCTTTACCGCAGCCGACGCGCGCCGTCTCGACCGTCCGCACGGTTCCGTCCCCGTCGCGAACGAGGACCCGGTTCGTCCCCGTCTTGTACGGCAGCTCGGCGAGCGCCTCCGCGACGTGAATCGTCGAGTTTCGCTCGTGACCGACGCCGACGAGCAGGATCGAGCCGCCGCGTCTCGCCAGGCGGTGCAGCGGGCTGTCGGCGCCCAGCGATCGCTCGAGGGCGTGATCCGTCGTCAGCGTCGTCGCTGCCGGACCGATCGCCGACACCGAGTGCGTCGGGTGTGCGCTCCGAACGGCGTCGGGGCGAGTGCGGAGCGTCTCGGTGATCGCCCCGGTTCGCGACCGGGTCCGCTCGCGATCGAACGGCTCCTCACGGACGACGAACGGTGTAAACGTGGGAACGACGACCGTTCCCTCGCTCCCGACGGCGGTGCAGAGCGCGTCGATGACCGCGTTCGCGCCGCCCTCGACCCAGCCGATGCTCGAGAGCGCGCCGTGAACCGCGACCTCGTCGCCGTCGCGGAGTCCGAGTCGCTCGAGGTCCGCGACGAGATCCGCCGTCGAGACCGTTCCGTCGGCCGGATCCGGTGTCCCGGTCATCCCCGGGTCAGGACAGTTCGACAGTGACGCGGCCGTCGAAGTTGAGCAACACCGACTGGGTCGTATCACCGAAGACGACCTTGCCGGTCGGGGATCGCTTGCGGCCGCCGATGAAGACGTGGTCGCAGTCGTACTCCTCGGCGATCTCGAGGATCGTCCCCGCTTCCTCGTCTTCGAGGACGGTGGCGACGGCCGTCGAATCGACGTCGACGCCCTCGAGGACGTCCGCCGCGTGCCGTTCGGTGTCGGAGACGACCGACCGGAGGATGACGTCTTCGTCGTAGTCTGCGTGCTCGACGTCCGCGATCGTCTCGAGGACGTCTAAGTCCTCGTCGAACTCCTCGGCGTCGACGAGCGAGAGCATCACGAGTTCGGCGTCGACGCCGGCGGCCAGTTCGCCGGCTTCCCTGAGCAGTTCGTCGGTTTCGTTCGAGTCGTCGAGGATCACGAGTGCACGTTCCATGGTTCTCTGCGTAGAATTACCCCGACCCCTGTTGAATATTGCGCTCTGGAGCGGATCCGTCCTGCGGTGTGTGGACGGCCGTCCGTACAGATCTACGGGCGGAGCACCGCCTTCACGACGCCGTCGCGACGGTTCTGGACGGTGTCGAGCGCCGTTTCGAACTCCTCGAGCGGGAACTCGTGGGTGACGACGCCCTCCGTCGTCAGGTCGCCCCGGCGGAACAGTTCGATGACCTCGTCGACCGCGTGGGCGGCGGTTACCCCGCCGACGATGGTCAGTTCCTTGGCGACGATCTGGTCCGGATCGAGGTCCTTCTGCTGACCGAAGACGCCCGTGAGCGCGATGGTTCCCTGCTTGGCGGCGCTCTGGACGCAGGTCTCGAGGACGTCGCCAGCGCCGGCGGCCTCGATACAGAGGTCGACGCCCCGTCCATCGGTGTGCTCCATCAGCGCCTCGACCGGGTCTTCCTCGCGGACGTTGACCGTTCGCGTCGCGCCGAGTCGTTCGCCGGCCTCGAGGCGCTCGTCGCGCGTGCCGGTGAGGACGACGTCGTCGACGCCCTGGGCGCGGAGGAGCTGGACGCCGTAGAGGCCGAGCGAGCCGGGGCCGAGCACCGCCGCGGTGTCGGTGAACGACGTGGCGACGCGGTGCATCGCGTGGAGCGTACAGCCCGCCGAGTCGATCTGGCTCGCCTGAACGTCCGAAACGTCGTCGGGCAGCGGCGTGAGGGTGTACGCCGGCCACGCGGCGTACTTCCGGTAGCCGCCGTCGATGGTGAAGCCGATCTCCTTCAGCTCGTCACACTGGTAGTAGCGGCCGTCACGGCACCCCTCGCAGGTGCCACAGAAGACGAAGCCGTGGAGGGCGACCCGCTGGCCGACCTCGAGGTCGTCGACGCCGTCGCCGAGCGCGACGACCTCGCCGGCCACCTCGTGGCCGAGGACGATGGGGTAGTCCGTCCACGGCGGCCCCTCGCCGTGGATGAGGCCGACGTCGCTGCCGCAGATTCCGATCGCGGTGACGCGGACGAGCGCCTCGCCCGGCCCCGGCTCCGGAACCTCGCGTTCTTCGGCCCAGGCCTCGCCCGTTCCGTCCGTCACGACGGCCTGCTGGGACGCTCCGACCGGCGGCTCCGTCACGCCGCTCATCGGGTCGACCTCGCGGCTCGGTGGTCGGCGGTAGTACTCTCCGGATAGCTGGCTTCTGTGGCGTCTCCCTTCGCGTGCGTCGGGTTCGGATCTGTGTCTGTCATGGTCGTGATCAGTTCCTTTCAGAGTCGTTTTGCGCGTCGGTGCTTATGCTTTACCGTCGGCCCGGCCCCGGTTTCGGAACGCGCCGTCACCGCGGGCGAGCGGGCGTCCGGATCACTCCCACTCGAGAACCACGCCCATCGCCTCCGAGCGGTCCTCGAGCAGGTCCCCGTACAGCCGCGGCGCCTCCCGGTAGGACTCGGTGTGGCTGATCAGCGGCGCGACCTCGAGCGTCCCGTCCTCGACGAGGTCGAAGAACAACTCGGCGTGGCGGTGTTGGGTCCACGGGTTCCCCGGCGTCGCGACCGGCGGGTGGGAAGCGTTGTGCGCCCCGATGATGGCGTAACTGGGCGCGTTACAGTGGTCGTGGAGGTCGATCGTCGTCTCGCCGCGGGGGCTGCTCAGGACGACCAGTCGACCCTGCTCGCGCAAGACGTTGAACTCGTCGGTGATCACGTCGGGATTGCCCGTCACCTCGAAGACGACGTCGGCGAGGCGGTCGTTGCCCGCCGCCCGCACGGTCGACTCGGGATCGTCCGAGAGCGGGTTCGCCCCGACGACGCCCGGATCGTCGGGGAGATACTCGAGTCTGGAGTCTGCGACGTCGAATCCGACGACCGGTCGAGCGCCGGCGGCGCTGCAGACGCGAACGGCCAGCTGGCCGAGGAGCCCGAGCCCGTAGACGGTCGCCGACTCACCCCAGGTGAGATCGCTCCGTCGCACGCCGTTCATCACGATCTCGGCGATGGTGAAGAACGTCGCCTCGTCGTCGGTTACGCCGTCGGGAATCGGCCGGCAGGCGGCGGCGGCGGTGCAGACGTACTCTGCGTGACCGCCGTAGGTGGCGACGCGCTGCCCCGTCGAAACCGACGCGACGTCGTCGCCGGTTTCGACGACCGTCCCGATGTTGTTGTATCCGGGCGTAAACGGGTACTCGATGTGATCGTCCCAGCTCGAACCGCGCGGAACGTCACCGGCGAGCGCGGTCAGTTCGGTGCCGGTACTGACGAGCGTGCGGTTCGAGCGGATCAGCACCTGATCCGCCTCTGGTTTCGGAACCGGCCGCTCTTCGATCGCTGGCGATTCGACGTCCGTGAATACGACTGTGTGGTTTGTGGTCATCGATATGCATCGGTGGCTGGCGGTCCGCCTCGCCCCGTCCGTGTGAGCGATACACGCACCCGGTACCATAGGTGTTTTCGTTACGCCGGATCGACGGTCCGCGAACGGCTCTCGGCTCGAGGTCGCGACGCTCGAGGACAGGCCCAGGCGTCGGACCCGAAACGGCAGCCGAGAGCACAGTCAGTTTACCTCTGGTAAACGATTCGCCCCGCTCGCTCATGACACGGTACTGAGTGACACAGTCCGGTTCGGAGATGAATCCACCAAATTCCGGCACGATGTGGTTCACGTTACAGGCATACGTTAGTAATTCTATCGCGGTTCGTTCTCTCGAGATGATCGTTTTGCGTCGGTGAACGCGACTCGTATACCCGGCGCACCGTTCGAAACGGTTTCATCGGAAAAAACGGCCGCGTGACCGCTGGCCCGGTCGGAAAGGAGCCCTGAGAGATCGACACACAGAACGGAGCAATCGCGACCGGAGAGCCGCGGGTACGCCTGGCTGGGGTCGGAGTCGGAACTCGTTCACGACGGTTCTCACGCCGTGGTCGCGGGTCGAACGGTCTCCGCGCGGCGACCCGCTACCCCTCCGTAGTTTCCGGTTCGCCGCGCTCGAGGGTGATCAGCCGGTCGTACATCGCGTACCGGAAGTACGCCGTCCAGAAGAGGGCGAAGACGAACATGATTCCGAAGAACAGGAACCGGTCGTCGATTCCGAAGTGCATAATCACGTATCCGCCGCTCAGGACGACGCCGAAGTTATACATGAACACGACCAGGTTCGAGAGTGGCGATTGCATACCACAGCGTCACGCGTCGGTGACAAAAATCCGCCGGTTCCTCGACATACCGCCCGCAGCCCGGCCGTTCGGCAGGAGGGGATAGCCCGCCTACGCCAGGTACGACCGGATCCGCTCGACGACGTACTCGGCCTCCTCGTCGGTGAGACACATCGGGTTCACGGTGAACGCCGACTCGTGGAGGTAGTCGGGACCGACGAACACGCGCGGGTCCTCCGTTCGCAACTCGGCGACGAGCGTCTCGACGTCGATCCCCGCGATCTCCGGATCGAGCGTGACGTACACCTCCGGTGCGACTGCCGTCTTCTCCGCCTCCGTAACCGTAATCGAGAGGCCCTCTTCCTCGCGGAGCGCCGACGCCATCCCGTCCGTTCGCTCCGTCCACTCGCGTACGCGAGCGTCGTGGTCCTCATCGACGAACAGCTGCAGGGCACGGATGAGCCCCGCGATCTCCTCCTTCCCGACCTTGAGCGGCCGGCCGACACCCTGGCGCGGGACGCCCGCGAACCGCTCGAGGTCGATCAGGTTCGCCGGCGGCTCCCAGACGTCCTCGGCGACGTGCATGTCGAGGTGTTGCATCGCCGCGGACTCGATGAGGTCCTCGCGGCCCGCTAAAATCCCCGAGGCCTGCGGGCCGCGGATCGCCTTCCCGCCGCTGAAGACGACGAGGTCGGCGCCCTCGTCGATAAAGCGCGAGAGGTTCCGTTTCGGCGGCAACTCGGCGGCCGCGTCGACGATCACGGGCACGTCGTGTTCGTGTGCGACCGCACAGACGTCCTCGAGGTCGGGCTGGGAGTACGACTTCTGCATGTACGCCACCGCGGCGGTCTTCTCGGTGATCGCCGCCTCGATCTCCCACAGCTCGGTGTTCACGGAGCCGGTGCCGAGGTGGTTGTCGTTGTTGCCGACGTCGACGATTTTCGCCCCCGCGAGGCGGATCGCGTGGTCGTAGCCGTTGCGGTGCGAGCGGGGCATGATCACCTCGTTCGCGGCACCCTCGGCCAGCGGGAGCTCGTCCATCGTCTTCAGGTCGGTGTCGGCGATACAGGCGGCCGTCCCGAGGGTGAGACACGCCGCCGCGCCGCTGGCGACGTAACCCGCCTCCGCGCCCGTCACCTCAGAGATGAGGTCGCTCGCTCGAGCCTGGAGGTCCGAGATGCGGACGAACGACTCCGCCGCGCTCGCCATCGCCTCGACGGCCTCCGGCCGGATGAGGCTCCCCCCGATCCGCGTTTTGGTGCTCGCCGCGTTGATGACGGTCGGCACCTCGAGTTCGTCGTAGATCGATTGCTCGTCGGTCATGATGTGTGTCCACCCGACCCATCCGTCGGACGGGAAATAAGTGATTCGATGCTCGTGATCTCGAGGGGTCCAGCCGTTCCAGAGCGGGTCTCGGTGGGGCGCCGGGTACTCTGCGGTGTCGTCGAGCCGGTCGGACGACTCCGAGCTCGCCGCTCGTCGCTCCCGTACGCTTATTATCCCCCGTTGCCATCCAACGGACGAATGCGAGATCGTTCGATGTACACACGTGACGCGTCCGTACTGACACAGCTGTCGTTCGGCCGGCGAGGGACGGCGGCTCGAGGATCGAAAGCGGCCGAGACTAGGAGGCCAAACGCATGAAGTTCGGCGTCTTCCAGAACCAGTACTACACGCCCGGCGACGACTTCGAGGTGACCGACCTCGTAGAGCAGGCCGAGTTGATGGAGGACCTGGGCTTCGACGGCGCAGCCCTGGGCGAGCGTCACGTCCACGAGGAAGGGGTGGTGGAGCCGCTCACCGCGCTGTCGGCGCTGGCGGCCAGGACCGAGACGCTCGAGCTGGCGACGATGGCGATGCTGCCGGCGCTGTACAACCCGCTCCACCTCGCAGAGAAGGTGGCGATGATCGACCGCCTCTCCGGCGGCCGAATGCGCTTCGGCGCGGCGATCGGCTACCGCGAACGCGAACTCGAGCCGTTCGGCGTCTCGCTCGACGACCGGGTGCCGAAGTTCATGGAGTCGCTGTCGCTGCTCAAGCGGCTGTGGGCCCAAGACAGCGTCTCCCACGACGGCGAGGCGTGGTCGTTCGAGGACGTGTTCGTCAGCCCCCGACCGGCGGGGTCGATGCCGGTCTGGATCGGCGGCCACGCCGACATCGCCATCAAGCGGGCGGCCTATCGCGGCGACGCCTGGATCGCCAGCGCCTCCTCGACCACCGACGACTTAGCGCACCAGATCGGCGTCTACGAGGACTCCCTCGAGGAGTTCGAGATGGATCGCGCGGACAACGACGTGGTCCTCATGCGCGACTGCTTCGTCGCCGACTCCCTCGAGGACGCCCGCGAGACGATCGAGCCCCACCTGCTCGAACTCTACCGGATGTACGCTCGGTGGGGCCAGACGTACATGGACGAACACGAGGTCGAAGTCGACTACGACGAACTCGAGGAGAAGTTCGTCCTCGGCTCCCCCGAGGACTGCCTCGAGAAGTTGCGGACGTACGAGGACCTCGGCGTCGACCAGGTCTACCTCCGGGTTCAGTTCCCCGGCCAGCCACAGGACGTCACCCTCGAGTGTCTCGAGCGCATCGGCGACGAAATCATTCCGAAACTCGACTGATCCCATGAACGACCCCACGATCGGTTACATCGGACTGAACCACCACCACACGGAACCCTACCTCGGAACGCTCGCCGAGCTGCCGGCGGACGTGACCTGCGCCTGCGAGCCAGACGAGTCCTTCGACACCGACGCCGTCGACGGCCTCGGCGACGTCCCGCTGTACCGGGAGCCGGAGACCCTGCTCGAGGCGGAAGCGCCGGACGCGGTCTGGATAACGCTCTCGAACAGGGAGACGCCCCGCGTCGTCGAGGCCGCCGTCGACCGCGGGATCGACGTCTACACCGAGAAGCCGGCGGCGAGGACCGCGGCGGATCTCGAGGCGCTCGTAGAGACCGCCGAGGGATCGGACGCGACCGTCTGCGTCTCCTACACCTGGCGGGGCCACCCGGCCTCGGCGGAACTCAGGTCTCGCGCCGCGCAGGGCTTTTTCGGCGACCTCCGGGCGCTCGAGGCGCGGTTTCTCGCCTCACAGCTCGCGTACCGCGACGCCGACCACTACCTGTTCGACCGGGCGGCGAGCCGGGGCGGCATCGTCCAGTGGCTCGGCATCCACTGGATCGACCTCCTCCCGTGGATCCTCGACGACCCCATCGCCCGCGTGAACGCGAGCCTCGAGTTCGAGACGCCCGGCGTCGACGTCGAGGACGGCGCGGTCGTTCAGTTCGAACTCGCCTCGGGCACGATGGGGTCGCTGCAGTGTGGGTACTACCTCCGCGAGGGCCGCTACGACACCGCCCTGTCGATCACCGGGATGGACGGCCGCGCCACGTGGGACCCGATGGGCGACTACTTCGGCTTCGAGGACGAGACGACAGTCGAGTTCGAGTCGACCAGCGACGAGTACGCGAGCACGCCGCGGCGGTTCCTGACGTACGACTACGAGCCGGTTCCCGGCTACGGCGGCGGGTTCGGCTACGACTTCATGGCGCAGTTCCTCGAGGCCCGCGTCAACGACGACGTCGACGTGCCGGCTGACCTGCGGGACGCCCTGGAAGTCGTCCGGGTGCTCGACGCGATCTATGAGTCGGCCAAGGCAGAGGGGTGGGTGGCGGTCGAAAACGCGAAACTCGAGGGCTGAACCGTGAACGTTCTCCTGATAGACGTCGATTCGCTTCGTCCCGACCACCTCGGCTGTTACGGCTACGGCCGCGAGACGAGTCCGACGATCGACTCGATCGCACGGCAGGGCGTCCGCTTCGAGCGGTGTTACGCCTCCGACACCCCCTGTCTGCCGAGCCGAACGGCCCTCGCGACGTGTCGGTTCGGGATCGACACCGGCGTCGTCACCCACCACGGCGAGGGACAGCGCTACGACGAGCCGGGCGACGGCCACGATCCCGGCTCCGCGGTCGTGCCCGCGTTCCGCCACCTCGCAGAGCACGGCGTCTACACCGCGTCGGTGAGCCAGTTCGCCCAGCGTCACCTCGCGTACCACTTTAGCGCCAACTTCCAGGAGTCGATTACTCCCACCGCGACGGCGGGCGGGCCGGCGATCGAGGACTGTTCGGACGTGACGCCGATCGCCGAGTCGTGGATCGACCGCCACGCCGGAGACGGCGACTGGCTCCTCCACGTCAACTACTGGGACGTCCACCATCCCTACCTCGGGATCGAGGAGTTCCTCGAGCCCGTCCGCGAGTCGGGGCCGGCGCCGTCGTGGCCCGATCAGGAGGCGATCGACGACCAGCGAGGGATGACCGGCGTCCGCTGTGCGGACCTGTGGCCGAGCGCGACGCAGTACCGCGGCGACTGGGAGGACTTTTACGACTACCCGATGCCGGAATCCGTCGAGGGACCCGAAGACGTCGCTCAGTTCGTCGACGGCTACGACGCGAGCATCCGTCGCGTCGACGGCGAGGTTTCGAAACTGCTCGAGTGCCTCGAGCGAAACGGCATCCGCGAGGAGACCGCCGTCGTCGTCACCGCAGATCACGGGGAAGCCTTCGGCGAACACGGGATCTACGCCGAACACGCGTTCCCGCACCCGGCCTGCCAGCGCGTGCCGCTGATCGTCTCCTGGCCGGGCGTCACCGACGACGCGGCGGGCGCGGCGATCGACGGCCAGGTGTACCAGTTCGATCTCGTCCCGACGGTGTGCGAACTGGCCGACGTGCCGATTCCGTCGGGGTGGGACGCCGAGGCGTTCACGCCCGCCCTCGAGACCGGAGCCTTCGACGGCCGGGAGACGATCGTCTCCGGACACGGGATCTACACCTACGGCCGCGCCGTCTACCGGGACAGGTGGCTGTACGTCCGGCTCGTCCACCCCGGCGTCTACTCCCTCCCGGGCCTCTACAACGACCCCGACCTGCCGAGCGACGGGCTCGAGCTGTTGCACGACCTCGAGTCGGATCCGAACCAGACGACCAATCTCGCCGCGGAGCGACCGGAGAAGGCGGCCGAACTCCGCGGCGCGCTCGACCGCTGGCTCGCCGACCGCCTCTCGGACGCGCGGAGGGGTCGGAATCGCGGCGAGGGTCGCGGCGTCGATCCGCTCGCGCGCACCGCCGCCAGGGGGCCGTACCTCTACGTCGATCCGGCGGAACTGCTGGCGCTCTACCGCGAGCACGGTCGGACGGCCGAGCAGATCGCGGCGCTCACCCGGTCGATGGAGCGATTCCCTCGAGCCCGCTAATCCGGCCGGCGATCTCGAGTACGATCGGCAGCCGGAGAAGAACCGAAACCTCGGTCAGACGCCGAGATACCGCTGGGCGTTCTCCACGTAGAACTTCTCGAGGACCGCCCGCGGCAGGTCGATCGCGTCGACGGTCCAGTCGCCCTGGATCGGCGTCGGGTGGGCGATCCCCTCCCGATCGGTTTCGAAGTACCGCCAGTGGGCGTCGTAGAACTCCTCGGCCTGCTCGTGGGTCGGGTCGAACCCCTGGGGTGCCCCCAACATGAGCGAGTCACGGACGCCGAGGTCGGTGCCGAAGAGGATCCGGTCCTGGAACTCGAGGAAGATTTCCCGGACGAACTCGGCCTCGTGGCGGCCGATCTCGCCGAGTCTAGCCGAGACGTCGACGATGTAGTTCGGATTCTCGCGCATGACGTCGGCGACGTAGCCGACCTCCTCTGCGGCACAGCCCCAGTGGACGCCGAGGAACGTCGTCTCGGGGTGGCGTTCGATGACGGTCTCGAGCTGGCGGATGAGCTGCCACCAGTCGTAGGGGTGCTCCTCGCGGTCGCCCCACCACCAGTCGGGGTTCTCCGAGAGTTCGGCCCAGCGCTCGTTTTCGGGCTCGAGCGGCTCGAAAAATGCCTTCGGGTCGGCGGTGTGAAAGGCGATCGGCACGTCGAGCTCGCTCGCCCTCCCGAACAGCGGGGCGAGTCGCTCGTCGTCGACGCGGACCGTGCTCCCGTCGGGATCCGTGTAGACGAGCCCCATCCGCTTGTGGATCTTGAAGCCGACGGCGCCGGCGGCGACGGCGTCGTCCATGCGGTCGAGTTCGCGCTCGAGCCAGCCGTCCTCGCCGAAGTCCTCGAACTCGAACCCGCCGAAAACGCCGAACCGACCGGGGTACTCCGCGGTCGCCTCGACGAACTCGTCGAACGCCTCGCCGGTGTAGGCAGAGATGTCGACCATCGCCTCGAGACCGTTGCGATCCATGAGTTCGATCGCCTCCTCGAGCCGTTCGGGGTCGATGTGCGTGTGCATATCGATCACCGGCTGGTCGCGTCGCCACGCCGCGTGAGGCGTTTCGGCGGTCACGGCCGGTTCACCTCGGTTCGGACTCCGAGTGATGGCGACGGCGATGCCCCTCCGGTCGATAGTCTCTCCGCTCCCAGGGTCATATGACCGAATAACACTACTGCGGAAACTTATACGTTCCTGTTGGTCACGCCTTACGACGAACGCACTGGCGGTAGAGTCGCGAGAGGTCACTCGAGCGACCGATCAGGGCAGTCTCGCGCTGTCTCTCGTGGCGTCTCATCGCTCGAAACCGACTCGCGGTCCATCTCGAGGAGCTGTGAGAGCGTCTTGAACCGCTCCGGTCCGTCGCCCCACGCCCGCCCGAGATTCTTCACTCGCTCCTCGTGTGTCTCTGAGACGTGGGCGGCGACGACCTCGCCCGCGAAGACGGTGTGATCGCCCGTCCGAAACGCCGGCCCCGGCCGGCACTCGAAACACGCGGCTGCGTCCTCGAGGATCGGCGTCGATCCGACCGCCGGTTCGGCGAGCGACAGTCCTGACGCCGCGACCTTGTCGACGTCGGCGCCGGAGTTCGATCCACAGAAGACGATGTCGTCCGTCTGCGCCTCGCTCGGGAACGCGATCACGTAGTCCGCGGCCGCCTCGAGTAAGCCGTGGGTGTACCGCTCGAGGCCCACGCTGACGGCGATCATCAGCGGGTCGTTGGAGGTGAACATGCTCCACCCTGCCGGCATGACGTTCGGATCGCCGTCCTCGTCGGGCGCGACGATGAGGACGACCGATTCTGGAAACTTCCGGGCGACGGCTTCGCTGAACGGAACGCGCTTCACGGAATCACCATTGTCTGACTCTAGCACTCACCTTCGCGCGAATCGAAAATAGGCGTATCGGTCACTCACCTCGTGCCGGAGCGGCCGATTGATCGGCCACAGCCGTACCCCGACCGAAAGTGAGTTAACCCGGTGACTCCATCGTGTACCACCTATGCGAACGGTACGATTCGAAGACGAGACCGGCTACGCCCGGCGCGGCGAGTGGACCGACGACGGCATCGTCGCGAACGGTAACACGTACGATCCAGCTGAAGCGAACGTCTTGCCGCCCTCGGAACCGACGAAGATCGTCTGTCAGGCCGGCGGCTACATGGACCACCGCGAGGAGTCCGGCTTCGACGACCGCCCCGAGCGCCCCGAACTGTTTTTGAAGACGCCCAACTGCGTCGTCGCCCACGGCGACGCGATCGAGTTGCCGCCGGGCCGCGAGAGCGTCGAGTTCGAAGCCGAGTTCGGCATCGTCATTTCCGAGCAGTGTCGCGCAGTGTCGGAGGCCGACGCAATGGAGTACGTGGAAGGATTCACCTGCGTCAACGACATCTCGAACCGCGACGACCAGGAGCAAGAACGCAACTGGGTCCGCGGGAAGGCCTTCGACGCCTCCTGTCCGATCGGGCCCGTGGTGGCGACGCCCGACGAGGTGCCGGACGATGCGGCGTTGACCCTGCGCCTCAACGGCGAGACGAAACAGGAGACCACTCGCGAGCACATGATCTTCTCGGTACCGGAGCTGGTGGCGGACGTCAGCGAACTCATCACGCTCGAGCCCGGGGACGTGATCGCCACCGGCACGCCGTTCGGCCCGGACGAACTCGCCCCCGGCGACACCGTCGAAGTCGAGTTCGACGGCGTCGGCACCCTCGAGAACCACGTGATCGCGCGATAAGCGACGGACTACGGTTCGGTCTGCAGCGAGGTCAGGTTGATCTCGATGATGTTCACGCTCCGCATGATCATGTCGGGGAGTTCGCGCTGAAAGCGCTCCTCGTCGAGGCGGCGCGACGGCCCGATGATGCTGAGTGCGCCCAGGACAGAACCGTCCTGATCCCGGATGGGAGCGCCCACGCCGACCAGTCCCTGGATCGTCTCCTCCTCGTTGAACGCGATTCCGCGCTTTCTGGTCTCCTCGAGCTGGTCGAGCAGCGCCGACTCCGTCGTGATCGTGTTCTCGGTCACCTGCGTGAGTCCGTGGCGGTCGATGATCTCCGCGACCCGCTCTTCGGGCAGGTGCGCCAGAATCGCTTTGCCGACCGCCGTGTGGTGAAGCTGGCTTCGGTGGCCGACGTACAGCGGCGTCTGTACCGCCTGCTCCCCGTACGCGACGTACAGGCAGACGCCCATCCCGTGTTCCTCTACGGTAAACAGCGCCATCTCGCCGCTCTTCTCCGCGAGCTTCGTGACCTCGGTTCGTGCGAGTTCCAACACCGGCACTCGCATCTTGGCGTGGTGGGCGATGTCGAGAAATCGAAGCCCCAGGTGGTACGACTCGTCTTCCGTCTGGACGACGTAGCCGTCGGCCTCGAGCGTCGCCAAGTGGTTGTGCACGGTCCCCTTGGTGACGCCGACCGTCCTGGCGATTTCCGTCACACCCGCTCCGCCCATTGTCCGGAGCGCCTCGAAGATTTCCAGTGTGGTTTGGACCGACTGGATTCGTTTTTTGCCGTCAGGCGACCCCGATTTTGCTCCCATGGGAGGCGTGTTAGGCGCCCGCTCACATAACTGTTTAGGACCGGTAAACAGCGTGCCCGGACGAGAGAATCCGGGACCCGAACGCTACGACCGGGCCTCAGTCGTCCGCGTCGTCACCACCGTCGCCCTCCTCACTGTCGTCTTCTCCGTCCTCCTCGCCGTCGTCTTCTTCGTCCTCGTCGCCGTCAGCGGCCTCGTCGTCGGGAGCCTCCTCGTCGTCTCCGGGTGCCCCCTCGAGGACGAGCGTTACCTCGGTCTCCTCGTTCTCCTCGACCGTCACGGTCTCTTCGACCGTTTCGAACTCCTCACCCTCCGCGGTGACCGTGTACTCGCCCGGCTCGACCGTCGTTCCCGGAACGTCCATATCGACGATCGTGCCGTCCTCGATGTCCTCGCGGTAGGTGTACGTCGAAACGCCCTCGTCGGGTACGATAGTGACCTCGACGCCGGAAGAAACCGGATCGCCGTCCTCGTTCTCGAGGTGGACGATGAGCCGCGTTTCGGGCTCCTCCTCGACCTCCGCCTGTTCTTCGGTTTCCTCGTCGTCGGTTTCGTTCTCCGCTTGATCGTCGTCGGCTCCCTCGTCGTCGCCACAGCCGGCTAGCGCGACGGTCGCCGTAACTGCACCGACGATAAACGTCCGTCTCCGTACCGATGGATTCGCCATGCTCTGCAATGGAGAGCCCCGAGAAAAATACCTTTGGGAAGCGGTCGCCGCGAAACCGATTAATACAGCGAATGAAACGGTGGAACGTTACGCTGCCGGCGGTCTGGGTCGAGGGCAGGTCCCGCTTGGGGTGAGCCCCCGAACCCCCGTGAAGCCGAGGTTACGATCCGTCGATCAACCGGACGTCACCGCCTGCGACCGCGAGGAGGCGCTCCTCGAGCGCCCGGTCGGGGCCGTGCTCGTCGATGTCGGGGGTTCGCTCGAGGTGATCCTCGACCGCCCGTTCGATCCCTTCCTCGAGCGGCGTCGACGACCAGCCGAGGCCCGCGAGTTTCTCCGTCGACACGACGTAGGGATGACATCCTCCCCGGCGTAAACGCCGGGGTTTCCTCGCGCGGGGTATCGCTTACCGACCCACTGAGGCAACTTGCGGGTTCGTATGCTCCTCGTTGGGACGGTGAGAGCGTGGTGACTCCGACCAAGTATGGTCGTCCTTGAGGCATACAGGCCGTGCCATCGGCCGTGTTACCGTCGTCTGCCGCCTCAGGAACGTCTCGCTTGCGGTGAGGTCTGCGTGGCTCTCGAAGCCGCACGGACACGTGAGCGTGTCTCGGTGGCGTGTCGTCCGGTCGGTCGAACCACAGTTCGGACACTCTTGGCTTGTCCACGCTTCCGAGCGAATCTCTACGGATATACCGTACTCCTCGGCGGTACACGCGAGGCGCTTGATGAACGCCCGGAACGCCCAGAAGTTGTGCGTTTTCTCGTTGGCCCGAACCGACCAATGCGTATCGAGTACGTCCGTTAACGCCCCGACGTACACCGTGGAGACGCCTTCGGCGTGCAACCGTTCAATGAGGTCGCGTGCGAGCGCGTCTTGGGCGTGGTCGCGACGTCTTGTCCGGCTTCGGTATAGCGAGCGTATCCGATGACTGCTGTACCGTCCGTCGTCCAAGAGCGACTGCAACCGGGCGATTTCTCGCGTCGTCTCGCGGAACCGCTCGAACAGGTCGCGCCCTTCGTACAGCAGTTGCGTGCCGGTCGTGGTCGTACAGGCGACGAGGTTGTTCGCACCAATATCCAAAGCGGCCGTTTCGTCGGCCAGTGGGTGTGCCAGTCGAGGATTGTCGATAGTGACTGGCTGAAAGGCTCTGAATGTCTGTGCTTGTTCGTCCCAGAACAACTCTAACCGGCCCTGCTTGTCGTACTGCTTCCAGTTGGGGTCGCCCCGGACTTCGAGTCGAAGCCTCTCGCGGTGTCCAAGGCCGTACTCGTCTTTCAGGTCTTGGCCGACGAGGATTTCGAGTCGGGAGTATTCGCCCCATTCGACCGAGTACGACGTGTTTCGGATGTACGTTCGGAGTTCGCGGTCGTCCTCGGCGTTGCCCCAGAAGCCGGGCTTGCCGTTGGCTTCACCCTTCTTTTGGAGTGCGAAGAACGACCTCCACACTTCGCGGTTCTTCCGTTCGATTTGCTGAACGGTTGACGCGCCGAGGACACCGCCGTAGCGTCCGCGATACTCGCTGATGTCCCACACGTCCGCGTCGGGGTCTGCGTAGTTCTCGCGGCGCTCGTAATTTATCTCGTTCCAGAGAGCGGCAGAAGCGTCCAACAGGCGTCGAAGCAACTCCTCGTCCGCGTGGGACTGAGAAACCACGTCGAACGTGTTGGTCCGCTTCATCAACCACTCCTACGGGATGGCAAAACATAAGTCTATGGTTATCCATAGACTGAGTTGTGACGAACATTCACATCGAAGTGCCGGACGAGGAACAGTACGAGCGGCTGAAAGACGTGAAGAACAAGTACGGGCTAACGTGGCGTGGGATGCTTGTCCACGCGGCCGACGACTTGGATACCCCGGACTGAGCGGCGTCGGCGGTTATTCGGCAGTTGTCGGATTCACGCCCGCCGTAAACGGCGGGACTCTCTCCTTGAATCAGGTAGTCGCCCCCCGGGACGACGATCCGGTCGTGGGTCCGCACGCGGTCGATCCAGTAGCCGAGCCTGCCGGTGGGGTCGTACGGCCCGTAGATTGCCGTCGGCCGGACGATTCTGGCGTCGACGTCGGCCTCGAGGAGCAGCCGGTCGCACTCGGCCTTTCGCGGCCCGTAGCTCTCCATCGTGTCGTCGACGGCCTGCTCGGGCGAGCAGGGCTCGAGGGGCGTCCGCCCCTCACGGATCGGGACGGTGGAGCCGAGCCGGTAGGCGCTGGTACTCGAGACGAACACGTAGGTGTCGATGTCGCTGAAGACGTCGAGAGCCGTTCGAACGTCCTCGGGGTAGAACCCGGCGAAGTCGATCACGACGTCGGGATCGACCGCCTCAGTGGCCGCCCGAAGGGCCGCCTCGTCCCGGCGATCACCCTCGACGTGACCGACGTCGTCTTCGTCGAACGGGATCGGCGTGTTGCCGCGCGTAAAGAGCGTCACGTCGTCGCCGCGGTCGCGGAACTCCTCGACCGTGAACCGACCCATGAACCGTGCGCCGCCGATCGTCAAGACCCGTGTCATGGCACCACACTCGAGGGCGCGGGTATAAAATCACCCGACACCGCTCGTTCGAGTCGGGGGTCCGGAGAACAGGGGTGCTCGAGCCTCGAGACGTGCGGTCGGTCGCTACAGCAGGCCGATCTCGAGGGCGACCTCGCGGAGGTAGTTGATCACGATGCCGATGATGGCGAGGTAGCCGATCAGGCCGAGGGCGTTCGCGCCGATCCCGTTCGCGTGCTCGCCCATGAACTCCGAGTCGCTCGCGATCGAGAGCACGAGGAACCCGAGGATCGGGAACGCCACGACCGCGGAGGCCTGGGCGACCCGGAGGAGTTCGATCGGGTCCTCCCGGAAGACGAGGACGACGGCCAGCCCGATCAGGATCGCGATCGAGGACCACTGCTTGACCGGACGGCCGTCCATCGACGGGTTGCCGCCGTAGCCGTCGACCAGCAGGGTGGCGCCGATGAGCGCGTTGACGACGAGCGAGGAGAGCGCCGCGAAGAAGAAGCCGAGCGTGAAGAGGTAGAACGCGACCGGACCGGCGAGGGGCTCGAGCTGGGCGGCCATCCCCTCGGCGGAGAACACCGGGTCGGCCTCCCCGTGGATCACGCTCGCGCTGGTCAAGAGGACGACCGTCGCGATGAGTCCGAGAACGGCGATTCCGAGGATACTGTCGAAGCCCTGCTGTGACAGCTCCTCGGGCCCCCAGTCCTTCTCTTTCATCAGGTGAGACTGGTAGACCGCGGCCGCGATCGAGAACGTCGTCGCCGCCATACCCAGCGAGAGGAAGACGCTGTCGACGTCGGGGAACGACGGCACGAGTCCGGTCGCGGCGTCGCCGACGTCGACGCCGACGATCGCGAGCGTCCCGAAGAACGCGACGATCATGACCCCGACGGTGAACTTCACGAGGAGTTCGATCTTGTCGTACAGGTCGGGGAGCCAGATGAACCCGATCGCCGCGGCCGAAAAGACGGCGGCCCACAGCCTGACGTCGTAGCCGAAGAGCGCGTTCGAGGCGAACCCGATTCCCGCGTTGTTCCCCGCCTGGAAGGCGAGGATGGTGACGAACCCGAAGAATCCGCCGGCGAGGGCGACGACGGTTCCGAACTTCTCGCGAGTCGCCTGAAACAGCGTGTCGCCGGTGACCAGCCCGATCCGCGCGGCCATCCAGGTGTAGGTGATCATGAAGACCGTCGCGATCACCGGCACCCAGAGGAGCTGGTAGCCGTACAGGCTTCCTGCGATCGTCGACAGCGCGATGCTCCCCGGGCCGACGACGACGGCGGCCAGTACCAGCGCCGGCCCCATCGCCTTGAACTGGTCCCACACGGATCGGTCGGTTTGTGTTGACATACCACTGAAAATATGTACGAGCCAAATAAATTCATCGGAATCGGTGACTCTCACGACCGTCACGCGAAGACGCGCCGGCGATCGCAGCAGCGACCGACGAACTGCCGATTCGGCGTCGGACACCCCGCACTCGAGACGAGGCCAGCGAGCCAGCGCGAGCGAAAGGGCGGGGCGCCTTACCGCAGGTCGTACCGGGAGTCTATCCCGACGATCTCGCTCTCGCGGATCGACCGCTCGGCCCCCAGCGCGATCGCCGCCGCGCGCTTGGCGTCCGTCACGGTCGCCGGCGGCTCCGTGCGGCCCTGGAGACACCGCAGGAAGGTTCGCATCTGGAGGTAGTCTCCACCGCCGTGTCCGCCGGCGAAGCCGCCGGTTTCGTACGTTTCGCGCCGCCTGCGGGCGTACAGCTCCCAGGCGTCCGAGCCGTCCGACGCGCTGGCGAGGATTCCTTCGGTACCGCGAAACTGATAGTCACGACGGCCGTGAAACTCCGGGTGCCAGTCGCCGTACGGCGCGTACAGGCAGAGATCGAGACTGGCTCGGACGCCGTTTTCGTACTCGACGATTACGACCGCGTGGTCGTTCACGTCGGTCCCCTCGGTGAACACGTCCTGGCCGCCGAACGCGCAGACGCGAACCGGATCCGCACCCGTGACCCAGTTCATCAGATCGAAGTCGTGGCAGTTCTTCTCGAGTAGCGACCCGCCGCTTTCGGCCTGCGTGTAGTAGTGGCCGTCCGGAAACGGCATTCGAACCTCCCGACAGGAGATCATCCCGAGCGATCCGATCGCGCCCTCCGCGACCAGCTCGACGAGGCGGCGGTAGTAGGGAAGCGAGCGCATGTTGAACCCCGGGTAGAACAGCCCTTCCGACTCCCTGACCGCCGCCTCCAGGCGGTCGTGGTCCTCGAGCGTGGTCGCCAGCGGCTTCTCACACAGCACGTCGACGCCGCGCTCGAGCAACGGAACCGCGAGCTCTACGTGCGTGTCGTTCGGCGAGGCGACGACGACGGCGTCGTACTCCCCTCGCTCCAGAAACGCCTCGTACGTCTCGAAGAGGTCGGGGTCGTCGCCGCCGTCTCGACAGACGGCCGCAGCCGCCTGCCGTGCGTCCGCTGACGGATCGAAGACGGCGCTCACTGTCGGCTGCAGGTCGGAGACGTCCTCGACCCACTCGGGGTGATCGGCTGCGTATGTCTCGTACAGCGGCTGAGGACTGTTCAGGACGCCGTCGCCCGCGTCGCTCCCGAGGTGATTTTGACGCCTGAGTCGGTAGATTTCGGCGATGTGGGCGCTCCCGCGTGACCCCGCGCCGACGAGTCCGAGCCGAGGGTCGCTGACCATACCGAGTGCTGTCGAAGCGAACGCAAAGCTCTATGGGATGCGGACGCCGCATCGACGGTCGATCGGCAGCCGTACTTCCGGTGTATCTGCGTCGGAGCGGAGAGGGGGCGTTTACGGCCGCCAGTCGATCACTCGAGCAGCGACAGGACGTTCTCGCTGCGAACCCGGTCTTTGTCGTCTTCGCTCACCGGGAGGTTCTCGGTGTAGATGTAGTGGGAGTCGAAGTACAGCATCGGCAGCTTCGGGCCGGTAACGAGCCGGTCGACGCCGAGTTCGTCGACGAGGTCGGCGCCCTGATACCGGAAGAACATGAACAGATCGTCGAGGACGAACAGCGTCTGTCCCTCCCGGACGAAGTTGTTGAGACGGACGCCGCTCGGGTACGAGGTCGCCACCTCCCTGATGATCTCCGGGGCGCTTCCCCACCCGTTGGCGATGATCACGTCCGTCTCCGGCGCCCGCGTGAGGGCGTCGATCAACGCCTCGACGTGTCCCGCGCCCCAGTGTTTGTTCCGGATGTCGTCGTGGTCGCGGAGCTTGAACCGGGGGTGGCGCTGGCGCTTGTCCTCGAGGGTCGCGACGAACATCGCGGGAACGTCGTAGTCGGCGCAGGCCTCGAGCAGTTCGACGACCGCGTCGTCGTCGATGTCGTAGTCGTGGTAGGCCGGAAAGAGTCGCACGCCCTTCATTCCGAGTTCCTCGACGCTCTCGCGGAGGTCCTTCCGCCAGCCGGGGAACGTCGGGTCGATCGTCGCGAACGGGATAAACCGGTCCTCGTGGTCCTCGATCGCGGCCGCGAGCTCCTCGTTGCCCCGGTGGACGTCCCGGTAGAAGACGGCGTCGAGCGAGGAGACGACGGCCCTGTCGACCCCCTTCTCGTCCATCTTCGCGAGCAGTTCGTCGGGCTCGGCGTCGATCGGCCGCCACGGGAACTCGCCGAGGTAGGCGTTGGCGTCGACGATCGTCTCCTCCCGGGGCTGTGCGCGCTCCTCGAAGTGGCTCCGTGCGCGGTCGATCCCCGCCGCCACGGCGTCCGCTGAGAGCTTGTTCGGAACCGTTTCGGGAATCAGGTTCTCGAAGTTGTACGCGATGTCGGCTTTCTCCTCCGGGGTGAGGTCCGCTCCCCGGAGCTTTCCGACGCCGGGCAGGAACCAGGTGTCGGTGCCGAAGACGAGCCGGTCGGTGCCGAGATACTCCGCGGCCATCTCGAGGGAGCCGTGGTCGCAGACCGAGCCGCTCGTATCGAGGTAGACGTTGTCGTAGTCCTGGATGTTCTTGATCCGGTGTTCCCAGTGGCCGCCGCCGCCGATGTGCGCCGAGAGCAGTTTGAGATCGGGGAACTTCTCGGCGAGGCCGACGACGTGCTCGGAGTAAGACTCCGCCTCGAGACTCTCGAACGGCTCGTTGCGCTGGGAGACGTGCGAGAGGATCGGGACGTCCATCTCGACGGCCGCCTCGGCGAACGGTTCGACCCGCGGATCGTCGAGGTACACCTGCGCGTACAGCTTGAGTCCGATCAGGCCGTCCTCCTCGACGGCTCGCCGGAACTCCGCGACGCCCTCCTCGCCCCACTTGGGGTTCGCTCGCGCCCACCCGTAGAACAGGTCGGGGTACTCCTCGACGTACTTGCCGACGGTGCGGTTGTTCTCCCGACACTCCGCGACGCTCTCGCCGCGCTCGCCGATGAGCGCGATTCGCTCGACGCCGAGGGCGGCCGCCTGCTCCCCGACGATTTCCGCCCGCTCGGCCCGTTTTTCGGGCGTGGAGTTGTCCTCTGTCCACAGGTGAAAGTGACTGTCTATCATCCGATGGTAAACCAATACGCGAGTGCGGTATTAAGTCCCACGGCAGCGGCGTGTTCCGCAGATCAGTAATCGCCCTGCCGACACGTCCGGATCGTGAACCCGAGAACGGTGAGAAAGCCCACGATGAGCACCAAGTTGATGACGACGATCTGCCGGGTGCCGGACTCGGGCGTCGCCAGAAACAGGGACAGTC